>JAFGDW010000329.1 GCA_016931935.1 Candidatus Zhuqueibacterota bacterium | reverse complement strand
CGTGTTCCGATACATCGGAACGGCACGCCGCTGCGAGACGGCAAGCTCAGGGTACGGAACATACCGTTGACTGATCCCGCCGAAAAGGCGGGACAACATAACCAACTAATATTGAATGGATACTTTTATTCTAACGCAGAGTTCGTGAAGAACGCAGAGAAGATATTTTAGTTTTTCTCTGCAGAACTCTGCAATTTCTGCATCTCTGCGTTAGTTTTTTATTCAAAAAGAATTTAAGTTTTATTGATTAAAAATATTTCTTAGAATATTGAAAACGGAATATAAATCATTAAATTTATGAGAAGTTATTAATTTGACAAAGTTGAACTACTCAGGTAGAATCACGAAACTGGCCGTCGGCTGAATCCGCCGCGGCGGATCGACAAACGCATACGACCTGTGGATGTGTTGCCTTCGACAAGCTCAGACAACGGATATTCTGAGTAGAGACATTTTTTTTTACTTCAAGTTCCGAAGAACGCTTGACAAAATAAATAATAAGATTCCTGTTAATCCACAAATCCTGTCATATTTCTTTTTATTCCTATTTTGTTAGGAATAAACGAACTTTATTTTTAAAAATCAATTTATGAGTCTACTCCAAAAAGAACTTAACCACGAATTTCACTAATTTTCACTAATTGTTTTTATAAGACTTAATAGATTTCTATTCGCGTCCATTCGCGGTTTTTAGAATGGGCTCATTTTTACTCATTATTCGATGCTAATCCGAAGATGCATTGTGTATGGATCTCGCAAAGCGGGCGCATAGCGAAATTTGATCTCGCTATGCTCTCTGCGCTATGCAACATACAATCAAGGTAGCTGAAAAACCATTTTTTGTACTCACCATCTTTTTTTGAATGGATACAATTTTTACATCCTAACTATTACTACAACGTTAAGTTGATAGCTTCGTTGAGCGAAAACTCCAAATTGTCAAATAGCAAATACCAAATAATATCCAAATTTCTGATTCCAATAATAAAATACATGAAGATACTGGCAATTTATGGCACAGTTTGGAATTTTGGATATTGTAATTTGTCATTTATTTGTTTTTTGGGTTTTGAAACCTGGAAATTTCCCAACAGGATATTGTTTGATTAATTTTACGTTGTAGTACTATCATATCCCATTAAAACCTGTTCAATTTCATCAAAAAAAATTTCATCAAATTGCAAGCTGGTTGTAACAAAATTTTCATAGCCAGATATTAACTTTGATCCTAAACTTGTAAAACGGAGCAAACTGTGAAACCAATCAATAATATACTGATCTTCGTAAGCAGTATGTGCATAAGTCTTACAGCAACCACGAAGCAATACACAACAGCAAATGCTGTCCCCAAAAATGTAATCGTCATGATAAGTGACGGTTGTGGATATTATCATATCGATGCGGCCAGTATCTATCAATTCGGTCGCCCTGATGGTGCTGTGTATGAGCGATTTCCGGTGAAGTACGCCATGAGCACATACTCGGCATCCGGAGCGAAGTACGATCCCGATAACGTCTGGCAAAAATTTAATAGTGTGGAAGAAAAACCAACTGACTCCGCTGCGGCAGCGACTGCGATGGCAGGTGGCGTGAAAGCATGCAATGGTGCAATTGGAATCGATCCGGACAAGGTGCCTGTCGAAAATGTTGTTGAACGCCTGGAAAAATTAAGGAAATCCACTGGCGTAATTACCAGCGTTCAATTTGCTCATGCAACTCCGGCCGCATTTGTAGCGCATAATGAAAGCCGTAAACATTATGAAGTAATCGCGCGTGATATGTTGACGAGTCAGATAGATGTTATCATGGGTGCTGGTCATCCTTTTTTTGATGAAGATGGTCTGCCAGTTGATCACGGTGATTTTCAATACGTCGGCGGAAAGGAGACCTGGGGTGAAATTCTGCATAGTGTCCCCATGAGCGATGCTGACCATGACGGGGAGCTCGATGCATGGTCATTCATTGATGACAGAGCTGCTTTTCAAAAGCTGATGACTGGCGACACACCAAAACGCTTACTTGGGATTGCTAAAGTGCACGGCACACTTCAGGTAAATCGAGCCAATGCTTCGCATGAGCAACCGTTTCAGGCGCCATTTATCGAATCGGTGCCAACGCTTGTGGAAATGAGCCGCGCTGCTATCAACGTGCTTGATAACAATCCGGCTGGTTTCTTTTTAATGATCGAAGGCGGGGCGATTGACTGGGCCAGTCACGATAATCACAGCGGCCGAATGATTGAAGAAGAAATTGATTTCAATAATTCAGTGCAAACGGTTGTTGATTGGGTGGAAGCAAACAGTTCCTGGGATGAAACGCTGGTGATCGTCACTGGCGACCATGAATGCGGTTATTTGACTGGTCCGAATTCAGGGGAAAATAACCAGCCAATTTGGAACCCTATTCAAAATAACGGTAAGGGAAAACTTCCTGGCATGGAGTGGCATAAGGATGGACACACCAATGCATTAATTCCATTCTTTGCCAAAGGGGCAGGGAGTGAACGGTTTCATTCGTATGCTGTTAATGAAGACCCACACTATGGGAAGTACATTGATAATGCAGATATTGGAAAACAACTCATGCTAATGTTTACAATTTCGAATGCTCAGTATTCAGGCGCAAACTAATAGCAACCGGGGGAACATACCATGAACATACGACCAATCCGATATTCTATCGTTGTGCCTGTGTATAATGAACAGGAAAATGTTAAACGATTGTTGAGAAATATACATGATGCGATGGATCGTCAGAACGATGTGTATGAGATTATATGTGTTGATGATGGAAGTACAGATGATAGCTTACGAATTTTGAAAGATGCTTGTAGACATGATCGCTGTCTGAGTTACATCACATTTGACCGGAATTACGGACAGACAGCGGCGCTTGATGCCGGCATTCATCAAGCGCAAGGTGAATTGGTTATAATTATGGATGCAGATTTACAAGTCGATGCCAATGATATTCCTACACTCCTGGATGAGTTGGGAAATTTCGATGCAGTAGTGGGTTACCGTCAAAAGCGAAATGATTCCCTGAACAAGCGCATTTCCTCCTACATTGCGAATAAGGTCAGGAATTATTTAAGCGACGAAAAAATACGCGATGTCGGCTGCCCCCTCAAAGTCTTCAAAGCGCATGCGATTAAAAGCATTAAACTTTATGAAGGTATGCATCGATTTTTCCCAACGCTGTTAAAAATTGAAGGCTATACTGTTAAGGAAGTACCCATCAATCATTATCCCCGTCAATTCGGAAAATCCAAATATAATGTTCGCAATCGGGTATTCAGAGCATTTAAGGACTTATTGGCAGTGCGTTGGATGAAACAGCGAGCAATGCAATACACCATTAATGGACGGAGTTCCTGTGAAAAAGAGACTACGACAAATTTTCATTGTTATCGCGACCATTCTCTGCGTTTTCCTGATCATGAGTTTGGTGCAATATACAAGGATGCCGCTGTATAATTTTCCCGCACCGGAAAAATTTCATGGCGACAGTTGGTATAATCCCTACCAGCATGCGGATGGGACATGGTATAAATCAAACTTCCATGCACACTCAGTTTCATGGTTGGGGATGACGGATGGACGGAACCATGCAGCAGAAGTGCATAACCATTATAAACAGTTGGGATATGACATCATCGGGATTTCGGATTATCAGCATATAGATAAATTGCGTACAAAAGATGATAATTTTATTCCAGTGTATGAGCACGGATTTAACGTTTCCAAATGTCATCATGTGGTCATTGGCGCCAAACGCGTGGAGTGGCAGGACTATGTGTTTTTTCAGTCGCGGCACCACAAGCAGCACATACTTGATGAGTTGAGCAAAAATAGTGAATTTGTCGCTATCGCTCATCCGCTGTTTTGCAATGGATACGATTCTACCGACATGGCCGCATTGACTCATTATAACGCCATCGAAGTGTTGAATCACTATCGGAAATCGGTGTCCCTGTGGGACGATGCGCTGTCAGCCGGCAGGCCTGTATGGATTATTGGTGATGACGATACGCATAAAATTTCAGATCCCGGTCAAACCGGCGTTTGTTGGACAATGGTCATGGCGGCATCACCCAGGCAGGATGATGTTATCGCTGCACTGAAGCAGGGGAGAATGTTTGGTGTGGAAGGCAAGCATGCCATTGTTGATAATACAGTTCTCAGCGTGTCTGTACAACACAATCAATTACGGATTGAATGTGATAAACCGGCGGACCAAATCCGGTTTATCGGCCAGTTTGGGGCGTTGTTGAAAACAGTTGACCATGATTCAATCGCAGTGTATTCTCTTCAGGATTCGGACACCTACATCCGAACAGAGATTCAAAACGCACAAACAACCTTTTACCTGAATCCGATACTCCGTTGTCAAAATGGTGAGCCACAAATTGTTGCGGCATCGGTGAACCAAATGGCCACATGGATTATGCGTGGAGGTGCAATTTTGATTGTGATAATGGTAAGTTATCTGGTTCAATTAATTTCGCTCTATCGTAAAACCGGGGCAAAATTGATTGAAATTGATATGTCAATTCTCCAACTGCCGCTTTTAAAACAAAAGAAATATTCGACGGATATTGAAGCATCATGACACGACATGATATGTTTTGGATACTGCTTGTTTCCCTGGTGATTATCGGGCCAGGGATATTTGCCCCGCGTGACTTCTGGGTGGAAGATGAAGCGCGCTATGCCGATGTACTCAGCAACATGATTCATGGGAATCACTGGCTGGTGCCACATCTGAACGGACAATTTTATCCGGATAAACCACCGCTGTACTTTTGGCTGACTGCCGCTGTTTGTCTGTTGATCGGAAAAATAACGCCCGCAGCCGGATTATTCATTACCTGGCTTAGCACGCTGGGCTGTGCCCTGATGACATATCGTATCGCAACCCGGATGATCGATCGCCAAACCGGCAGGTTAGCAGCGATCGTTTTCCTGGCGACGTTGCTGGTTATTATTTGCGGGCAAATTGTGCGTATGGATATGTTGATGACCTTATTCGTTATGCTGGCGATTGATGCCTACATGATGTATAACTCCACTGAGCGTTCAGCGTTGATTTGGCTGTTCTATCTCTGCACAGCGCTGGCGGTATTTTCTAAAGGGCCGTTGGGCATGGCGTTTCCATTACTGACCGTCATTGTGACAACAATCGTTGCAAAACAGTGGGGCAGGCTGCGCCGTGTATTACTTCATCCGGGCTGGCTTGTGATTGCCGGGATAGTTGGCGGTTGGCTGGCGTTGTCATGGTATTATGGCTATGCTGACTATGTACGGGATATATTATTCAAGCAAGTTGCCGGGCGTGCAGTCAAAGCCTTCAGTCATCGTGAACCCATTTACTTTTATCTGATGTTGCTGCCGCTTGTGTTGTTGCCCTGGACACCATTTTTTCCGCGGGCTATCAAACATTATCGAGATGAAACGTACGATCCGGAACGCGTATTGATGTGGTGGTTTCTCTCCGGATTGGGTATACTTTCAGTGATTAGCGGGAAATTGTTCATTTACCTGTTACCGGTGCTGCCGCCGCTGGCAATTATCATCGCCGCCCGAATGCAAACTTTGGCCGAGCCAACACAGCTATTTCGACTGGAAGTGATACTTTCATCCCTGTTGACGCTGGGGCCGCTTGCACTTTTCATTCTGTTCAAACAACATCTCCCAATTGTTGCAACGATCGATCCGGTACTGCTGACCATCGTCGCCGGAAGTATGATCGTGGTTCAGATAATCGTGGGACTATATTCCAAAATCAGGCAACAGATGATGATACTAATTGCCGGTATTGCGCTATTATCGATATTTATGAGTCAATACGTTTTACGGGAGCTCAATCCGTATTTTTCCGGCAACATTGTCGGCAATACAATCCATTCCTACTCAGAAAATGGATATTTTATTGGTACGTATCAGGTGAGACGCGGTATTTTCACATTTCAATCTGGCACAAATTTCCGGGAATTAGGCTATGATGAATTGCAAGCGTATGCCCAACAACCCAATCGATTGCTACTGACAAAAGCGCTGGTGTGGGAACGAGAGGAACAACGAATCGGACAGTCGTTTATTCTGATTGGCGAGTTTAACGTGGCTAATGAACATTATCTGTTATTTCGAACAACAGCTAAGGTTTTTATATCATGAACATGTGGTTAATTCTTGGATTTACCGCACAAGGACTTTTTGGCATGCGGCTAATCATTCAGTGGATTGCCTCCGAGCGCGAAAAAAAGAGTGTAGTTCCAGTGTATTTTTGGCATTGCAGTCTGTTTGGTGGGATTCTGCTGCTGGTGTATGCAATTCATCGCAAAGATCCGGTTTTCATCCTTGGACAATTATCAGGTACATTTATTTATATCAGGAATTTGATATTGATTTACCGGCAGCGCCAGGAAGCCTCACACGCATCCGTACTGGCAACATCTATCGAGCCGGCGGCTCATACCTAATTGAGAACTAATTTTACCTTGTGATATGTAAACGTTATCATCCTGATGGAATTTCAGTGGAGCGATAGCATCGCTTCAAGCCAGACGATCGCGAAGTTGCAGCATATGAACATTAATGAGTGCGTTGATTTAGTCTATGCCGTCATTGGTCATATACAATATATTGACAATTAAGTTGATTGGTGACTCACATATTGACATAAAGTTACGTGAAAGGCATTAAACACAATCATTAATCCTTTCAGAGTATTTCTTAAAAAAAGGAGTCATATGGTTATCTATCAATCATGTGGTTCGCTGTCCTGGGGTGGCCTGGAAATGCAAACCCTGAAAATTGCACGAGCGCTTGATGCAAGAGGACATGATGTAACCCTGCTCTGCGCTCCGGATTCGCAACTGGAAAAACAGGCGAAAGAAGGCTTACTGCGTACTGAACCGATTCTTCACAAATACATCCCACATGCGATTAGCGAAATTGAATATCTATTAATGCAGCGTCCACCTCACATTATTCATACACATTTGTCTCACGATCTCTGGCGCCTGGTGCCAGCGCTCAACTGGGTGAGTACGTCGACAGCGCTTATTTTGAGCAAACGAATGGCCAGCGGTGTTTCTAAAAAAGATTTTCTGCATAAATATTGTTATAAACGATTGGATCGTGTATATGCAATATCGTCCTATATTCGCCGCAATATACTGGAGACATGTCCCATTCCTGAAGAGAAAGTGGAGTTGATGTCCAATGGTATTATGCTGGAAATGTACAATCCGGCAAGCTATAATCGAACTGTCGTGCGGCGAGAGATCGGTATTGATAGTGGAGCATACATTGTTGGAATGGTAGGCCGAATTACACCGAAAAAAGGGCATCGCGAGTTTATTATGGCAGCGGATATGGTACGTAAACAACTGGAAAAACCAGTGCAATTTCTGATCGTGGGCGGCGCCAGTTTCGGGGAAGAAGCGTACGAAGATGAAGTGAAAACCCTGGCCGCCCATTATTTTAGCAATGGCGATATTCGGTTTGTTGGTCATTCCAATAACATTCCCAAAATGATGAGCGCTATGGATGTCCTGGCCGTCCCATCCTATGAAGAATCATTCGGTAATATTTTATTAGAAGCCAATGCGATGAAGCTCCCCGTAGTTGCCAGCGATAGCGGCGGTGTCCCGGATATTATTATAAATCGTGAAACCGGCCTGCTAGTTCCTCCGCAGAATGTTGATGCACTGGCATCGGCCATGACGTCACTCCTTGAACAACCACAACTCCGCACGAAATTATCCGACGCTGGTCGTAAACGAATTGAAGCCAAATTCGATTTTAACAAATATATTGACCGGCTTGAAAATAACTACTCGGAACTCATTATTGATCGTCAGCTTACGATGTTTGATACATAATAATTCTATGTGAAACGTCAAACGTAAGATGTGAGACAATACTATCAACATAGATTTTTTCTATCGTTTCCAGTCTCTGGCTGGAAATGTATTTGGCAAAGCTCTGCCTTGCGTGGTTGTGCCAGGCAATAGCACGATAAAACGTCTCTACCGCTTCTCTGCGAAACAACTGCAAGTATTACTGCACAGGTTTTCATTTCACCGATTAAATTCAAAACCCAACCGTGTAAAACCAATAGACTCTAACTTAAATTTCGATTTCCACGAATTGAATTTGAGCTGGGAGCGTACATCAATAAAATCCTCAATAAATTGATCAATCATTTTAAGTGTATGAAATGTGCCGTCGTACATCAGGCGGATGCCGACATTTTTCCTGATGATTGCTCGATAGTGGGAGAGTTGCGAGATGAAGGTCAAGATTTGATCTGACGTGATAGATTGGAGACTGAATGTTTCGCCAAATCCGCTTTGAAGCAGCGCCCGTGCGTTGATTTCCTGTTCGATATCAGCAATCTTTGGAAAAGCCAAAATCGGCTTGCCTAAAAATATTGCCTCACCGATTACTTGATTCCCGGCGGTAGTGATTAATGCCTGACAAGAAGCCAACGAATGCAGAAACACGTGCTGATCAATCGAAAATAGCGCAACATTGTCAGGAAATTGGATTGATTGGTCGTTCTTTACCCAGTTTGAAAATATCTGAAACGATACATTACTAATCGGAGTGATGGCTGGGAGCAAATAACGCAGGTATTGCGATTCCTTTAAATAGATAGTAATGTGTTTGCCCTGTGTTGCCTTCAACTGGTAAAGCATTTTATGGATGAACGGGCCGACAAACACGGATTTGGTTTTTTGACGCGCCGGGAAATGATAGAATGAACTGACAATAGATCGGTCTGAAGGGCCGCATAAAATTCGGATGAACAATTTGTACAGAAAAATCAAAAATCGTTGGTGGCGTAAGTTAAAACCTGGAAGTTCAGTTTCGGTGATCTGACGCTGATGATCAATACTTAATACCGGAATGCCCAGACGCTTGCCTATGAATGCGGTGAAAGGCTCGAAATCAGAAATGATGAAATCAGGTGCAATTGCTGCAATTTTTTGTTTAATTGTCCGGTATTCCAGGCTGAGACCGGTCAGAAGTCCCCAAAATCGACGAAAATTCCAGTATGCGGTTTTCAGGATGTGTAAATTTCCGGCACAACCATAGTACAAACGAAGCAAGGGCACATGCATCAATGGCAGTGATTCGCCTTGCAGTAGCGGGAGTGCATCACCACCCGTGAAAATTTCAATCGAGTGTCCTTGATCCAACAGGTGATGAATTAAATGCAGGCTGCGCGATGCATGCCCACGGCCTTCACCCTGTATGCCGTAGATTATTTTGAGGGGGCTTTTTGTAACGGCCATGTCGAATTACATCCCATAAATCGTTCATAAGGTAAGCTCGATAATCTTTATGTAGCGCGATCTTGCTGATTGCCTGCAACGGATAGCGTTGAAGTTGATATATAATGCTACTATCCCGAAAACATTGATCCTGGCAGGCATTGCACGTCTGATAACATTCGGTTGTTTTCATAGGATATGCCTCTACCCGCGAGATGATGGTATCGGCGTAATAATAGCAAGGCCGGACTGTCGACTCGTCATTCCCGAGAAAGAACAGGTCTTTACCTGCGCTGCAACCAATATGCTTGCCATTTTTCCCATCCTGAGATTCCAATACACGTTGCCATAATGATAGATACGGATTCACAATCTGCACATCGCGCCGTTTCTGCTTGAGACGGATAATCGATTCGTATATATTAATTAATTCCTCTTGCGTGAATTGGACAGTATCCGAACCATCGCTTGCCAAATGCCGGTTGGTAAGATGTTCCGTTACCCTGCGCATCGGATACGAAAAGATAAATCGCCTGATATTAAATTCCGAAACATAGTAGTCAATGTGAGCCTCCAAATCGGGCAAACCATCACGTTTGGGAATGATATGCGAAAGTACGGTTTGAGCGAAAAAATTAATGCCATACTGTTGAAGTAGTTCAATTCCCCGAACCAGATTTTCCCGTTGCCGATCCAGGCCACGATGACGAATATGATCGCTGAATGGAAATGTATCCAGGGACAACCATAAGAAATCAAGTTGATTTTCCCTGAGAGCTTTTACCGTCGGTTCATCAAGCAGGGCACCATTCGTTCCGGTCTGCACCGAAAAATGCCATACTTTGGCAATCTGCAAGAACTCGATAAACAGCGGATGCATTAGGGGTTCGCCACCAGTAACGTGGAGCTTGCGAAAACCATTTCGGTAAAGGACCGGCAGTAAGCGCGAAAAGTAACTTACATCGAGGACGTATGGTTTATAGCCCGTTTTGATTCGCTGCTGCAGCTCATTGCGATTGTACCCGCAAAACGAGCAGGCAGCGTTACAATATTCGGTGATTCGTAAATGAAGTTGTTTGCCAAATTTCATAGTTTCTGTGTTGGTTGTAATGAATATATACTCTATCCAGATTGGTTTTTAGATTGAGGCAAAGCGATGCCATCACTCAGAGCGATGGCATCGCTAATGGACGACCACAAAACCACTTTTAATTCAGTATAGAATTTTTTAAAGGAAATGAGCCATCAATTATCATCAGCGAACGTTTCAGAAAGCAGCACGTTGTTCACTCATCACTTTATTAAAGATTAAAAATTATAACTACAATTGTATTACCGGAACATGAAAATATCATTACAACAGTTTTTCATGTCATAATGGTCGAATAAAAGAGTTGATTTTAATGTTACCGGAATATTTCGGAACTGGATATGTTCAAAAAAAACAGAGCCGAAGATTAGAATCTCCGGCTCTGTCGATGAGAGGTAATTAATAGGGGCAAACTATATAATTACTTGAGAAGCATTAATTTTTTATTCATTACTGTGTTGCCGGCTTCGAGGCGGTAGATATACACGCCGCTTGCCAGGTTGGAACCATCCAGTTGGGCGGTGTGATAACCGGCCACGCGGAATTCATTTACAAGCGTGGCAACCTTTTGTCCCATCAGATTATACACGGACAATGTTACATTTCCGTTAACCGGCACGGCATAGCGAATACTGGTTGTCGGATTGAACGGATTTGGATAATTCTGGGAAAGTTCATATGCCGTTGGCAGCGATGGATCAGTCGGATTGACCAGCGATGTCGTAATATCAACGTAGCCTAACTGATCCAATGCTGTCCAACCGAGCAGCCAGTTTTCGGTTCCGAATGCGCCAACATAGGAGGTCGCAGTGAAAAAGTCATCGGCCAAGGCTTTTGCGCCGCTCATCGCCGGGCTGCCAGCTTTCGGCACCGGATTGAGGCCGCCGTCGGTCGTACGGCTGATGCCTTTCAGCATGGGATCCGCGACAGTGTTGGCATTGGCTGCATTCTGGAAATAAGCCTGGGCGAAATCCTGATAAATGAAATCGGTGACGTTATTGCCG
>JAFGDW010000328.1 GCA_016931935.1 Candidatus Zhuqueibacterota bacterium | reverse complement strand
CGTGTTCCGATACATCGGAACGGCACGCCGCTGCGAGACGGCAAGCTCAGGGTACGGAACATACCGTTGACTGATCCCGCCGAAAAGTCGGGACAACAAAGCCAACCAATATTGAGGGGATACCGTTTTAAGTTGTCAAATAACTAAAAACTAACATCTAACCACTTAATTAAATATGACTCAAACAACCTACAACACCACCAGCAAAGTCGAGAAATATTTTCTTGACAATAATAATGAACTTAGTGAAAGCTATCAGTTATATAACGTGCCAGTCATCATCGTGGATAACTATGTTGAATTGGGACGGCTGACAGCGCTGCGTTTTCTGGAATGGGTAGCATTAAATCCCGGTGGGAGTGTTGCTCTGCCCACGGGGAAAACGCCGGAATTTTTCATTAAATGGACACAGCATTATCTGCAACACTGGGACAGAGAAATGCAGCAGGGCATCCTGGCGAAAATTGGTCTGGATAAGAAATTGAAGCCGGATATGAAATCGCTCCATTACTTCCAATTGGATGAGTTTTTTCCCATTGACCCCGAGCATGAACGTTCGTTTATCTATTTCGTGAAAAAATTTTATGTAAATGGATTGGGCTTAAATCCCAAAAACGTTCACCTGATCGACACATACCACTTCAAAAAATCGCATAAAAAGTTATTGGGAAATATCTCCAATGTGGGAAAAGTTTTCCCGGATGGGATTATTGACCTCAGCCTGCGCATTGCCAAACCATCAAATGAACGTGATATATTAAAACAGAAAGCGATTAGATGTTTTGATGAATTCTGCAATCAATATGAGGATGATATAAGAAATGCGGGCGGTATTGGCTTCTTTCTTGGCGGCATTGGTCCGGATGGGCATATTGCGTTTAATGTGCGCGGATCGAGCCACTATTCGCACACGCGACTGACAAATATCAATTACGAAACCCAGGCTGCGCTGGCCACCGATTTGGGCGGCATTGAACTGGTACGCAAAAAAGCAGTCATCACCATGGGCTTACAAACCATTACATACAATCCGGACGCTGTGGTTATTATTATTGCTGCCGGAGAATCAAAAGCAAGGGTTGTGGCCGATGCATTACAGCATGAACCGATGTTGGAATATCCGGCAACCTGCTTGCAGAAATTGCAGCACAGCCGGTTTTTCATGACTAAAAGCAGCACAAAATTTCTTATTCTGAGCAAGGACAATATTCATAAGCTGCAGAACCAGAAACAATTGACGGTGAATTATGCTGATAAATTATTAATTGAAGGCGCCCTTCGGAAAAATGTATCACTCATGGAACTGGCCAAATCAGATGCTCACATTTCATTAGACGCCGATCCGGCCTGGCAAATTGCGACCGGGCTATCACAAACATCGCTGGAACATCTGGCCGAACAATGCCACCAGCACTTACAGGAATCGATTGAAAGAGGTGTTAAATTACCCCACAATAGCCGGATTCTGCACACGGCCCCGCATCACGATGACATTGAATTGGCCTACTTTCCGCTGCTTCATCATTTGGTGCGATCGGAAAATATCGAAAACTACTTTGTCTATTGCACGAGTGGCTTTACCGCTGTCACCGATCATTATTTACTATCGTGCTTACAGGATTTGCATGCGGTTTTCCAAAATGGAATTTCCTATGAACCAGATATATTCAAACAACTACAGAGTATGGACAACTTGAAGGACGATATTACCGGATATTTAAACGCAATTGCTCAACAGAATCCTGACAGTCAACACTTTTATAAATCGACACGGCTTGCACGCCAGCTTCTGAATGATCGTGCCATGAGCGATTTTGATCAATTCAATGACTATGTGAATGATTTAGTTAAAATGGTAGCTGCCCAGGAACCCGGCCGTAAAGAACCGGATATCGTTAAACTGATGAAAGGCTGGTTGCGGGAGTTTGAAGCGGAATTAGCCTGGGCGCATTTGGGAATTAATGTCGACCACGTCAGTCACTTACGATTGCATTTTTATTCCGATGACATTTTTCCCGAATATCCCAATTATGAGCTGGATGTCCGGCCAATCGAAAAACTGCTGGAAAAAATCAAACCGACCATCATCACCCTGGCGCTCGATCCGGAAGGCAGTGGGCCGGATACCCATTATAAAACACTCATCGCGCTGGCCGAGGCAATTGACCGTTATGTCGAAAATCACCGCGCCATGAAGATCCGGATTTGGGGCTACCGCAATGTGTGGTCACGTTATGATGTATATGATGTGAATACAATAATCCCGGTCTCACTGAATTCGCTGGCTGTTTTGCATAATCTGTTCAATAATTGTTTTCTCAGTCAGAAATCCGCCTCATTTCCCAGTCATGAACTTGATGGCACATTTAGCGAGCTCGCCCAGAAAATCTGGGTGGAACAACATGACATGGTGATGAAATTAATGGGCTATGATTTCTTCTACAACAGTCCCAATCCATTACTGCGTCGGGCATACGCTGCGATTTTTCTGAAGGATATGTCGTATCCCGAGTTTAGCCGTTATATCGAATCTGTCAGGCGGCTGCTAAAAACAAAGGAAGAGTTGGAGATGTAATATGGGAGAAGTGAAATGTGAAATCTGAGATGTGAAACGTGAGATGTGAGGGGATTCGCAGTCCCGAACATTCCAATATTTGGTATCATACTATTCAATCTTGGCCACTTGCTAACAAAACTGGATAACCAAATTCCTGAAAAACTAATAACCGGTAAACAGAACATTTAAAAAACTATGTATATTGGAATCGATCTTGGCGGCACCAATGCTAAAATTGGTGCTGTAACAGAACATGGACAACTACTTGAACAAGCGGTTCAGTCGACCAATATTGACAATCCGGACGAAACGATCGATGGCATCGCTATATTAATCCGTGCAATGTGTGCGAATCATTCAGAGCACTTGCTAAAGGGTGTTGGTTGTGGCGTGCCGGGAATACTCGATAGGGAAAACGGGAAAATTATCCGCACTGCAAACCTAAGAGGATGGAATGACTATCGATTGAAGGAAGCCCTCGAAGACCGCCTTAAACAGCCGGTCCGGATTGAAAATGATGCCAAGATTGCCGCACTTGGTGAGGCATGGCTGGGTGCCGGGCAGTCGGTGGCTGATTTTCTCATGGTGACATTGGGCACGGGTATTGGCGGAGCGCTTATCCTGGATAGCAACCCCTATAAAACCTCCTGCGAATTTGGGCACACGATTATTGATATGGCAGGAGCGCCATGTACATGCGGTCGCATTGGTTGTCTTGAAACATATTTCAGCTCCCATGGTTTGCTGAGGTTGCTTAAGCAGGAGCTGGAAAACGGAACACACTCCCGGTTTGATATGAGTCATGTTCACAAGCTAAAGCCGGTTGATATCGCTAACGCGGCGGACCGTTCGGATCCAGCGGCAGTCAATGCATTTCACAATGCTGGTACGGCGCTGGGAATAGCGATGGGGAATATAACCAATTTAATCGGGATTCATTTTTTCATTATTGGTGGTGGAATTGCCAATGCCTGGGAACATTTTTATGATTCCATGTTTGCTTCCTGCCGAAGTACTGTATTTGAAAATTCAAAAGAAAATATTCACATCGTCCGCGCTCAATTAGGCGACATTGCAGGATGGATTGGCGGAGCTGCCCTTGCCAGGCAGTTTATAACATAAAAATTAGAAAATCCTTAAAATATTTCACCCCTGGCAAAAACTTATGGCCAGGGGTGGAGTGCATGATTACTAACTGTATCCCATTTCATTGACAAGACGCTTATTGAACGCGCTCATGCTAATTATTCTTCAGGGATGAAAATCCTATTTCACTAACATCATCTTTTGAGACTGCCTGTACACAACCTGCCCTGAAACATAGGCCGTTAAATAATAGAAATACATTCCGGAACTGACATTGGTAGCATTCCAGAAAATCCTGTGCCGGCCTGCCTGTTGCATCCCGGATTGGATGGTAGCAATTTCCCGTCCGAGTAAATCATAAATTACCAATTTAACATTGGCGTTTTGAGGCAGATCGTATTCAATATTGGTACCGGGATTAAATGGATTGGGGTAGTTACTGCTAAGCGCAAATGAAGTAGGTATTTCTTGTACTTCATGGTTAATCCCTGTAGTAAAAGATTCCCAAACTTCCGCCTCGACGACTTTCTCAAAAATCACTTTATGTCCAGCATTGTTCAGGTGTACGCCGTCGCCAGAATTATACACTCCCTTAATAGTTCCATCCTCATATGCCAAAGGATCAAAAACGTTAATCGCATGATCGCCATATATTGATAAAATAGAATCTCTCATCGCCATAAGATTTTCGCGTTGGGTTTCGCTAAAATTCCTTGGCTGAGTCGTTGTTACCCAAACAGGAATTTCAGCGTCTGTCGCCATTTGAGTAACAGATTTCATATTGAAAACCTGTTCATCAATCGTGTAGTTGCCGCTGGCGTCATTACTTGGCAAATTGATTATGATTCCCCAGGGCTTGTATGTCAATGCTTTTGTAATATTGTGTTCTGGTTGAGGAGATGGCCCTCCAACAGGAGGTGTAAAATCGGACGACATATTATTGTAAGATGTATATCCGCCAACAGCTAAGCTATTTATGTTCAGAACCGAGGCCTGAGCTTGTCGAAGGCCGGACGCTACAGCAGACATAATCTCGTTGAATACCAGGAGATTGTTGCCTTCGACACCGTTCGTGTTCCGATGCGTCGGAACGGTACGCCGGTGCGAGACGGCAGGCTCGGGCAACGGTTTAGCTGAAATATGTTCATAATCATTAAAACTAATTTAGCCAATTAAAATTTTGTAGCACAAAAAAGAAGAGTTTTAAATTTGATAATTTTAAAAAGAAGAAGAGTTATATTAGGTGTTTTTTTCTTTAAGCAATTAAAACAAATAAATGTGAAAAATAAACATAAAAAATTATAACTCATGACAGTTTTAAAAAAGTAGTGAGTTGTAAATTGAAATGTTCATCCCATTTTAATTCGTTGCGGTGATAAAAGTCGAATCCGAACTTACAGCGACAAAACCGTAATCATCGGCTGAAATGATCTTGAAATGATATGTCTGTTCTGACTGCAATTCAATTAGTTTTATGGTGTGGGATTTTAATAGAATCGGAGCATATGCGGTGTCTGAATATGATATAGTCAGACCATACAAAACTTTGGAATCCGATTCATTAGTGGTTTTCCAGTTGATTGTCGCTCGAGTCGACGTAACAAAATCCACGGTACTACGCAGCAGGCGTTTATCGTACTGTTCCGGATAGGCATGCCGCGTTAACATTTCACGAGCAATTGCGCCGAATTCTGTTGGCGTATAACGATTATCGGTAGTTAAAAAGGGATCATCGACCCATGACCAGGCTGTCCATCCTAATTTTTTGGCGTTCAGGTAGGTCATGAACTGTTTGCCCCAGTCTAAATTCTCCCCATACCCGCCAAATTCGCCAACAAATAGCGGCAACTGGTCGCTATAATTCCCAAAGTTATTATCCCAATCCGTCTCTCCTCCTTGCCATGGATAGGCATGAACGCTGTAGACGATGTTGTCATATGGCAATGGGTTCGCAGCGCATGCGCTTACATCAGTCGCCCAGTTTAAGCCGGAAACAAAAATCAACGATTTAGGGTGAACCGATCGAATACCATCAATGATTTCACTTGCCCGGGATTGCCATGCGGCGAAGCTGACGTCATGCGCTTCATTATGAATATCGTATAACACCGCCGGATCATCTTTGTAACGTACCGCCAGTTTTTTCCACATCTCGATGGCCTGGCTGTCCGGGATTGCCGGAATTTGAACGGTTTCATTTTGCCACTGCAGATCAAGCATCACATAAGCGCCGTTGTTTTTAATCCAGCCGATCACTTGATGAAGTTTATTATTATAAGCCACATCCGTATTAATCCAGTCTTGATTGAACGGAAGCCGAATAATTTTTGCATTCCAGCTCTGGATGATATAATTGAATTCATTTTCGCTCATTTGATTGCCATTTTTATCATATTCCAGGCCTGAACGGTTGACGCCGTGCAAAATCACCTGGTTGCCATTTGCATCAACGATTTTATTGCCGGAGGTGCTTAGCCACTCGAAGGTAACAGATTGTCCCTGGGGAGCTATTGGATTACTATCATCATCCGAACAAGAAAGGATGAATGTAAATATGATACAACAAAGAACCGTGATAAATCGCTTGAATATGTAACCTCCGGATTGGTTGTGTGTATGGCAATGTGCAAAATAGATTTTTTTGTACTTGGCAATGAGAACTAAATAACTTATTCAACTTGTGCGAAATAACAAAGCGTGTCATTCCTGCGAAGGCGACTGAAAGAAGTCCTGTGGGCAGGAATCTACATGCACGGGCACAGGGGATCCCTGCATGCTCCGAAGGCGCAACCGCCTATGGCGTGATTCGCAGGGATGACATCATATATTAAGGATTTAAGACACATGTACAAGCTTCTGTGCCGTTACCGTAGTGAACAACTAATATTTAAACAAACAGTAGAAACTTACTTTTAGTTGTCCTAACCTGGATAAACCAGAATTAAAAAAACTAGACAGGATAACAGGATGAACAGGATTTCTTAGAGGAAGAGATTATACAAATCCTGTGAATCCGTGAAATCCTGTCTAAAATATGT
>JAFGDW010000327.1 GCA_016931935.1 Candidatus Zhuqueibacterota bacterium | reverse complement strand
GGGGGTAACACGAACCGGGAATTCTTTTGCCTTAAAACCTATATAGGTTACAACAAGCGTGTACGATCCAGGTGGAACTTTGGCAATAATATAATGTCCTTCCATATCAGCAGCTGCCCCCAGACTTGTTCCTTGGATAAGAACATTTGCACCGGGTAAAGCTTCTCCAGTAGCAGCATCGGTAATAGAACCTGAAATTCTGCCATCGACACCACTGGTTTGTGCAATGAGGTTGTTGTTAAAAAGAGAGATTAGTAAAAAAGAAACAATCAGGGTAAAAATACCAGTATATTTTAAGAAACTCCCGGATTGTTGTGATGAGAATTGCCGGATGAACAAACAAATCTTTTTAGAAACGATATGCTTGTCAATAACCATCCGTGTGGTCTTTAGCTGGTCTGTCATTCCTACCTCCTTGAAAATTTTTAATAAATAGAAAATCTGAAAATCTTGTATATAGAATAAAATGTACTAAGAAATTATTAGAGAAGTAATGGAAAGGAGTTTGGATTTAACATATATAACTTAATGTTTCGAATAAATGTTAGAATTGTATTCAAAAAAAAAATAAGTTACTGATGATATAATGGACAGGATTTTTATAAAATGGTTAATTTTCCATTTAACCGTTTCAAATTTATTAAAAAAACTTAATTCGAGTACGCATAATAATGCTTTATCTGTTACATTTGAATTAAATTTTGCACAACGATAATAATACGAAATTTTAAAACACAAATGGTAGAATAAATGTTTCATAATGATGTCGATATGTTACATTTGTCGCTTTGGTAGTTTGATCTTAATTACAAATATTCAAATATTTCGACTTTCTAACTTATCCTATTTTTTAATATTGAATAAATGTCAAAATAACCATTCAATATCTAATTAATGTTGAATAATAGTCTATAATCTTCAATGTATCCATTGGGAAATACTCCCACAAACAGCTAAACGGTAATTAATCCTTAATAATGGATGAGCTAATGGAAACGAACAACAAAAAAGAAAAATCGTACTAATCCTAAATTGAGCGATTAGCTATCAGTATTCAGCCGTCAGCATTTTAACCGATTACCGATTACTACTCACCAATCACCAAACTATACTGGATTTGCAGATACTATCACACTAAACCGCACAAACGAGACCGCAAATCCGTTACCAACAAATGCGCCTGCCGTGTAGGCTCTGGTAATCGGTAACGCATGGCGCAACGCAGCACCAATTCAATAGCATCCTGCACCGTGGACTTGTGGCCGGGGGAAACGAAAACCGGTTTCACGCCTGTTCTGGTGCGCAGGACCGCGCCTATTACGTCGTCCGCATAAGACAAATACGCTACACTCCCCTTTTCCTGTTCCGGATTATCTGCTTCACCAAACAAACGCTTTTTCGCACAGCCAATGGTGGGATAATCCAGCAGTACGCCCATATGACTGGCGATCCCCATGCTGCGCGGATGTGCGATGCCCTGGCCATCAAACATGATGACATCGGGTTTGATGCTTATTTTGTGGAATGCCTGCAACAGTACCGGTGCTTCACGGAAAGTCAGATAGCCAGTAATGTAGGGGAAATTCGTCTCGGCAATAGCAATGGTCGTTTCAGCAATTGACAGTGTTTCATAATCCATGATAAAGACAGCAGCGACTGCCTGGCGGGTTGTTGTTGAATATGCAACATCCGCGCCGGCGATCCATTTGATCGGCCGCGGAATTGGTCGGAATTGAAGACGAGTGCGTAATTCATTCTGAATCGCACGTGCCTGAGAAATATCCACATCCCAATCATGTTCGTAAATTGCATTCACGATTATGTTATAGTTCCAAAATACTTCCCCCAGTAAGATATATTATAAAAGGAGACCCAGTCAAGTTTCCTTAAAAAACAGGAAAGACTGGACTTAGGCTTGACGGGGGACAGGTGTTATTTTAGCAAAATTTTTTAATAGATAATCATGTTCTGGCAATTCTATTAATTTTTTTGAAAAGTGAGAAACATAGTCTGTATTCATTAATGTAGATATATTAATGATACTTACAGGCATCAAACGTAAAAAACCGCGTTCTGATTCGTCTCACGTTTCACGTTTGACGTCTCACGTCGTTATGATTCATTTTCATCGAAAAATTCGCGGATCAGCCATTGGCTTATCTCATACGGAGAACAGTCATTATTTTGCACGGCCTGCTCACAGCGTAGCACCATGTCCGGCTGCCAGAACCGGGCGAGCAAATGCGATTGAATCAACTGTTGGACATAAGCAGATTGGCGCTTTTTTCGGCGAAATTCCAGGAGGTTGTTTTCTGCCTGAAACCGGCGATGCTCATCAATTGCCTCGCTCAGCGCATCTATTCCATCGCCAATGCTGGCAATTATTTGGATCACTGGCGGCCGCCAGCCCGGCGAATCGGCACGTAAATCAAGTGATGCCTGGATTTCCAGTTCCATCCGCTCGGCGCCCGGACGGTCGGCTTTGTTAATTACAAATATATCGGCAATTTCCATCAATCCCGCCTTCATCGCCTGAATTGTGTCCCCTGCTTCCGGCACGAGCATAACGATTGTGGTGTCTGCCGCCTGGACAATATCCAGTTCGGATTGGCCAACACCAACCGTTTCATAAACGATATAATCAAATCCAAATCCATCGTACAGATCCGCAACTTCCTGGGCATGGCGCGACAAGCCGCCCAGACTGCCGCGCGTGGCCATGCTGCGAATGAACACGCCCGAATCAGTGGCCAGATCACTCATGCGAATGCGGTCACCGAGTAATGCTCCGCCGCTAAACGGACTGGTAGGATCGACCGCAATCACACCGACGGTGCGCTGATGTGTGCGAAATTGTTTTGATAGCTGATCGACCAATGTGCTTTTACCCGCACCCGGCGGACCGGTTACACCAATTCGAAACGCTTGTCCAATCTTTGGATGGATGCGCTCCCACAGCGAATGCATGCCATTCCCGTGATTTTCGATGATTGTGATAAGCTTCGACAGCGCGCGGCGATTCCCGGCGAGATACTGATCAATCAGTTGATCGTTGTTGTGCTTCCCAGAGTTTTGCATATTTGGTAAAAACGTAGCTTGCTGAAAACGTGCACAGGATAAATCCCTGCAATCCATCTAAAAATCCGCGTTTGAAGATATACATTTTCAGGAATACGAACATCGGCCGGAACATTAAATCCAGCAAACGGAAGGACTTGCCTTTCGTCAGCATGTCCTGAACGGCCAGCGATGTATAACGATTATATTTATTAAAATAGTGTTCGATATTCCGGTCGGTGTAATGAATCAACGGGAACGGCAACTGGCGGTGCCGCCCGGAAAATTGAAAGCCCTCATGCACATTTTGTTCATCAAATTGTGCATGTGATCGCTGGACAAGCCGCAACACGTAGCCCGGATACCAGCCGCAATGCTTTATCCAGCATCCAAGAAAATACGCCTTGCGGGGGATTTCATAGCCATTCGATCCGGAATCGTTTTCAAGCACTTTTTTGATTGTCTGAGCCAATTCATCAGTCACGCGCTCATCCGCATCGATCCAAAGTACCCAATCACCCGTGGTCTTCTCCAACGCTAAATTTTTGGTCGCTGCATATCCTTGCCAATCCACATCGTACACGTGCTGGGTGTATTCGCGGGCAATCGTGCGCGTTTTGTCTGTACTGTGCGAATCCATCACCACAATTTCATCCGCCCATGTCACCGATTCCAGACACTCACGGATGTTGTGCTCCTCATTCAATGTAATGATGATCACGGACAACCGTTTCACTCGACCGTCCTTTCAATTTCACCGGATTTCATCCCCATGTATGCGTCCTGCACATGATGAAATATCAGATTCACATCCATGCGTTCAACACAGATATGATCGTTGCAATCAACGTCACGACATGGCGCACAATGAACATCGGTAATGATTTTTTTGCCCCGATCAAACAAATCTGTTTCCTGTGGACAACCCATTCCGAACCAGACAATTACCCACTTACGCAGCCCAATTGCTGCGTGCATACCAAATGTATCACCGGTCACCACAATATCAGCCAAATCGATGAAACACAATCGCTGCCGCAATCCCATAGTTGTTGGTGTGTTAATAACCGTGCCATCACATTTTTCCGCAAGCTCCTGATTCTGTCCCGTATCCGGCTCATCGCCGAGCAACAGAATTTTTGCATCAGGCAAATCAGCGTGAATCCGATTGATTAGCTTCACCTGCTTGTCAACCGTAAGCTTCCGTTGTGGCCATTCCGGCGGACAACCGGTATTGATACCAATCGTCACGTCATTTTCATGAATCTCGTACTGTTCATACCAGGTGTCACAGAAATCAAGTTCTTCATCACTCAATTCGATGCGATATGGTTCATGAATGAATGGTAACTCAAATGTTTCGGCCAACATTTGTTGCTGTGTTTTTTTATTATGCTTGAAGCGGTACCGGTCATCCAGGCCAACATAGTAACTGTAGTTCGCGCCATGATTCACCGGAACAATCGCGCCGTGTTCATTTATGCTAAAACCAAGCTTGCGCCCTGCTTGCACCTGCATCATATACGCTGCGGCGAGTTGATTCTTGTCCGCATTGATCACCACATCAAACTGCATTGCCGACAGGATAAGCCGCGTTTCTTCATTCCAGATAAGCACGCGATCGATAAACGGATTACTCTGAAGCAACGTCGCAGCGGATTCGGATGTCAGCCAAAAGACGGTGCTTTGCGGATGTGTCAGTTTCAGAGCTTTGAGTTGTGAGGTTGTGACAAGCACATCGCTCAGTGAACCGAGATTAATGACCAGTATTTTTGTGCCAATGGGATAGTCGTCGTTGCACTCCCAACAGCGCTTATCCGGTTCACACGCCTGGATTCCGTCAAAACGACGACAATTTGGGATTGTAAATCGCATGGGATTTTCCATGGTTTATGATTGTGTAAACATATCATCGTTCCCAGCGTTTCGCTGGAACGTCACTTTCTGCGGCTCTGCCTCAACCCTATCAAGGCTGAGCCTTGAATAGGCATTCCCAGTCAGAGACCGGGAACGATTTTTAAATAAATCTGAATAAACGTTATCGTCAGTTTAAATCCGTTCCTATTCTTTCAATCCGTTTAATCCGTGTTCCATTCTTTTTCCACTTACATACCGCTGAAATATCAATTCATATTGCTCGATCATACGGGAAATAGTATATTTTTCCAACACATCCTGTCTTCCTGTTTCTCCCATTTGATTTGCCAGTTCGTTATCACTCATAATTGTGCGTATCGCTACTGCCAACGCATCTGGATCGCGGGGCGGAACAACCAGGCCAGATTTGCCATCGCGCACAATTTCCGGCATGCTGCTGATCCGGGTGGTAATACACGGTTTTCCGGCAGCCATGGCTTCAATCAATACAATGCCAAAACCTTCCCACAACGAGGGAAGCACACATAAATCGATAGTACGCATAACGTTGGGAATATCATCGCGAAAACCCACCGGATGGATACGATCCTTCAAGTTGTGTTTTTCTGCAAAGGCTACCACATCTTCATGCAAATTGCCTTCCCCGACCAGTAACAAATGCATCGTTGGAATCTGCTCGATAGCTTTCCGAAACCCTTCAAGCAAATATTCAATTCCCTTTTGAACATTGAGACGACCAACAAATCCGATAACCGGCGCATCGTCCGGCATTCCCAATTCGGACCGGATATTTTTTGTTCGTTCCGGTGCGTACAATTCGGGATCGATGCCATTGTAAATGACATGCACACGGTCGCCATCCAGCCACGGTGCGCTGTTTAGCAATGTTTGTTTCGTTGCCTGTGAATTGGCGATAACGGCTGTCGCCAGGCGATTATATGTCCAGCGATAATGCAATTTGTTCTTTAAAGGATGATCAATTCCCTTACGGGCGATCACCGGCGGGCGGTGACACAGTCGTGCTGCCAATGCTGCGAACCGCAATTCCTTGTCCATATTGGTGAGAATGATATCGATGTTGTACTCCTGAAGCAACTGTCGGGTACGTAAAATCGTGCCGGGATAGAAATCGCCGCGAATCGTCATCGGCGCAACCCGGGCGTCTGATGCTTCAGCGTACGGCCGCATCGCGGCATCCGGGCGGCACACGATGGTAAGCTCATGCCCGCGCCGCACCAATTCCTTTGCTGCAGTGATCATCCATACTTCGCCGCCGCCGTACATGCGAATGCTATTTATGAATAATATCCGCACGTTATCCGTTCCGGAATTGCAGGTGATACAACGTCTGATACACACCTTCCTGTTTCAACAATTCGTCGTGCGTGCCTTGCTGAACAATCCGGCCGTCCTTGATGACAAGAATCCGATCGGCATGCTGCACTGTGGACAACCGGTGGGCGATCACCAACGTGGTGCGATTTTTCATTAAGTTCTCGATAGCTTCCTGAACTTGCAATTCCGACTCGGTGTCCAATGCCGACGTGGCTTCATCGAAAATCAGAATCGGTGGATTTTTCAAAATCGCACGGGCAATCGAAATCCGTTGGCGCTGGCCGCCGGATAGTTTCAATCCGCGATCGCCGATCATAGTGTCATATTTTTCCGGCATTTGCTCGATAAACTCATGCGCATTGGCCGCTTTGGCTGCCGCGATGACCTGGTCATCGGAGATGTCCGCTGTGCCATAGGCAATGTTATTGCGCACCGTATCGTTGAACAGGATTATTTCCTGGGTGACAATTCCCATTAATTGACGTAACGATTTAAGCTGCACATCCTGAATGTCAACACCGTCGATACGAATTGAACCCTTTTGAAGTTCGTAAAAACGCGGCATTAAATCAGCCAACGTGGATTTCCCACCGCCACTGGGCCCCACCAGCGCGACCACTTCACCGGGCTTGATTTCAAAACTAACGTCCGATACGACGAATTCATTTTCATTATATGCAAACCAAACATGGTCGTACTCAATACCCTGCTCTATTTTGGTCAGCTCCACGGCATTTTCTTGATTGCTCACTTCCGGCGGCGTATCCAGCACCCTGAAAATCCGCTCGGCAGCAGCCAGTCCTTCCTGAATGCTGTTGTTGACATCGCTCAACGCCTTGATCGGTTGGATCATGGAAAAAATACAAGCCAGAAAAATCAGGAACATCTCCGCGCCAAGAATTTCGCCACTCAGTACCTGGGAGCCGCCATACCATAAGATGAACATTCCCACCAATACCGAGAGTTGTTCACTCAACGGCGATGACAATTTCTGGACACGTGCAATATTGAATACTTCACGAAACCAGTGCTCAGATTCCTGTTTGAATTTCTTTACCTCGAACGGCTCCATGGCAAACGCCTTAACGACACGAATACCAGTCACCGTCTCCTGCAGGATGGATGTCAGCACCGCCATTTTCTGTTGTTGCCGGGTGCTAAATGTTCGTAGCTTTTTTCCGATATGAATAATCACCGCCATGCTCAACGGCAGCACAGTAAAGGCGATCAGCGTCAATTTCCAGCTAATGATAATCGCCATGCCAAGATACATGATAATCAACACCGGGTCGCGGCTCAGATTTGTGAAACTCACGTTGATGCCCTTGTTCACGACTTCCACATCGTTGGTAACACGAGAGATGAGTTGGCCAGCTCGGCGCTTGTGAAAATAACTTAATGGTAGCCGGTTGAATTGCTCAAACAATTGGTCACGAATGTCCTTCATCACACGACGCTCGACGTATGCCATGGTGTAAGCCTGGGCATAATGGAAAATATTTTTCGCCAGGAACAGAAAGAAAAATACGATGCAGATCCGCTTGAGTGCATCCATTTTGCTGCCACCCAGGAGGTATTCATCCATCTTTTGTTTAAGAACCACCTTGATTTTCTTTAATCCGTCGATCTGTTTGGACATGTGTGCAGCCTTGGAATCGGCATTAGCATTATTTATTTGCGCTGTTGCGGATGTATCCGTAGCTGTTTGTGAGCCGCCAATCGACAATCCCGTCGAGGGGATGTCATTCAACACACTTTCATGCGCGCCACTATCCGATGAGAACAGTGTGCCAACAAACGGCGCTATCATCCAGATTGAGAATGAACTAAAAATTGCAAATAAAATCATGCAGATGATTGATGTTACCAGCCACGTCCAGTAAGGCTTGACGTATCTGAGAAGTCGTAAATAATTTTTCATACTAATTGCTCTGTTGCCGTTCCCAAAGTTTTATGTACAATGCCATTTTCACCATTGCTGTCACCAGCGCTAAAATAAATCCATGCATGCCATCGCGGTAGCCGCGCAGATGAAGAAATTGCCGCAAAAACGCTGACAGTGGATGAACGATAATGCTCCCCCACGTTACATTGCGGACTCGACCACTTTCCCAACGGTCTTCGGCCTCAAGCGTTGAATAGCGATTCATTCGTACAAGGCTGGATTCAATCGTAGTGTGAGTGTCATGAATCATATCGTATTTTAAGTGGCCACATTTACCGTTGACCAGAAATCCCTCATGCACTCGCGACTGTCGGACAGTTGTTTTATCACGCCGGAACAAGCGCAGTTGATAGCCGGGATACCATCCGCCATATCGGATTGGTTTCCCCAAAAACGAGCTGAGCCGGGGGATGTAATAGCCGTCGAATTCTGCTTCCGGATTCGCCAAAAGCGCCTTGATTTCCTGAACTAACGGATCAGACAACCGCTCGTCCGAGTCGATACTCAGCACCCACGATTTTGTGGCATGGTCCAACGCAAATTGCTTCTGTGCCGCATAGCCGGGCCAGGGATTCTCCAGTACATGTGATGTAAATTCCCGGCAAATAGCAATTGTATTATCCGTGCTGCCACCATCCACGATGATTAATTCATCCGCCCAGGAGACGCTTTCCAGGCAATCGCGAATCTTGTCCGCTTCGTTCTGGGTAATAACAATAACCGATAAGGATTCCATGCGGCAAAGGTACAAAATTTTTGCGTGTTTTCCAAGAAGAATATAAATTGGTAATTGATTATAGGGAATATGAGTTGATTTACGAGCAATTTTTAGGACAATACCGTTCACCTAAGCCGCTTAATTTGGAGTGCAGCGTCATAATACGCTGCTGCGGAATGCACTCCAAAGAATCAACAAATAGCTTAAATGAACAGTATTACTTTTAAGGAATTAATTTTTGAGCATTATATTTTAATTTTGATCCGATGATAACGCTATATTTTTTGTAGTTTTCATATAAATAAACTGGTAATGATAAACTGGCAACCAGCAATAAAATATAAAGGAAATACCCCCAAAAACCCGTGACGTCCTCCAGACGCTCCTTTACCGGTAATGAAAGATAAAGAATGAAAACATGATATGAAAAAATCTGAAGTGAATATCTGCCAACAAAATCCAACCAGAGAATTCCCCTGTTTTCAGGGACGTTTCGAACGATCATCCAAATAATGACAGCATGGGAGATCGTATTCATCAGTCGGATTATCCCTAGATCCATTTTATCTGTCAGATCGTCTAAATTGAACGGAAATGTTATAACCTTATACCGAATTATAAGTAGGATTATGGCTGTCAAAATCGCGATGATTTGCACATATCTATTTTCAATAATTGAAATATTTCTTTTGGAATATTTATGAAATCCCGCGTACATCCCCAACACCCAGACGATTTGCCATGAAAAAATATTGAAGTACCCCGGCGTAGCGCCGATATGCAAGACATGAACAATTGCTTTAAACGGATTGATAAATTGTCCGAGTATCCATAGTAATAGTGTCACAGTTAATACTATTTTCTCATGGCCGCTATGAAGCGACCTGAGAATAAATGGAGCCGCCATTACAAAAATAACATAGATCGGTAAAATATCCATATATTGAGGCTGATGAAGCAGCAAGGCCTCAAACACAATGTAGTGGATAGGATAATCAAAATATGGGCTTAAGATATCTTTCCAATAAAGCTGATAACTATGAATAAAAATAGCAACAATAGCAACGCCGAAAATTAAATTTAAATGATATCGATAAATGAGCAGTGCTCTTTTAAAACTGTTGACAAACAGTTTTCGTTCATCCACAATATATCGCATATACACAAACGCAAAAACAAAACCGGATATAAAGATAAATCCTTCCGCTGCGGAAACAAAGCCCAACGATTCACTCGTGAATTTTTGAAATGGCCCGCCGAAATGATTAATTATCATGATAAGTAAAAAAATTCCCCGTAAGGAATCAATTCGAACATCACGTTTAGTCACACACGCTCCGCCGCAAGTTAGCTCGTTCAAAAGTTGATATTGGTTCGATGATGACGTTATTGCTCACGAACGTTCACTAATTATATCTGGCAGATTCCTTCCGTTTTTCAAGTGATTGATTAATCACCTTTCGCGTTACGTCCGGTATGTCATATAAATCCAGTTCATTTTCTCGTACCCAGCGGGCATCGGTGACGTCAGTTTGTGGGTCTATATCGCCAGCGACATGCGTTGCCAAATAATCTATCAGAATATAATGATACCTAATTTTATCAGTCGGGTCCTTCAGGATGAGATCGACAACATTTGCCACATCACCAATTTCCACTTCAATGCTACATTCTTCCGCCACTTCGCGTTTGGCTGCTGCTTTGGTTTCTTCCCCAAGTTCGACTAAACCACCGGGCAATGCCCACAATCCTTTACTTGGCTCATTTCCTCTTTGTATCAACAATATACGACTGTCATTATCGAAAACAATCACACCGACACCAACCATTGGGGTATCCGGATATTCCCGACCTCTCATATAAACATCCTTTTAAATTTTGGATAATCGGGAAAGATCAGCTTTCTCCCCTCCCGCCGAATTAACTGTTCATCCTCCAGATATTTAAATACCCGTGAAATTGTTTCCCGCGAAGTCCCGGACATATTGGCTAAATCTTGTTGCAACGGCACCTTTGTTATCACGACTTCCTGCTGATTTTTTCGGCCGTGATCTTCTGCAAACATGATGAGGGTAGATGACACTCGTCCCATAGCGTCCTGCAGGGACAGGCTTTTTATTTGCGAATCGCTACGCCTAATTCGCGCAGCTAATTCCTTTAACATACCTATAGAAATTTGCGGATAACTTTCCAGCAAATTTAGAAAATCACCTCGACGTAATAGAAGCACTTCTGAATTTTCAATCGCCGTAACGCTGGCGGATCGGGCTTTTCCGTCCAATAACGACAATTCGCCGAAAAAGTCACCGTCTTCCAGAATCGACAAAATCACTTCTCGCCCATCATCGCTAACACGCGACACTTTTACTCGACCTCGCAGAATAAGAAACATCGAACTGCCAGCATCTTCTTCCACCAGGATAATCTGGTCTTTTGGATATTGCTTTGTCACACATAATTTGCGAATTTTTTTCACGTCCTCAACATCGAGTTGGGAAAACATCGGCACCTTTTTTAAAAGTGTTGCTTCCATATGTGTTCCTTATTCAAAACTCATCATCTATTTATTTCTTTTCATATTGCGTTCGCAATTCCTGCTGCATTCCATAAATTATTTCCATAACTTCGTCAGCTTGTTTTTGCAATTTATCTTTATTTTCAATGGTGACTTCAGTTTTTTCTAACAAAATTGGGGCCCCAACCTTTACAGCAATTTTCACCGGTTTTGGAAACCAGGCATTCGGTGGCAACACACGATCTGTTCCATATATTGCTACTGGAACAATCGGGCATCCAGTTAATTGAGCAAGTCGAACAAAACCGGTTTTGGGGCGAGGATTTTGTCCATTGATTTTTTTTCGTGTGCCTTCCGGAGCAAGAAAAAGAATACCACCATTTTGCAATATTGAAAGCGCTGTGTCAAATGCTTGCGTATCAGATGCATTCCGCACTACTGGAAAACCACCAACTGCCCGCAACCACGATTTTAAGATGGGAACTTTAAAAAGCGTATCTTTAGCCATCGCGTGAACCGGAGTGCGTACGACAAGCGACATGGCAAAAACATCCATATTGCTATTGTGATTTACCACGGTGATTGCCGGTCCTTTTCTGGGAAATAAGTGACGATCTACAGATGTTGCACGAAAATAGATTTTGGTAAAGAGATAAATGATTGCGAGAGACATCCAAAAAACCATGGCAGCCTCATAATTATAACAGTGTGCAATTGTTTTTGGGTGAATGTTACAGAATGTAAACTTACTTTTTCATATTCAATAAAAATACGATTTTCCAGTGGTAAAATCAAGTTATTTTTTCATAGAGTCGATGCTGGCTAATGTATTCGGAAACACTTTCAGAAACCATGTATTTTATTGATCGATGCTGAGAAACACGCTGGCGAATTATCGTTGATGAAATCCCGATAATCGGCGCTTGCAATATTACCAAGTTTTCTACAGATGGATGAGTACAATCAGATGATGACAATCGAGGATAGACGACCATAGTGCAATTTTGCAAAATTTCGTCCGGTTTGTGCCATTCGTGGAATTCATTCAGGCTATCAGTCCCAATTAAAAAAAACAGCTCATCTCTACTCAGGTTGAGCTGTTCCCGAAAATGGCAAACTGTTTGAAGGGTATATGAAATATCTGCTTTTTGAATCTCGTAATCGGATACACTGAAATGCGGATTTGAATTGACCGCTAATTTCAGCATATCCATTCGTATTTCAGCAGAAGAAATTCCGCTTTCTTGTTTATTTGGCGGAATAAAGGCCGGAATAAAAATAATTTCATCCAGGTCCAGTGCTTCGTACGTCCATTCGGCAATAATTAGATGCCCGTTATGAATCGGATCGAATGTGCCGCCATAGAGTCCAATCTTCATCCGGAAATTCCGCTATTAGTTTGAAGCTGTCTCTTCTTTCATTCCGTCAGACGAGGTACCCGTCGCTTCTTTACTCCGCTGTGCATCTTTTAAAAGCGCCTGAACCTGGCTTTTACGATTACTATTGGGATATTTTTGGAGGTATTTTGCATATTCTTCAACTGCGCGACCGTAATCACGATCTTTTCGCAAACATTCAGCAAGCCAAAATTGTGCATCTTCTGCATAATCCGTATCATAGTAGTTGGACAATACACTTTCGAAATACAAAATAGCCGCTTCGTAATACGACATTTTGCGATAGAGTTCTCCGGTTTTATATTCCTTCTTCGCCAGCTTTTCCCGACATTTTAGCATTAGTTTATTAGCTTCATTAACCAGGTCACTTGTGGGATATTCTTCAGCAAAGCGCTGTAATTCATCGATCGCTTTGAGTGTATAAGTTTGATCAAGAGAATATTTGGGTGATAACTCATAATTGGCATAACCAATTTTGTACTGCGCGTCATCAGTAAACTTACTTGCAGGAAACATGCGGATCAATTTTTCATATTCGGCTGCTGCCAGGATATATTCCTTCATTTTCAGATGACATTCTGCAAGATAAAATTGGGCGGTGTCCACAACACTTTGTCCGGGAAAATTGAGCACGATGACACGGAATTCTGTTTTCGCATCCAGGTAATCACCATTTTTAAATTTCTTCATGGCATATGTCAACCGCTCTTTCGCCGACATTGTCTCCTTTGGTCTTCTACCACTACATGAAAGCACAAACATGGCAAGCAGTGAAATGATCAACAATCTTTTTAACATGAGTTTCCCCTCATCATTTGCTTCGAAACACATAAAATGAATAAATTACTGCCCCGGTAGCACTGGCAACTAATAATGCATCCATCCACTCTTTAATTCCAAGCTTCCGTGGTAATTGAGCCTGGGTTATACTTAACTCCGGGCGCTCGACATTCTTTATCTTTCCAAACGGAATTTCATCATGAAAATCTTTACATATTGTTCCTGACCAGATAATTCGCTGGTTATGGCCATTGATTAAATTAAATGCTACCTGCATATCGATGTGTCTTTGCACACGACTGCGCCGGAAAAATCCGCCCACCGATTCATATTCAATTTGAAAGCGTTGTATCTGGTATTCACAAATTATATCCGGATTGATATTTTGTAGCTGTATTGTAGAATCGACAATTGAAACCTGAAAATTATTTGAAAGCATTGCATGAATTAGCCGTGCTTCAAAAAACCATTCTCGCTCGTTCCGCTTGCTAATTGCTTTTATAGCAATATCAGAATCCGATTCAAGCGTTAGCCTGGAGACTACTTCGGTATCAATAGAATCGGCCAGCATCATTAATATTGTATAATTATCCGGGATGTCATGATGTTCTTCCGCGTGGCAAACCGGAATGCAATAAGCAAGCAGAATTATTATTATAAATAAACGGCGGTTCAAGTATTAAATACTCCAGAGTGGTTATGAAGTTCCCCGGCGAAGTTTACATTCTTGTAAATCAAGTAGCGGTATTTTTACATTTTTATTTTAATGCGAATTACTCTATCTTCCGATTGAGAAATGCCAATCGTAATCCAAGTGCTATCAATATACTTCCTGTAATCCAACGAATAGCATTTGTAAATATTGGTTTACATGTCAGCCAGCTTCCAATCCGTCCTGAAAAATAACCAACACAGGTCAAAAATAGAATTCCGAAAAATGCAAATAAAAATCCCAATATTATCATTTGTGCAGTGGTATTCGAACATTCGGCAGAAATAAATTGCGGTAGGAAGGAAAGAAAAAATAGTGCAATTTTTGGATTGAATACATTGGACAGCATACCCTGCATAAAAATAGAACGATAATTTAATTTTGTTCTCACATTATTAGTAATAAAACTTTCTTTACTAATTAGAGATTTAATTCCCAAATAAAGTAAATAAATAGCACCAATATATTTAACAATTAAAAATGCTACAGACGATGTCTTTAAAACTACGGCCAAACCAAAAGCCGCAAGGAATGTATGTATCAGAATTCCTGTGGTAACACCAAATGCAGAGATCACGCCAGCTTTACGTCCCTGAGAAATCCCCCGGCTTATAACATAAATCATATCCGGGCCGGGAGTCAGAATTAACAACCAGGAAGCGACAAGAAACATAATGAAATTTTGAGGTGTAATCATATTCAAATAACCGGCACAGATTGATTTTTCTTCGTTTTGGTAATGAGAACTGATATTTAAAATCGTATTAACAATGAAATAAAATGTGACTGAGAATATTTTTCACTACCTTCATCTTTATATATGAAAGCGTAATTCATCGTGAATTGTCGATGCTCAAATTTGTTTTCCGGATTAAAAAATAAATTTGAATCCAGAAGACCAATCCCGGTAGAATAAAAAAATCGGCCGCTTAAACGTTCCCGATAAATGCCAGCTCGAAGTGCGGCAATAGAGAAAATATACTGTTCAACACCCACATGTGCTTCCCGAATATTTTCCAGGCTTTCTTCCGTTAAATTTCGAATATCGAGGGATAGTATGGTTGATGAAGACGGATAATAGGATATACCAATATTCATTGTTTCATCAGCCAATCGCTCGTAGAGATACCGGAATTCGGGTGCAGCTTTCGGTAAATCAATGTAGGATAAACCAACATTCAATCGATCATGTGGTTTTAATAATATTCCGTAGCTAAATCCCAATCGGTGGTTAAATTGCGTCTCTTCAGGAATAATATAATATGATCCGCTTACGCCGATCACAGCACGTTTGGCAATTTTCAGGCTGGCAACAAAGGTATTTGCACCATCTGCCCAGGATCGGTTTGGCTCCAGCATAAAAATATCATTATCGTGAAAGGTGTGCGCGAGTGAATGTTCGTTAAGAATTAGACCAGCCTCAAAATTGTATGTCGAAATAAATAGCGCTTTAATACCCAGCGATGCACCGCGAGCAATCCGCGACCCCGTTATATTTTCCCGGAAATCATTGCTGTAATAACGATATGCTGAAAATGTCATTACAGGATTCATAAATAATGTTGCCCGGAAAGTCTTTTGGTTCTGATAGAGAGAAAATGCCGCCGGATTGTAAAGTGCTGCGGCAATGTCATCAACAATGCTGGTGAACGCTGTTCCCATTGCCAACGGACGGACTGTGGAAACGCTCCATGCCATATATTCTGGTTCCTGACCGTATGCATAGTTCAAGATAAGTAACAGCAAACCCAGACTAAGTATGTATCGATACAACTGTCTTATCACTACTGTCCTCTTTGTTATCCTGAAACATTGCTACAAAAATAGGGCCCAAATTGAAAATGGTACAAAATACGGAAAAGACATTTCCATGTGCAGTAAAAAATGTTGTCTCTGTTCGCAGTGGAAGATCGGCGACTAAATAGGCTTCTTCAAATGTCGGTGATGACTGTAAAATGTGCCCGTACGGATCAACGAACAGAGAGATGCCAGTATTAGCCGACCGAGCTATGCTAATTCGGTTTTCAATCGCGCGAAAAACCGCTGCCTGCGCATGATGATAGGGCGCCTGGCTCCGACGAAACCAGCCATCGTTTGTTATAATTCCCAATAAATTTGCATTTTCATTGACGATAAATTTCCGAATCAGGTCCGGGAATAATGATTCGAAACAAACCCCGATGGGAATTTTTACACGCTTTTTTTGTGTATCATCTGATCCTGCCTGGAATTTAAACGTCACCAATTTATTTCCGGGCGAGAAATTCCCTTCGCCTAATTCAAAACTTTCCAGAAACGCTTTTAATTGAGGAAATACTTCTGTAAATGGCACTCGTTCGCCAAACGGGACCAAATGTAACTTTGCGTATATAGGCATTGCGGAATTATGTGGGCGAATAAGGAATACCGCATTGTAAGTATTATAGCCACCACTTTTTTTGAAAACAGCATCATGGGCGCCGGTTATTAGTGGAATGCCGATATTATCCACTAAATTGGTCACTTTATCTTTATAAGTCGGTGTATAACGTAAATAACATGGAACTGCTGTTTCCGGCCAAATCATCATTTCCGGGCGAAGCTTCATTGCCTCCCGGCTTAATCGATCATAAATTTCAAAATTCGTATCCCAAAAATCAGAGTCACTTTTTGCAAACGGGTCAATATTTCCTTGCACAACAGCCACCCGCACTTTTTCCACCTGATCGGAATCTTTTGGGATCACAAATTTACCATAAATCCACGGAAACAACAACAAAATCAAAAGCAAAGTATAGAGCCACACAACACGCCGATATTGACCGGCATATGCAAACAGTGCCCAAATAATAACGTTAAGTGTTACAATCCAAAACGACACACCATAAAGGCTTGTAACAGGTGCATATTGAATCAATGACAGGTAATAGGTTTGTGTATATGCAAGAGAAGTCCAGGGGAATCCGAGCACTCCCAGGGTTCGGAGATATTCAACGCCGGTCCATAAAAACGGAATACACACGAAAAGCCATGGCTTTCCCAGCCGCTTTCGTAAAAATGTATGAAACACTGCATAAATAACATAAAATACAGGGAGGTACAAAATTGCACCAATCATACCAGGCAGCGTTACCCAATTAATCCAGTACAACGTCCACATATTCAGGAATAAACCAGTGATGTATCCCCATTTAATGGCATGTTTGTACGATCCAGAATCGAGTAATACAAAAAAAGGCACAAGCGCCCAATAAGCCATGAAGCCCAACCGCGATGGCGGAAAAGCCGCTGCAAGCGCCGTACTGCTTAATACAGAGAGAAGAAGCCATTTTTTCATGATCGTCTCCGCTCTCCCTTATTTTTCATTGCCTTATCTGTCATTATCTTGGTACATCCTTTTTTGCAGCTTACATTTGTAACGTTTTCAAATCCACATCACAACACGTCCCAAACGTATACGGCAATGCGGCTGCTTGTTTCATAAAAAGCAAGAAAGGGCTGAGATTTGATCGACAAAATGTGACTCGTCTTGCTATCTTGAATGCCCTGAGTTGCAAAACAATAAGGTCGTGGAAATTGGTGAGTGAATACGATCATCTTTAACAAGATGATTGACATGTTCAATATAACAGAACATGTAGTAATAGAACGACCTTTACGATTCACGTGTTGTCGATACGTTACTATCCAGCCCTAAAGCCATGTGTACAGTATATAGCGATGTTTGTCCATCGCCCATATGTACTATTCCAACGGTTGTTTTAACACTTCTTTTAACAATTTTCCGGCTTTGAAATGTGTTTTACGTCGCGCAGGAACATAAATGATTTCGCCGGTTTTGGGATTACGAGCTTTTGGTTTGGGTTTTGTGGTTTTCACTTCAAACACACCAAAATCACGAATTTCGATGCGCACTTCGGGATCTGCCTCGGCCATAAACTCACGCAAGGTTGTAAAAACGCCATCGACGATCTTTTCCGTAATATAAATTTTTTCGCCGACCAGTTTCGCAGTGCGTTTGGAAACATCTTTTTTGGTGATGGTTGTTTTCATGTTCATGTGCATGCTCCTTTTAATTTATCTCTTCGATAGGAAGTTGACGATGACACGACCTTTAGTTATTTATTATCAATTCAGTTTACTTTGTTTGCCTGAGAATGAGTTAAATTACCGTTACCGTCAATCCGATCTACACTAATTACGCCTTTTAACTGGCGTACTTTATTGATAATACGATTTAAGTGACTTGTGTTGAAAACTTCAACAGACATGATGTTACGCACCAGCGTATCTTCCACTTTCATATCCACGCTGATTATATTCGAATTCATCTTCGCCAGCGAATTGGTAACATCCTTAAGAAATCCACGATGGTTTTCCGAAACCATATTCAACCGCGCAATAAATCGGCGTTCCGTATTGAATGCCCATTTGACATCGATGTTGCGATCCTCTTTTTCCAGCAATCTGGCTACGTTATTACAATCCGTCCGATGAATTACAACTCCCCGACCTTTGGAGACAAATCCAATGATGGCATCTCCAGGCACGGGATTACAGCACCTTCCGAAATTGATCAGCAAATTATCCAGTCCCTGAACATGAATGGATCGCTCCTGGCCACGTACATCGTGAACGACACGTTCCAATAATTCATCATCGGCATCTTCAAGTGTTTCTGGTGTTAATTTTTTGATTATATACTGGGGTGTGAGATCACCACGACCAATCGCTTCATAGAATCGTTGAACATCGCGAAAATCACAACGTCTGGCCAAATCTTCCATTTCATCACTCGAAAGCTTGAGATGAAAGTGCTTCAACGCTTTTGCCAGTAATTCTTCGCCTAGTTTAACGCTTTGCTCAAACTCTGTTATACGAATCCAGCGTCTGATTTTGCTGCGTGCCTTACCGGTTTTAACAAATGTTAACCAGTCTCTGTTTGGTCGTTGCGCATTCGACGAAATAATTTCGACTGTCTGACCGCTTTGTAGCTTATAATCAAGCGGTACAATTTTCCCATCCACTTTGGCGCCGATACAGTGAAATCCCAAATCCGTGTGCACATGATAGGCAAAATCAACAGGCGTTGATCCCTTAGGTAGCTGCCACAAATCGCGGTCCGGTGAGAAAATGAAAATTTCATCTTCAAACAGATCATCAACTTTCAGACTACGAATAAATTTTTCAGGATCACTTGCTTCTTCAACAATCTTCTGGCGAATTCCAATTAGCTTGTCATCCACCTGATCGATTTTCCGTTTTCCCTCTTTGTAAAGCCAGTGTGCCGCCAATCCGGATTCGGCTTCCTCGTGCATTTTATCGGTGCGAATCTGAATCTCGACTATTTTTTCAATGAACTGGTCCCCTATCGGATGTTCATAAACCACTTTAATATGAATGGACTGATACCCATTCTGCCGGGGATTTTGAATATAATCCGTATATAACGATTGTACAGGACGAAATAGATTTTGGAGTACACCAAGCGCGACATAGCAATCCCGATACTTATCCGCGCCTTCCCCTTCTTTTACAATAATTCGAATTGCCAACAAATCATTTATTTTATCAAACGAGTATCCGCGATTTACCATTTTACGATGGATCGAGTAAATACTTTTGGGACGCCCGTAAATTTCCACCGGGATGTTTTCTTGCGCCAGGCTTTTTTGAAGCTTTGCGATAATCTGACTTATATAGTATTCTTGTTCTTCCTGACTTTCTGCAACGCGTTCCCGAATGCTTTCATACGTTTCCGGATTACTCAGTTTAAACGAAAGATCTTCAAGTTCCTGCTTGATTTTCATGATACCAAGACGATGTGCAAGCGGTACATAAACCGTCATGGTTTCCTGAGCTAATTCAGAAACAATTTTTATATTGTGAATTGTAGAATCACGATCGATCGCCCGAAGATAGTGCAATCGGTCGGCAAATTTGATAATGATGACGCGGACATCTTTGGCAATCGATAATACAAGTCGCCGCAGGTTGTCTTCGTGTCGAATATCTTCACTTTTAAATTTCAGATTGTTAATCTGGGAAATACCACTTACAACATCGGCCACAGCCTTCCCAAACATATCCCTGACATCGGCATCGCTGTATATTGTATCGACAGTAATCGCATGGAGTATACCACCAATTACCGTTTCCGTATCCATTTTGAGATCGATTAAAATCTCAGCGACATGCAGACAATGTTCAAAGTAAGGGTACCCGGAAACAAATAATTGATCTGTATGCGCTTTTTCGGCGATTTCAAAAGCATCAAGGACAATTTGTTCGTTTACATGCGGGATATAACCTTTCAACTTATTGATCAATCGCCTGCACATTCTTTCATATTGCGTAATCATCTCATCCCCACCTACCAAACATTTCCCAACATGTAACTCCTATAAACTATGTATTTTTTTAAAAATAATCAAGTTAAAAATATTAAAAATTGTTTAATAAGTGATTATATTTCCTCCCCCGAAATACGTTCGATGCTGACAACCCCTTTAATATTTAATACTGATGTCATGATCTGTGTCAATTGATTAAGATTTTTGACACCCAAGGTTAATTTACTATGAATAATAGATGTATCTGCATTTAACGTCATGTCGACCATTGTGATTTTGAATTTTGCGATGGTCTCGGACAAGTTAAGTAAAAAATCAGGTTTATTTTGAGCGATAATTTTCAGCCGAACCGAAAATATTTTCTGTTTGTCCGAATCCCATTCCACGTGGACACTGTTTTCGGGGCGCTGCATCAGCTCGACCATATGCTGGCATTCTGTGCGATGAATCTCTACGCCGACGCCCTTCTTGAAAAATCCAAGAATGCGATCTCCGGGTATTGGACTACAGCATGGTGCTATAAAGATTGTGGCGTTGTCATCACCATTTACTTTGATACAATTTCCATTCGCATCTGGTTGACGAACTATTGCTGCCGGTAAAAAATTAGTGGGGCCTTCATGAATACTATCCGCCAACACTTTTGTTACAACATGGCGTACATGAATATCGTGCCTGCCAATCGATGCATAAAGTTGATCTGTATCGTCCATTCCAAAACTTTGGGCAATTTCTTCCATTTCCTGATCGGATGAATGGAGATTCAGCTTTTGTAATTCGGTCGTCAGAAGCTCATGGCCAAGCCGGGTATGCTGATTAACTTTTATATCCTTCATCCAACGCTTTATCTTGCTGCGTGCTTTTGCGGTTACCACAAATTGAATCCATTCAGGATTTGGTTGAAGTTTGTCCGATGTGATAATTTCAACGATGTCACCATTCTTTAGTTGAGAATTCAATGGCACCATTTTATGATTTACCTTGGCCCCAATACAGTAAAAACCAATATCGCTATGAATATGGAACGCAAAATCAACCGGAGTGGCACCACGTGGAAGGCGTTGTAAATCACCTTTTGGTGTAAATACAAATAATTCATCATGTACCAGATCACTTTTAAAATCTTCCAGAAAATCAGCAGGCTCGTTTGAATCGTCCTTCAACTCCAATATTTTTCGGAGCCACAGGAATTGTTTTTCGATGTCTTTTTTATTAATTTTTCCTTTTGAACCCAACCAATTATTAATAACACCAATTTCCGATATGACATCCATCTCCTGGGTTTTTATCTGAATTTCAACAACGTTTCCGTCCGGTCCGATCACAGATGTATGGAGTGATTGATATAAATTGCTTTTGGGGGTTGCAATGTAGTCTTTAAATCGATCGTGGACAGGGACAAACGACTTATGGACAATCCCTAATGCGAAATAACAATCATCAACATCGTTTAAAATAACTTTAATGGAGAAATTATCTTTTATTTCTTCGCACGGTAATTTCCGCTCGATCATTTTTGTATAGGTGTTATAGCAATGTTTTTGAGAATCATAAATCTTTACGGGAACGATATCATTCTTCTTCAATTCTGTTCTGATTTTATTAATAACTTTCCGAACAATTTGAGCACGGGCATCGTGATCTGAATTTAACTTTTTTTGGATTGCCTGAAATGCTGGCAAGTCAAGTGTTTTTAGCGCCTGATCTTCAAGTTCCGTACTTATTTTATTAATTCCCAAACGATGTGCAAGCGGTGCATATATATCACGCGTTTCCAGGGCAATTCGTTTACGTTTCCATTCGGGCAGGTATTGAATCGTGCGCATATTGTGCAACCGATCAGCAAACTTTATCAGAATCACTCGAATATCATTGACCATGGAGACTACAATTTTGCGCAGATTTTCAGCTTGTTTGATTTCAAAACTATCGAAATCGATCCCACTGATCTTCGTAACGCCATCAACAAGTTGAGCGACTTCCGAGCCAAATATCAGTTCCACTTCATTAACGGATATGTCAGTATCTTCCGGAACATCATGCAATAATCCACCGCAGATTGTGCTTATATCCATATGGTAGTCAATCAGAATGCGTGAAACTTCCAGTGGATGATCAAAAAATGGCTGGCCGGAATTTCGCTTTTGATTGTAATGCGCATCATAGGCAAATTCGTATGCCTTCTTAAACATCGGGATATTATCCTGATACCCATTTTTAATCATGCTGCGTATAAGTCCCGCAAGTATATGTTGATAGGGTTCTTCCATAGCCCAAAACCACACTTAAAATGGTGCCGGCATATCTGCACCGGTGTCGCCGGGGATGTCATCATCGCTGCGATATGCTTTGTCTGCAAACGAAACGTACTCACTAACAAAAACAAGCTCGACTGTGCCGATTGGGCCATTCCGTTGCTTTCCGATGATGATTTCAGCAATATTTTTGCGCTCGTCTTCCAGATTCTTATGATAAACAATCGGACGATAAATAAAGATAACAACATCCGCATCCTGTTCAATAGCTCCCGACTCCCTGAGGTCGGAAAGTTGCGGACGCTTATCTTCCCGGGATTCCAACGCGCGCGATAGCTGCGACAGAGCGATCACCGGGATATCAAGTTCTTTTGCCAGCGCTTTTAACGACTGAGAAATTGATGAAATTTCTTGCTGCCGACTTTCAATTCGCCCCATTCCACGAATGAGTTGAAGGTAGTCGATTATCAGCATATCAATATTGTGTTCGTATTTTAAACGTCTGGCTTTAGCCCGAATTTCCAGAATTGTCTGCGCCGGTGTGTCATCGATATGAATTGAAGCATCGGCCAGGCGGCCAACACCGGTACTCAGGTTCGACCACATGTGCTTAGGCAATCGCCCAGTTCGCACCAGATGCGAATCCACATGAGCTTCGGCACAAAGCATCCGCATAGCGAGTTGATACGATGCCATTTCCAGGCTTACAATCCCGATGCCTTTGCGATATTTCACAGCAGCGTTGCGCGCCAAACTCAAACAAAAGGCCGTTTTGCCCATTGATGGTCGACCAGCGACAATGACTAAATCAGAATTTTGAAATCCAGACGTCATTTTATCCAGTTCAGCAAATCCACTGGGTACGCCCGTTACACCACCTTGCTTATGATGAAAACTTTCAATCTTTTCAAATGTCTCGTGCAGTATCGGAGAAATAGCATTGTAACCTTTACGTAATCTCCGGTCGGATAGTGTAAAAATTTCCTTCTCTGCCGTATCGAGCATTTCATAAACATCATCCTGATTGTCGTAGCAACGCGTAATAATACCAGTCGAGGTATTGATTAATTTTCGCATCATCGATTTTTCAAGCACGATTCGGGCATGATGTTCAACATTGGCAGCAGATGGCACCTTTTCCGCGAGTTGGATTAGATAATAACTACCGCCGATCTCCTCCAGCTTTCCCATTTTCTGAAGCTTATCGGCCATGGTTATGACATCGACAGGTTGCCGGTTTTCATACAGTTCGACCGCTGCCTGAAAAATTGTGCGATGCACTGTACGGTAAAAACAGCTTTCGTCCAGATGCTCCACGGCTTTGCCAACAGCCTCGCTTTCGAGAAACATGGCACCAAGGACTGCCATTTCGGCATCAAGGTCCTGAGGCGGAACGCGCTGTTGGTTAGATTTCGTCGTATCTGCTGACATAATAAATATAGGAACGTTTGATTATTTTGAAAAATTAAAACTTAATTAATGCTCTCTTTATACAGGCGTTGCAACATCTGGACATCTTCCCAGGTATCACGCTTCCATTCCGGATGGCGTAGTAATGCTGCAGGATGATAGGTAACAATCACCTTTGCCGATAGAAAATCATACGTCTTTCCACGCAATGAATTCAACGGTTGCATTCGTTCGCTTAATACCTGACCGGCGACTCTGCCAAGTGCGAGAATAAATTTTGGGCGGATCAGTTTTATTTGCTGTTCCAGGAATGGGCGGCATGCAGCCTGTTCTTCCGGTAGCGGATCGCGATTATTTGGCGGATGGCATTTAACAATATTGGTAATGTAAACTTCGTCACGTTTCAATTCAATCGCTGCCAGTATTTTTGTCAATAACTGACCGGCAGCGCCAACAAATGGCTCGCCCTGCTTATCCTCATCAACGCCAGGACCTTCGCCAATAATCATGACGTCTGCATTCGGATTGCCTTTACCAAAAACAACGTGCTGACGCCTACTATGTAGCGAGCATTTCGTACACGATTTGGCTACCGCATCCAACTGAATCAAATCGGCTGGCTGAATTGGTTGCGGATTAACAGGAATTGCCTCTACCGATGCATCCACATATAGTTCATCACCATACACTTCTTTTTGATAGTGCAGGTAGTTTTGCACATCGGTGATCAACGATTCAAACGATGTCATTTGCTCTGTCATCCCCATTCACCAGCGTGATAATTCGATCCATAATTTTTTCTGCTACATCTGCCTTACTCATCAGCGGCAATTCTTCAGTTTCTCCCAGCCGATTGATAATCGTAACTCTGTTGGAATCCACATTAAATGCGGCATCCGGTTCGAGGGCATTATTAACAATGATCAGATCGAGGTTTTTACGCCGCAGTTTTTCCAGCGCATGCTCAAGGGCATTTTCCGTTTCTAGCGCAAATCCAACCAACATGGTTTGTTTATTCTGACGCCCCAACGTTTCCAGAATATCCACTGTGCTTTCCAATTCCAGCGCCAATGCTGAGTCGGTTTTCTTAATTTTCTGTTGCGCCGTCTGACGCGGCCGATAGTCGGCTACGGCAGCCGCCATAATAACAATATCAGCCGTTTGACTTAACGACATCACTTCATCTGCCATTTCAGCCGCGGTATGGATTTCCCGATAATCCACACCAAATGGAGTTCGCAGGTGATTTGGTCCGCTGATTAATGTAACATCGGCACCCCGCAGGGCAGCGCTGGTTGCCAGCGCAAATCCCATTTTACCGCTGGATCGGTTTGTTAATATGCGCACCGGATCGAGCGGCTCTTCTGTTGGACCGGCTGTAACGATAATTTTTTTACCATCCAGTGCTTTGTTTGAACCGAGCAAAAACAAAACATTATCAATAATTGTATTTGTTGCGGCCAGTCTCCCCCAACCTTCTTCCTGACAGGCGAGTTCGCCTTTTTCCGGATCAATAAATTGATAACCCAGGCTGCGCAAATGATTCGTGCTTGCCTGAAAAATCGGATTGGCGTACATCTCTTTATTCATTGCCGGACAGAACATCACTGGAACAGTCGATGCAGCAATTAATGCTGTCAGCAAATTATCTGCAATTCCCCGCGCGACTTTGTTGATTGTATTGTACGTTGCCGGACACACAAGAATACAATCCGCCCAGCGCGCCAAATCGATGTGAATTGTTCCCTTTTCGAATGCCCCAATGGAAACGGGATTCAGCGATAACGTTTCAAATGTCAGTGGTGACACAAACTCAGTAGCAGCTTGCGTCATAACCACTTTCACATCGGCTTGTTGTTTAGCCAGAGCACGGACAACTTCACATGCCTTATAAGCGGCAATGCCTCCGGTCACCCCAAGCAATATGTGTCTGTCACGCAGCATATCAGATAAAATTAGTCCTGAACATCTTTTTCAAGATATTCATAGTTTAGCTTACCGGTTAAAAATTCATCAACGGCGACTCGTGTTGGTTTTGGAAGTTGGATGTAATCTCTTAAGTTTTCTTTGTTGATTTCATATTCATCATCATCAGAATAATCGTCAATATCCGAGTCGATGACCAATTCACTTTCGATGTAGCGTTTCTGTTCATCATTTATTTGCCGTGCACGTTTTGCAATGATAATAATGGCTTCGTAAATGTTGTCTACTTTCTTTGTTACTTCGTCTAATGATACAAATTTTGTGGTCATGAAATGTTACCTCCTTCATACTGTATATGGTGCTTTATGACCTCAATAACCTGATTAACGCATGTGTCCAAATCTTCATTGATTAATACATAATCGTACTGATCTTTTTTATTCATCTCCATCGGCAATCGACGGAGTCGTCTGTCAATTTCTTCAGGTGATTCTGTTTTCCTGTTCTTTAAACGTTCAATTAATATCTGTTCGGATGGCGGTGCAATAAATATGGAAATCGTTTGCTCGGGAAGTTGTTTCTTTACGTTGAGTTCACCATTCACATCGATATCCAGAAGAACAATTTTACCCTCACGAAGCCAGGCCTCAATCGGTGCCCGTAAAGTGCCGTAATGATACTGGTGAACTTGTTCCCATTCATAAAACTCGCCATCTGCTACTTTTTTCTGAAACTGATCTTCTGATAAAAAATAGTAATGTTTGCCATCAACTTCTCCGGGACGCGGTGCACGCGTTGTTGCCGAAATGGAATAGACAAACTCAATTTCCTGTTGCTTGCGAAGCGCGTTTAATATTGTTGTTTTCCCCCCACCGGATGGCGATGACAGGATGACCAGCAGACCATTTTTCATGCTAAAGACTATCTCCCTGCTCCCTGAGTTGTTTCTGGTGAAGTCGTTCAATAATCGTATCCGGTAGATTTGCAGAGAGAACTACATGATTGCTCGTTGTAACAATTACCGATTTCGTCTTCTTCCCAAGCGTGGCATCGACAAGCATATTGCGCTCGCGTGCAGCCTGAACCATCAATTTAACAGGTCGGGAATCCGGTTCTATAATTGTAAGAATTTTATCGATTGCAATATAATTTTTATAGCCGATACTAATCATCGTTGCTACTCAATATTTTGTACCTGTTCCCGAATCTTCTCAACCTCTTCTTTTATGTCAACAACAATGTGGGCAATATCCGCATCATATGCTTTCGCACCGATTGTGTTTGCCTCGCGCGTCATTTCCTGGAGCAGAAAATTCAATTTACGTCCGGCCACTTCTTCACCATTCATCGCTTCGATGAATAAATTATTATGACTTTTAAACCGGATACACTCTTCCGTGATGTCCATTCGGCTGGCAAGCAATGCAACTTCACCTTCAAGCCTGCCTTCATCGACATTCTCCAGATTACCGATACTGGCTATCCGTTCTTTTATTCGTTGATATTCTTTTTCAACTCGCTCTTTGGCAAGCAATTCTATTTTGGCGATACTGTCATCCAAAATGGAAATGCGATGTTTCAGGTCGTTACTGAGAGCCTGACCTTCATCGATCCGCATTTTGCGCAAATTTTCCATTGCGCTTTCCAGTGCAGTTTTGATAATCGCCCAGGTTTCATCATTCAACATGTCTTCCGGTTCAGTCAGAAAGATATCACGGAATTGCAGCAAATGCTCTAATTCAGGGTCACCCTTCAGATGCAATTGCTGTTTGAGTGAATTTAGCAGGTTCATATAATGTTGCGCCATTTCTACATTTACCTGAAACGCTCCAACCTGTCCATTGCAATCTTTCATATTAATAACAATATTTACGCGTCCCCGACTAACATATTGCCGAACGACCGATTTTATTTCTTCTTCATACATGAACATACTTTTCGGAACCCGCAATGTCACATCCAGATAGCGATTGTTCAACGTGCGGACTTCTACATTTATCTCTTTATTTTCGGTTCGAACTTCCCCGCGCCCATAGCCTGTCATGCTGATGATCATTTTCCCATCCGTAAACTAAAGTAAGTAAAGTATTACAATTAACTTAGATTATACAAAATAAATTTGTTTTTGTCAAATCATTTTTTCGTTTTTTTCAATGAAAACAAAAGAAAACCTCTACAGACAAAAGTATCCGTAAGAGGTCTAATAGGTTAAACAGCGTATTGAAGAAAATTTCTATTCTTCTATATTACCAAAATTTCATTTCTTTTGTTTAAATCGGGATCGACCAAAACGTCCTTCTTCAAATGCCAGTCGTACTGAAATTCGATGCGTGTCGCCCAATTCATCATGAGCGAGAAATGCATAATCGATATTTAGCTGCGGCAGCCGGATACCTGCGCCCGCAGTAAATTTTCCGACATCCGGAATGCCTGCTCGTAACGCCAGCCGATCTTTAAAACTGTATTCAAGGCCAACATGCGAATCAATACTAATCGTCGCAAAACTAATTTTAGAAGCGAATCCGCGGTTCTCAAACCGGAAATCCAGGTCTAATGCGGGAATTAATTTTCCGGCAATCAAAGGGATATTGAAATAGTGCGCAGCACCGACTTTCACCGTTGGTGTAATTGCTTCCCGGCGACCTGTATCCCATGCGAGCATGGTTGTTGTAATATCTTGCAAATTGGCGGCTACAATCGTATTCGGCCACAAGTTATAACGTGCGCCGAAATCAAATCCCAACCCCCAGGCAGAATTATCACCGACTGTTTTGGCAACTGTTTTGATGTTTACTCCCCACGCCAACCGTTCGGTACTGATTTTAGCATATGTAAAATAGAACGCCCATTCTGCATCATTTACGGTTCGAACGACGTAAGGAAGATTGCGCATCAGTACGCCATCCTCCGTGTACTCTGCGCCCAGTTCAAGGTCGGGATTTCGCAATCCGGTGTATGGGATGTCATCCACGCCAAGCCGAATAAATCCAATTCCCAGAGATGAACGTTCCCCGGAGGGGCCAGCAACTGCACCATAATTGAAATTAACAATGCGATCGAATTGTTCGGCGTACATACCGATAATTTGCGGATATTCAAGCGAAGCAAGTCCGGCAGGATTCCAATAACCAGCCGATGCATCTTCAGCGACCGCAACAAATGCGCCGCCCATACCCAATGCACGAGCGTCAACACCAGTAGCCATAAATTCGCCGGCGTACTTGGCTTTGACATAACCGGCTGCGTTGACATTTAAAACGCTGAGAATGAACAACAGTGCAAAAACTAAGTGTCGATATTGCATAGAGATAACCCACTTTCGGAAATTGAATATACGGAATTCCTACTGATTTGTCAAGCAAAAATTATTAGTGAACCATTTATTTTTATATTTTTTACACCTATATGAACACGTATTATTGCGGGCGAAATGGAAAGACGATCGTATTAGAAAAACTGATCACCGATTACTTATTTCCCCAAGCATCTGTTTCAATTCATTTATCAAATTCAACGCTTCGAGCGGTGATGTGCTGTTGATATCGACATGCTCCAACCGATCCTGTAATTTGTGTTCACGTACAGTAAATAGATCGAGTTGGCTTTGCACCGACTTTACTGGTTTTGCGGCCAGCCGGGGTTCATCATTTGGTGTTAATTCTTCACGCTCGAGATTTGCCAGTACTTCCTTCGCACGATTAATCACGGGTTTTGGCAAGCCGGCAAGCTCAGCGACATGAATTCCATAACTATGATCACAGCCGCCTTCCACAATTTTACGCAGGAACACAATTTTATCGCCCCACTCTTTGACAGCAACATTGTAGTTTTTTACACGAGGGAGGATCAACTCAAGTTCCGTTAATTCATGGTAATGTGTTGCAAATAACGTTTTTGCGGTGACTTGCGGTGTATTATGCAGATATTCGGCAACTGACCATGCAATCGACAATCCATCGAACGTACTGGTACCACGGCCGATTTCATCAAGCAGAATTAAGCTTTTCGGCGTGGCGTTATTGAGAATGTTGGCGGTTTCATTCATTTCCATAAGGAATGTACTTTCGCCACCGGCCAGATTATCTGAGGCGCCGACTCGGGTAAATATTTTATCAACCAGACCAATTTTTGCTACCTTCGCTGGTACAAAGCTTCCCATTTGTGCCATTAAAACAACCAGGCCGACTTGTCGCAAATATGTGGATTTGCCCGCCATATTCGGGCCGGTAATTATCATTATTTGCCGGTCGCGATTATCAAGCTGTACATCATTGGGGACAAACGATTCGCCGGGCGGAAGCAAGCGTTCCACGACCGGATGCCGGCTGTCTTTAATCTCAATCACATCATCGGTGGCAATATCCGGTTTAAAATATTGATGACTAAACGCCACTTCAGCCAAATTGGTCAGGCAATCAAGTTGGGCGATCCACGCAGCGTTTTTCTGAATATCGACTACATTTTCAGCGACCTTTTGACGGATGGCGTCGAATAGCTGAAATTCCAGATCCGCGATTTTTTCTTCCGCGCCAAGAATTTGTTCTTCATATTCCTTCAATTCCGGTGTGATAAAACGCTCGGCATTAACCAGCGTCTGTTTGCGCATATAATCCGTCGGAACCTTAGCCATATGGGCATTGGTAATTTCGATGTAATAACCGAACACTTTGTTGTATTTTACTTTCAATGACGGAATGCCGGTGCGTTCGCGCTCGCTCGCCTGAAGTTTGGCAATCCAGTCTTTACCTGAATAGGCAATTTCCCGTAACCGATCAAGTTCTTCATTATAGCCTTTACGGATCAATCCCCCATCCGATGTCCCCAGCGGTGGATCATCCACAATGCCGCCGGCAATTTCGTTTACCAACTCTGGCAACTCTGTCAAACCGCGATGAATATTGGTTGCGTACTCTGATTCGCACGCCGCCAGCGCTTCCCGTAATTCAGGTATACGTTCCAATGCCGATTTAATCGCATTGAGATCGCGGGCATTGGCACGGCCTGTTGAAATTTTGGAAACCAATCGTTCCAGATCACCAATCTTTTTAAGAACGTCACGCGTGTTATTGCGCACAGCATTGTCGGAGAAAAATTCTTCAACCGCATCCAGCCGTTTTTTGATGGGTGCGACACGGGCAAGCGGATGCCGCAACCACTGCACTAGCAGACGTCCGCCCATTGACGTGCGGGTTTGATCCAGTACGGAAATGAGTGTCGCTTTCTGCCCCTGCAGATTTAGCGGGTGAATCAATTCAAGATTTCGCTGCGTGGTCGGATCGACAGTCAAGTAATCTGCGTTGTCACGCCGGCGAAGTTGACTAAGATGTGACAGGCTGTTCTTCTGATTTTCCCGAACATAACTCAGCACCGCACCAGCAGCGGAAATGCCAGCATCCATATCATCACAACCGAAGCCCTTCAGTGAGCTGGTATGAAAATGATCGGTAAGAATATCGTAACCGTAATCGCGTGAAAATGTCCAGTCCTCGCGCGGAGAGATGAACGCACGGTTAGCGACATTTAGTTGTTTTTCCACATAACTCTGTTGTGATTCAGCCAGAATAAGTTCCGCCGGCTCAATTGCTTGTATTTCCTGCCGGACATATTCTTTGGGCACTTCCGATACAAAGAACTCGCCAGTGGATATATCCACACCAGCCAATCCGCCGGTCTTTTCCTTGTAGAAAACAGCAAGCACATAATTGTTACGCTTGCTTTCCAGGATATCGTCAGAAAAGGTGGTGCCCGGCGTAACGATCTCAACAATATCACGCTTAACAATACCTTTGGCTTTTTTCGGGTCCTCCACCTGCTCGCAAATTGCCACACGGTGCCCGGCTTTGATCATTTTAGTCAGGTAGGTATCCAGTGCATGATACGGGAATCCGGCCAGCGGCACTTCCGAGGCTTTGCCATGCGCGCGCGAAGTCAGTGTAATTCCCAATACCTGGGACGCGGTCTGGGCGTCTTCATAAAACATTTCATAAAAATCGCCCATACGGAAGAACAGCACGGCATTTTTATGCTTGGCCTTAATAGCAAGATATTGTTCCATCAATGGAGTTGCAGCTTTTTGGGTCATAAGCGTTTTATATCATTCTTAATAATTATGGTAGCTCTTAAGAAACTTCAAATTGAGAATAGAAAATTGTGAATTGATAATTGTCAATTACTAATTATCAATTTACAATGCGACAAAATCGCATCTGCTTGTGGCATGATTCTCAATTAGTTATTATTCAATTAGGTTCGCTGCTTTTGCGAATTTCTGATACAATTCAACTCTCCGCATTCTGATTGGATCCCTTGTTTGACGGGATGCATACCGAAATCCACTGCAAGATCACAGAGATTCCGGTAAAAAAGCCTGCCTGGATGACAACATCAACTTTTAATTATTTAAAATGATTATGAACATATTTCAGCTAAACCGTTGCCTGAGCCTGCCGTCTCGCACCGGCGTACCGTTCCGATGCATCGGAACACG
>JAFGDW010000326.1 GCA_016931935.1 Candidatus Zhuqueibacterota bacterium | reverse complement strand
GATTTGTATAATCTCTTCCTCTAAGAAATCCTGTTCATCCTGTTATCCTGTCTAATTTTTTTAATTCTGGTTTATCCAGGTTAGGTTGAAACTATTAACTATGTTTACCCATCTGCACATACACAGCTATTACTCCTTTTGCCGCGGCGTAAATTCGCTCGAGGCGTTGTGCCAAACTGCCAAAACGCTGGGCATGCATCGACTCGCTGTTACCGATACCAACGGTGTGTACGGACTTTTCTGGTTTTTGGAAATTGCCCGGGAAGCCGGCATCACACCAATTATTGGCGCACAGGTTACATCAGACAACGGTAACGCCGTGTTACTCTGCCAGCACCGGCAGGGATACGCTAACTTGTGTCACATTCTTTCACGCCGTCATCTCGATGAATCCTTCTCGTTAATTAAAGCAATTATCGATTACGCCGATGGTCTGTTTGTATTGAGCAATTCGATGAAACTGGTGGATGCGCTTCATCATCAGATTCCGGCGGACAATCTGTATGTGGAATTGCAACCGGGTCCGCAACGACGTTCGCTGCTCTCGTACGCGCGGACTCGTGGCTTACCTGTCGCTGCCACCAATGGCGTGCATTTTATCAAGCCCAACGATTATAAACTTCACAAGCTACTGCGGGCGATCGGTTGCAATACGTCCCTGTCGCGGCTGCCGGAAGATGAATTGGCTTCGCCCAACGCATGGCTCAAATCTGAAGATGAAATGGTAGCTGCCTTCCCCGACTGCCCGGACGCGCTGGAGAATACCGAACGGATCGCCGAGCAGTGCTTGAGCGAATTGAGCTTCGGCGGTACGATTTTCCCGGCAATCGATGTTCCCGGTCGCGCATCGGATATTGACTATTTGCGTCGCCAATGCTATGAAGGCGCAAAATTGCGCTACGAAACGATTACTGATGCAGTGCGGCAACGATTGGAATACGAACTGGACATCATTTATCAGAAGGGCTTTGCGCCATACTTCCTTGTAGTGCAGGATATTGTGCAGCAATCGCGCCGTACCTGCGGACGAGGGTCGGCCGCGGCGAGTATTGTGTCGTACTGCCTGGGCATCACCCACGTTGATCCGATCGAACACGATCTGTTTTTTGAGCGTTTCCTCAATCCCGGCCGCAAGGATCCGCCGGATATCGATGTCGATTTCCCCTGGGATGAACGCGACGATGTTCTCGATTATGTATTCGAAAAGTATGGTACGCATCAGTCCGCCATGATTTGCAATCACGTGACGTTCAAAGCCCGCGCGGCCGTGCGCGAGATAGCCAAAGTATACGGCCTGCCCGATTCGGAAATCAATACTGTCACCAAAAAACTTTCCAGCTATTACCGCGCTGACCGGATAACCAATATCGTGAACAACCATCCGGCATATCGCTATCAGGAATTTCACGAGCCCTGGCCGGAAATTCTCAGCATGGCCGAGCAGCTCGACGGCATTCCCCGCAACCTGTCTGTTCACTGCGGCGGCGTGGTGATCGTACCTGATGCAATTGACAACTACATCCCCCGCGAAGCCATGCCCAAGGGTGTAAACGTGATCCAGTGGGAAAAGGATCAAACCGAAGACGCCGGCCTGGTCAAAATGGACCTGCTCGGCAATCGTTCGCTGGCTGTCATCCGGGATGCATTGCAGGCTATTAAAGATAATTATCAAATCAATATTGAATATGAATTGTGGAATCCCCTGCACGACCGGGAAACGCAGCGCCTGATCCGTAACGGCGATACCATCGGTGTGTTTTATGTGGAATCCCCGGCCATGCGCCTGTTGCAGCAAAAGGCCAAGACCGGCGATTTTGAGCATCTGGTGATTCACAGTTCGATGATCCGGCCTGCAGCAAATGTTTACATTATTGAATATCTGAAACGATTGCACGGTGAACCGTACGAACCGCTGCATCCGCTGTTGGGCGAAATTCTCAGCGAGACCTACGGCATTATGTGCTATCAGGAAGATGTCTCAAAAGTTGCTATGGCGCTTGCCAATTTTGATGCAGTGGAGGCCGATCAATTGCGAAAAATTCTTTCCCACAAACGAGCCGGAAAAAAGATGGAAGACTACTGCGACAAATTTTACCGCGGCGCCCGGGCCAATGGTGTGGATACCGCCACTATTGACAAGATTTGGCACATGATCATGAGTTTCACCGGTTACAGTTTTTGCAAACCGCATTCAGCCTCCTACGCGCTGGTGTCGTTCAAGTCGTGCTACCTGCGCGCCCATTTTCCGGCAGAGTTTATGGCCGCTGTCGTTAGCAATCAGGGCGGCTATTATTCCACGTTCGCCTACATTTCCGAAGCAAGGCGCATGGGACTGACGGTACAACTCCCCGATGTCAACAAGAGTCTGTGGCATTACACCGGCCGCAATCGTGATATCCGCGTCGGTTTCATGCAGCTAAAGGGCGTCACTAAAGGTGCGATCGACCGCCTGCTGGATGAGCGCGACGTCAACGGTCCGTACACCAGCTTCCACGATTTTCTGCGGCGCGTCAAGCCCAACCCGGTCGATGGCAAAATCCTGATTAAGGCCGGTGTATTCGATGAACTGGAGCCGACCAAAACTCGTCCCGAACTAATGTGGCAACTTACATCCTGGGCCGGGAACGCACTGCGTAAGACCAAAACCACCATGTCGTTATTTGACGAAGACGAAAAAGCATTGCCCATTCCGCCGACCGAAAATTACACCGATTCGACCGTACTGCAGCATGAAGTAGAAACGTTGGGTTGTTTAATCAGCCGGCATCCACTCACCATGTACCAGCAGCAGATCAAAAAATTCTCATACATTAACGCCAATCAACTGTGCCGCTATGTAGGTAAGTGTGTTACCACCATCGGCTGGCTGGTCACGCGTAAAGCCACCCGCACCAAAAACGATGAGATGATGGAGTTCATCAGCTTTGAAGACACCAGCGCAATTTACGAAACCGTGTTTTTCCCGAAAGCGTACCAGCAATTCTGCTACATGATGACCCACGCGAAGCCATACAAACTCCAGGGCAAAGTTGAAGAAGAATTTGGGACAGTAACGTTGAGTGTGGAACGGGCAGAATTTTTGTGATAATGTATGGGGTGACTAATGGGTGAAAAAATGCGCATCAGAGCCGCAAGTCAAACGTGAAAGGTGAAAAGTGAAACGCGATGTATATTTTCTTTTTGTTTGGCGTTTGACTCAGTAATCGAAGTGCTTCACACATTACGACGATATATTTTGAAAGGATTGAGTTTGAATCCATTCGGCTTCTTTGACTTCATTAGAGCCGGGCTGTCCCGTACCTGTAATGACAATTTCATTAAAGAAAGCCTGTGGAATGATTATAGTCTGATACAATCGGTAGAGTAAATCAAGGTGATCGATAGCAGTAAGATTAATGATGGGCGACGTATTACCAAAAATCATCATATTCGCCCTAGCGTTTTTAATGCTTCAATATCATTGTCAAGCTGTTCATTATCTTAATAAATGTAAATTCCCCGACTTGCTAAAATACGTTGAAATTGAAACTGACTCATTGCTGCGAATTGGCTCGCTTGCCCGAGAGTCAGCTTTTCCTTCTGGTACAGCATTATTGTAATTTCTAAGATCAATTCGGAAAGCGACATATGTGTTGACTTCAAAATTTCATCCGGAACAATAAAACCAGGATGTTTGTGTTCAATTTGCAACTCATTCCCTGTATTCGTATTTCGAACCTCATATTTTTCAGCATCATCCTTGATATCTTGATGAAGTTCCAGTCGCTCAATGAGTTCATCCAAAGAAAACGATCCTGGCAGTTTACGGGACTTTTCAGAACTATTGCTTTTGTCAACATAAATAACATTCCTGGTTAGCATTCAATTATTCATCCTAACTATTATACCAACTTGTACATTAAAAAGCGATTGTTTTTGATTTCCCAAACATACCGAAAAGAATTTATTAAAACAGCGTTTGCTTATCATTTTCATATTTCGTATGTTGTTGCTGTATTAGTAAGTGAAGACACTATCTGAAAAGTATGTTTGCATTTTTGTGAACAGGTATTTTTTCTAAAATGATTATGAACATATTTCAGCTAAACCGTTGCCTGAGCCTGCCGTCTCGCACCGGCGTACCGTTCCGATGCATCGGAACACG
>JAFGDW010000325.1 GCA_016931935.1 Candidatus Zhuqueibacterota bacterium | reverse complement strand
GCTTTGAACGTTTGCTTTTTGAAAGTTGTATCATTTTTACTTAATTTTTCCATGTTTTCCATGTTTGTGAATAATTCAGGATAAAAAAAACGTCTTTAAATTTACGACAAAAATTGTTAAGAGTCAAGTCCTTTTTTATACAATAAGTCATAGTAATTCCTGATTATGTGACTAAAAAAAAAGAGGTATCCCTAAAATACCTCTTTGCTTATCATTTATAATTGTTGCAAGTTTTAAAATCCATTTATCCTTTATTAATTATCCGGCTTATTCTCATTCTCTTTCGGATTATTATCCAAAACCCGGCGTAAACGTTTTAACATGTCATCCATTCGCTCGCGCTCTTTTCGAATCCGTTCCAATTCCTGTTCAGCATTTTCGACCTGCTGCTGTTCATCCACTATCTGTTCGAACAATTGTTTTTCCTTAACATTTAAATTGGGATCAATTTCAACTCCGTCCGCATATCGATGGGCAATACGGGACCGGATATTAAATTTCATTCCCAAATTTACTCTCCAGGCCGGATAAACTGGTAATGCTCTCGCCGCAGATATGGCATCTTCATCAGGCTTTCCATTGGATAACCGTAAATCTACACCAAACATCATACTAATCCAATATGAAGGTTGATAAGAAATTGTGGGAGTGAAATATGCATAACTATAGCGGCCATAGTAGCCTTTGGGAGGTTGCTTAATAAATTGATCTCCTACAATTTCAGCAGCAAACTGAAACTGATTTGATGGCAATACTGCACTTAGTGCATACAAAAATTCTTTTGAACTACCGGAATTTCCGTCGGGGAAATAATCGGAATCATTATGATCCAGATAGCCGAGATTCAAATGCATATTAAATGATTGATCAGGTGCTACTTGGCTCTGTGAATAGGAAAGCATTCCTAATAACGAAAGCTCAACGCGTTCAGCCGTATATGGTTCCAACGCTATATTGCGATGCTCCGCGACAGGAAAACGTGTGGATAACATCACGCCAGCTTCCAAAGGCAGATTTTTTATCATATAGGATCCGGTCTTAATTTTTAATACCATATCATCGGGAAGATTGTATCCAGCCTCCATTTTTTGAGTGTCCTGGTACAAAATTTGAGAGAATCCAACTTCCAAATGCTCAAAAAGTCCATAGTAAGCGCTAACACCACCCTGTACATTCCAAAATGTTACAGCATGATCCGAATAGACATTTTTAAAATAAAAGCGTGAATTTGTCTGAATGATTAAGTCCATCATTTGTAAATTCCACGCAGTAGCTGAAAACAAAGGCCCACTAAGACCATTGATTGTAGATGCACATACGTTAATACCAGGCAATAATGCGAGCAGAAGGAGTAGAATGCGTGATAACACGTTCATATTTTTTCCCATTTTATAGATTTTTTCAAAATAATTTCAAAAAAATACAATCCAATTTACTTTATGAATTCAATATTCATGCCGATAAATTCTTTTATTATATTCATTGAATTTACGTTAGTTAAAGTACTTACGCCATCACAAAGCTGTTACTCATATGTCTCTATATGAAACAATGTCACAACCGTTTACAATTTCTTTATGAGACTTGTGTAAAAATAGCTTGACTAATTCTTTCTATTTGATTAAGTTATAGCATATTCGATTATAAAGAACACAAACGTGTTTATTTTTAGTGAAGGAAGAGAATTTGAAAGAAACCTTATGGTTGATAATTCATGGCCATTTTTATCAACCCCCGCGTGAAAATCCCTGGATCGAGGCAATTGAACGCCAACCAAGCGCCACCCCCTATCATGATTGGAATGAACGAATCGCTGATGAATGCTATACAGTAAACACTGTTTCGCGAATTTTGGGAAAAGATCACAGAATTATAGACATTGTTAACAACTACAAGAAAATCAGTTTCAACATTGGCCCCACACTGTTAAGTTGGATTCAAAAATTCACACCCACCACATATCAGGCAATTCTTGATGCCGATAAACAGAGTATCAATGATTTTTCCGGACACGGTAATGCAATTGCACAGGCGTACAATCACATCATTTTGCCCCTTGCCAATGAACGTGACAAAATAACGCAAATTGTGTGGGGGCTAAAAGATTTTGAATACCGCTATCAGCGCCAGGCTGAATCGATATGGTTGCCGGAAACTGCCGTAAACGATGCAACAATTTCAGCGTTGATCGATCAGGGAATTAAATACATTATTCTGTCGCCGTATCAGGCAAACCGTGTCCGTAGTCTGAAAAAGTCCAGCCGGTGGCATGATGTAAGTAATGGCACCATCGATACTTCACAGCCATACCGTTGTTTCGATAATACGCGAAAAAGTCACGATCGGTATATTGATATCTTCTTTTACCATGGGGAGCTTTCTAAAGCTGTCGCGTTTGACCATCTGCTCCGTGACGCCAGTACGTTTATGAATCGAATCATACAATCCTACAATCAGCATACAATGCATCATTGCATTTCAATTTGTACGGATGGCGAATCATATGGGCATCACGAAGCCTTTGGTGACATGGGACTTTCCTATATGCTACATAAGCTGGCGCCGGAAAAAAACATTAGAATTACCAATTATGGTGAATTTCTTGAGCTTCACCCCCCAACGATGGAAGTCGACCTTAAATCCGGGCCTAATAATGAAGGCACCTCGTGGAGTTGTTTCCACGGTGTCGGCAGATGGTATCGAGATTGTGGATGCCATACCGGAGGTGGACATGGTTGGAACCAAAAATGGCGTCAACCGCTTCGAGATGCGCTGGATAAATTACGCAATGAGTTAATTGAAATTTTTAACGAACAGGGAAAAGCCTATTTTAAAGATCCATGGAGTGCGCGTAACGGCTACATCGATGTCGTGCTGGATCGGTCGGATGAATCTGTTGCTGCATTTTTTAAAACACATGGTAAATGCAGTATGATCGATCAGGAAATTGCCACCGCGCTACAGCTTTTAGAAATGCAGCGACATGCAATGCTAATGTACACAAGCTGTGGTTGGTTTTTCAATGACATTTCCGGTCTGGAAACTGTCCAGGTTATGAGTTATGCAGCCCGGGCATGTGAATTAGGAAATCCATTTGCATTTTCGGATTTACAACTTATGTTGATGGAAAAACTTAAACAGGCCGAGAGTAATATTCCTGAATATGGAACCGGTAAAGATATTTACACGGATTTTGTTCTTCCCTCACTTGTATCATCCGAACAGATCGTCACACATTATGCAATTCAATCCACGCTGGAAAATAACACAAACAAGGAAAGGCATATCCACCACGTATCGATTCTGAAGGACGAATACACCAAATATTCTTTTGAAGATGATGCACTTGTTTTAGGCCGAGTTACTCTATCATCTGATATTTTACGGAATTTCGAACGTTTTGCCTTTGCCCTTTTTTATGTGCCAAACCAACGCTATACATGTCTTGTGCGCCCTATAAAATCAGACAAAGAATACGAAAGATTAAAAAAGCGAACAGTGGAGATTTTTCAGGACCATCCATCTGATTTCCTTATTCACATTGACAATTTCTGGGGTACATCACGATATTCAATTAAAGATATGCTGTTTGATGATCGGGAGAATTTATATAAAACGATTCTTGCCGAAAGATTGCAGGCAATTCGCAGTCATTATTATGAAATTTATGAACAAAATAAGCGCATTTTAATTGAACTCAAAGAACTGGAAATTCCGATTCCCAATGAGTTGAAAATACCAACGGAAGTTATATTAAGCGGTCAGTTTGCATCTTTTGTTGAAGATGGATTTCAACGTGATGATATTGCTCACGCACTCGATGTGCTGCATTTTGCCGATAAATTAAGCATTGAGCTGGATAAGGCAATTCCGGAAAAATTATTTCAGGAAAAAATTGAAAATCAAATTAAACAATTTTTCACTACGTTGGATAACAGCATTGCCAACGAACTGCTAAAAAATTATGAACATGCATTAAATCTTAAACTACATATTCGCGAAAGCAAAATTCAAAATTACATTTTTAAAATCCTGAGGGATAAATTACCGCCATTATTAAGTGAAATTATTAATAATCCTCCTTTAAAAAAAACGTATGACCTGGTAAATTCAATTCTGCTACTTGCATATAATTTTAATTTCGATATATCGGAAATCAAAGATAAACTCAAAGGATTGGAGCAGCAATTTAGTGACAATCCGGACTTCTGGCCATAAAGGTTAATACATTGAGCTTACTGAATCGAATTTCCTCCGCTCTCTTTAAATCAAAAGCATCCATTCGTATCGTGCAACGGCAGCTCCGTAGTCATGTTGAAACATTGGCGACAGAGATCGGTGAACGCAATAGTACTCATTATGCTGCTTTGGAACAAGCATATTTGTATATTTTTAGTTCGATGCAACAGACATCGTTTGATATTTCAACGATTGAATATTCGCACGAACATCGTACCTATCAAATTGCCGTCGCTGAGAAAAAAGGTACGGATAAACCTGATGAAATAATTGTCGTTGGCGCTCATTACGATACTGTAGAAGATTGCCCTGGTGCAGATGATAACGCATCCGGTATTGCCGGTCTACTCGAATGCATGCGCATTATAGATTCTTATCCGAATTCCCGAACTATTCGATTCGTGGCGTTTCCGTTGGAGGAACCACCATTTCATAATTCTCCACTTATGGGCAGTCATGTTTATGCACGAAAATGCCATAGCGAACAGCAAAAATTGCTGTGCATGATTGCATTTGAAATGTTAGGATATTACACAGAAAAACGAGGCACGCAACGTTATCCAACTTCGGTCATGGAACAGAAATTAACGAATCGGGGAAATTTCATTGCTATTGTGGGGAATGTTGATTCCAAGAACATTGTAAGTTCAATTTCTCAATCATTTGATGAGCAGCAATTGTTACCAGTAGAGCCACTGGTGACCTACGAATATGTCCCGGGGAGTAACCTCTCGGATCATGCACCATTTTGGGAGCACGGCTATAAAGCGGTTATGGTGACGGATACAGCATTTTATCGAAATCCATACTACCACCTGCCAGAGGATACGCCGTCAACATTAAACTTTAATATTTTTGCGAAAGTCATTATCTCTATGGCCAAAGCCATTCAGGACCTCGATTTAATTGATGCCTCAGCTATTTGAACACGATGTTGAGTCATAAAAACAAAAGCCTTGATTTTTGTATTATCAAGGCTTGAGATCAAATAATTCAGGTTCGTATTTCAATGCTAGTCTATTCGTTTCAGAATGTGATACCCTAAATCGGTTTTAATTATTCCACTAACTTCTCCATTCTGCAATTTTCGAAGTGCAGCATCAAGCTCAGGCAACAAATCACCCTTCTCAATTTGTCCCAAATCTCCCCCACGTTCCGCATTTGGACCAATCGATCGTTCTTTTGCTAATTCAGCGAAATTTTTACCACTCGCCAATAATTGTTTTATTTCCTTTGCTTCGGGTTCAGTTTTTACCAGAATGTGTAACGCATGAATCGTTAATCCTTTAATTTTAGTTTTTTGCGTTACGAGTGACGGCTTCCAAATCCAGCCTACAAATTGTACGGCGACCCAATTATTCTGTTCACCAAGGACTGTCAGCCGTGTACCCTGTGGCAATTGTGTTACGATAGTTCCATTTGGTGAAAGGCGGATATTTTCAAATTCTTCCTTTATAAAAACTTCATCACCCTGTTTTAACGTATCCTGGGCAGCCGCCATGTATGTGCTAATAAGCAGCAGTCCAATAACCAAAATCCAGATTCTCATTGATTTTCCTCCTTCGATAATAAAAACTGATTTACCTTATTCAAATCGGGTATGCCGTTGCGCCCTCCCAGATGCATACATTTAATGGCAGCAGTCGCCGCCGCAAATTTCATTATTTGTGGAAGTTCCCAATTTTGTAGCAGGCCATATATAAAAGCGCCATGATAAACATCCCCGGCACCGGTAGTATCGACAACATTTACATTAAATGCTGGTTGAAAAACAACACCGGTACTGTCTGCCGCATAACATCCTTTTGCGCCGCATGTTACAACCGCAATACTTGCTCCTTTTAACACCAGTTTTTCTAAGCCTTCTTCATAGTTACTTGTTTTTAGATAGTTGCGACAGAAACTTTCGGATACAATAGGATAATCAACTAAAGATAAAATTTCTTCTATTCGTTTTCTGGGAGAACCAGCATCGAGTACAATTTCCACGCCTGCCTCTTTTGCCAATTCAATAGCGGCTATCGTAGCCTCAGTTTCCCGGCCATCCAGATGTAAGTAGCGAGTCGATGTAATATGTCGATTCGATAATTCATTCGGCATCAACTCAGCCGTGCTATTTTTATTTAATACAACCGTTTTCTTGCCTGTTTGTTGGTCGATCCAAATGAACGCCTGATTCGTCTGGCAATTTTTATCGACAACAACTCCGGAAATATCAACCCATTCCTGTTCAAACTCTTCTAATGTAAACTTACCATGCTCATCATCGCCGACGACTCCGATGTATGCAGTTTTAGCGCCAAGTCTCGCCAGGGTGATCAATGCATTAGGAACGGGGCCGCCTCCCTGATACGAAAACTGTTCCGCATCCATTTTTTCGTCTAAAGCTGGATAGTGAGAAAGAAGACAGAGATAATCGACTGCACATATTCCAATTCCAACACAATCAAACACGAATTATCGGATCCTTTCTATGGGTTCTGTCTTAATTTGCAGAGGGATACATTTCTTCAATCGGAAATAATTCAACATTTAATGTTGTAATTTTGTCGCTATCAACAATGACATCGTGTACAATTTTGCTTCGGAATCCCGGGGCTGAAAATGTGATTTTATATTTTCCAGCTTCAGCAATGCGAAAATAAAAACCGGTTTCAGAATCACTATATGGATTTTCCACGACCGACGATGCATAGCGATCGAATTCAATTTCAGCTAAAATGGGACGCTTATTATAAGCATTACGTACCACACCTTTTATCGCCGAATAATAGAGTCGATCCAATACGTAAAAGGCAGTGTTCGCGCAACTTTCGGTAATATTGGATACCTGCCATGCCTTCGGGACATGACTATCACCCACTTCAACAATAAATGACAGAACACCTGCACGACCGCGCATCCAAACCGAACTTTGTCCAAGACGGCCATTTAGCGGACGGATTGCATAGTGATCGATACTCCGATTCCTCCGGACTTGCTTGGCAATATTCGTGGCTAAATCAATAATTAAGTTCTTATCCGGTGGTGGTGTAAAATTATCCCAGGGGTACAATATCACTTCGCCATAGCTATGAAAATCGAGATGTATGGCAAATCGTTCTCGAAGCGCCAAATCACGAATTGCTTGTGTTTCTTTCTCCGAAAACGGATAGGGACCGCGATAATACCAACTACGCGGATCATTATCACTTTCATCATCCCAATTAAAATCATAATTTCGATTGATATCTACGCCATCTATGCGCGGATCGAATTTCCCGTTGCCATTGTTGTCGCGTAAATTTTTCCTCCAAAACTGCGGCGACCGGTCTTCATCCATAACCAACTCGTATCCATCCGGATTAAGTATCGGTACCATCCAGATAGCATTATCATCGACCCATTTCTTAATCCGCTCATCTTTTTCATACCCCTGAAGGAAGTATTGCAGCAAATACATACACAATTGACCACCCAATAATTCCTTTGCATGATGAATACTCGTAAACAATACTGCTGGTTCATTCTCCCTCTGCTCCGGATTATCCGAAATTTTCAGCGCCCAAATCGGCAACCCTTTTACCGAACCGGACCCTATTTGTTCAACATGCAATAAATGTGGATAGGTCTGCTTTAAAGTGTAAATAAGCTGATTGAATTCACGAAATGTATAAAATTGAGATTCGAATCCCTGCTTTTTCGTTTGATTAATATCGGGTGAAAAACCATTCGTTTTTTGTTGAAACAATCTATCAAGTGCCATCGATGCCCTGGCTAGTTCAACTGTCGGTTTTTCAAAAAACTGGTCCGCCAATTCAACAGTAGGCTTGTTATTAAGGACTTTAATAGAAGTTTTAAAAACGCTATTACTCTGTTTATAATTTGTCTGAAATCCATGAATGCCTATGATAAATAACAGAGCGCAAATAAAGCCTAAGACGATTTTTAGCCGCGACTTACTATGTCTTGTTGTCATCCGAACACTACCAAATTTTCAATGTTGACGTTGCATGCTGCTATGTTGTTCATTTCACAACAATCGATATCTTACATTTCAATGGAAAGAATAGATTAAAATGCATCAAGTTATATTGTGCATTCAAATATATTTAATATTGACACCAAAGTGCTTACATCTATATTCGAGAATTTTATTGTTTAATATAAATGGATGCTTATCATCTAATTTTAGGGATTGTACAGCTAATTCCAACAACTGATCGATATTTAGATTTTTAATATCGTTAGCCGATGCATAGTGTTTTCCGGCCATCAATAGTGCATAATATGGAATTAATCCAACAAGCTCACTTCCGGTAACACGAACGTTATGTTTCATTGCTTCGGTGCGAACAACCTCGAAAGCTACATGCGGGGGAGTGTGTCGAAAATCCACCAGATTCATCGATACTTGTGCTTGACCGTACTCATTTATATACCAGCCAACCGCCTTGCATGCGGGAAGCAAACCGGAAATATGTGTTATATTTCCCTGTTCGTTACGTACGAGTCGTCCGCTCTCGCGGATTGTCGCAGCTATTTCCTGCGCAATAGCTACAGACCGGGTATCAAGATTTATATTAAAGGCGATGAGTATATCACGAACACCCATCACTGTAGCACCTGTCGTACGATTAAATCCTGGCCCCCCATAATCAGGCATCCATTCAGGCTGTTTCATTTTTTCGGCAAACTTTTCGTATCCTCCTTTACGAATCGTAGCTAAATTTTTCCGCGCTACAAACATTGCAGAATGCTCATATAAATATATCGGAATATCCAATTCAGTTCCGACCTGTTTGGCAAGCGAATCTACAAGTGCAATCGTTTCATTAACAGCAATATTCGCAATAGGGACAAACGGGCATACATCGGTTGCACCAATACGTGAATGAACACCTGTTTGTCGCTGCATATCTATTAATTCCGCAGCTTTTTTAATTGCCTTAAACGCTGCACGAATCACAGCATCGGGTGGGCCAATAAATGTCATGACGGTTCGATTGGCTGAAATTCCTGAATCAATATCTAATAGTGAAATAAATCGAACGGATTGAATTTCTCTGGCGATTGCATCAATTATCGTGCGGTCACGGCCTTCACTAAAATTAGGTACGCATTCAATTAACTGTTCCATACTATTCAATTATGTATAGCTCACGTTGCGGATCAGATAAAAATTCACATCCATCTTTCGTAACAACGACTTCTTCTTCGATCGTTGCAACACCATATCCTTCACAGGTTACACGTGGCTCAAGCGTATATACCTGCCCCTGTTCGACATTCAAGAATGGCAAATTCCCGTAACGTTCCCATACCGGACACAAGGTTCCGGCGCCATCATGCGCAGCACGTCCGATTTGATGCCCCAATCCGTGTGGATATTCAGCAAACCCCTGATCGATGATATATTGCCGTGCAACATTATCGACTTCATGCCCCTGAACACCGGGTTTCAAAAAGCCGGCAGCTTTTTCAATCGCATCACGAACGGTATTAAACGCTTTTAGCACGGCTTCAGGCACGGATTTTTCATTCGATCGTTTGAAATACCACGTGCGCTGCATATCGGAACAATATCCGTTATACTTCACACCGAAATCAATATTCATGATATGGCCCGCCGCAGTTTTGCGCGATGTGGGTCCATAATGTGCGCCGGCAGTGTCCGGACCGGTAAAAACAGATGGACACGTTTCAGGATCCCATGCGACTTCCAGACCACGCTTTTCAACTTCACCCTTCATGAAATTGGCAATTTCTTGTTCCGTCATACCAACACGAACATAATCTGTTACCTGATCAAATATCGCTTGAGTATACCGAATAGCAGTTTTCATATGGCTAAGTTCCGCAGGAGATTTCCTTCCGCGTATTGCAGAAACAATCGCTTCGGATGAAATAAAACGATTGGGATAATCAGTTCCCTGCAGAAGATCGCATAAAACCATATACATACCATGTGTCAAACCATCGGCCATATAGTTATTGGTTGAATAGTTAATTGCAATGGTTTTGGGATCGATTTTCCGGAACGTCGCAAGCAACTCATCGCGAATCGATGTGGTATATGGAATAACTGTCTTAAACGCGCCAGCATCACGAATAGCTGCGGCGTCAAGATTGCCGACAATTGCAATGGTTTCACCATTGGCCGAAATAAAAAAAGCTGATTGCCAGGTGCAATGCGCCCCGAGAATCAGCTCCAAACTTGGATCGTGCAATGAATGAGATTCCCGCACAAATATTAACCATGCATCAATTTGTTTTTCGTTCAGGATTGAGATCGCCTGAGCAATCTTCTCGTTGATCATGGAAACATCCTCTTTTTACTTATGACAAAAAAACCACTTGAATCGATTTAATACGGTTGTGCTTCGTTTAAAAAACACCAATTCAAGTGGTTCTATTTTAAAATAGCAACAATTACAATTTCGTTTCAGCAACAGCCTTTTTAACAGCTTCTAGTGAAGCCATTAATGCAGCAGATTCGTCATCTTTCAATGCGATTTCGATAACTTTTTCCACGCCGCCTGCGCCAATAAGAGCCGGTACGCCAATGTAATAGCCATTTATACCGTACTCACCTTCAAGCATCGCGGCACATGGAAGAATGCGTTTTTTATCTTTCAGATAAGCTTCAGCCATTTCAATGGCGCTGACAGCCGGACTAAAGAAAGCACTCCCGTTTCCCAGCAATTTAACGATCTCGGTTCCAGCTTCACGTGTTCGTTTCACAATCCCATCAATCTGTTCTTGTGAAAGCAACTCTGTCAAGGGAACGCCGCCAACAGTGCATGTACGCGGCAACGGAACCATCGTCGGACCGTGTCCACCAAGCACCGTACCTGCAACATCGCTTGCGGATACGCCTAATTCCATAGCAACAAACGCATTAAATCGACCGGTATCCAATACGCCGGCCATTCCGGCAACTTGTTGCTTGGGGAAACCTGTAACTTTTTTGAAAGCATATACCATTGCATCGAGTGGATTGGTAACAATGATACAAAACGCTTTCGGACATTGCTTTTTCACATTTTTTGCAACATCCGACATAATTTTTAGATTTGTATCCAATAAATCTTCGCGACTCATGCCTGGTTTTCGCGGAAGTCCTGCTGTTATAATTACAACATCCGCACCGGCAATATCATCATAATTACTTGTACCACGCAAATTACTGTCAACACCCATCAATGGGGCAGCTTCCATGATGTCCAGCGTTTTACCTTTTGCAACGCCTTCCTTATCAGGGATATCCAACATGACAGCATCGCCCAGTTCCTTCTGTGCGACCAATAGTGCTAAAATACCGCCGATCTGACCACCGCCGATTAAAGCGATTTTCTTTCTTCCCATATGCATCTCCTTTAGATTATGTATATGTAACGAATATAAGTAAATATTACCTTATTTCGTGCACTCGGCCTTTAGCATGTTCTGCTGTCGTACTTCAATTTATGTCATCAAAGCTTACATTCATTAAATAACGCTGACAATCTTCTTGTCACGGCCTTTACGGGAAAATTGAACAACGCCATCGATTTTTGCAAACAGCGTGTCGTCACTACCGATGCCAACATTTTCGCCCGGGTGAATTCTCGTGCCGCGCTGACGTACAAGAATACTTCCGGCAGTTACTTGTTCACCACCGAAACGTTTTACTCCCAACATCTGCGGATTACTGTCGCGTCCGTTTTTGGAGCTTCCAACACCTTTCTTATGCGCCATTCTCAGTTCCTCCTTCAACAATAATATCATCAATTTTCAGCAAACTAAACTCATGACGATGCCCTCTGGTCCATCGATACCCCTTGCGGCGTTTTTTCTTGAACACAATAACCTTTTTGCCCCGGGTATCATCCAACTTTGTGGCTGTTACTTTTACATTTGGTACAACGGGTTTCCCGACTTGTACCTTTTCATCATCGGACGTCATCAACACTTTGTCAAACTGCAAAGTGTCCCCAGCCTGGGCATTCAGCTTTGGTGCTTTAATCTGGGCGCCCTTTTTCACTACAAACTGCTGGCCGGCAATTTCTACGACTGCATACATGAATCGTTCCTCTATGTTAGATTCCGATACTGATTCACACACTGTCGGCATAGTTACAAATTCACTGACTAAACACTTAGCGTTATAAACTATTGATGAAATGTGTGCTATTCAGTTGCCTGGATTCCCAGTGTCCAGCTTCTTTAATATTCCTGATGGAAAACAGGCTGGGCATGTCCAGTAGTTTTCATGCTTTTATTGAAGACAGACTGGGCTCAACGAATTAAAATAAATAATCCAGGGTATCAAATATTCAATAAGTTACAGAATGAGAATATAAACATTTTTGTGTAATTTGTCAAGACATAAATTGATCCGTGACATCAATATTTCGTTTTTTTGAATAAAATTTGAACTGTGTCACCGCTAAACTTTCATCGGCAATGACATCAATTTTTACCCAGAATTTCCACATGATGCGGCGGATCCGGCTCTTGACTCCTTCACGCAGATATTTGGAAATTTCCGGATTAACGCTCAGCACAAGTCGTCGTTCACGTGTGCTGGCTTTGAATCGGCGCACCCAACGTTCAATATGCGTCAACACTGTCCCCTTGGATGTAACGCGGCCAGTGCCGTCACAGGTCGGACATGTCTCGCTGAATGTAAATAAAAGGCTGGGACGGACTCGTTCACGCGTCATTTCGATTAGCCCAAATTCGCTAATTGGGGTAATGTTCGCCTGTGCCCGATCCTTCCTTAATTCCTTCTTAAATTCCTCATGTAATTTCTGACGGTTTCGGGGATCGATCATATCAATGAAATCGATGACAATTATTCCTCCGATATCACGAAGCCGTAACTGGCGTGCAATTTCTTTTGCTGCTTCCAGATTTACACGCAGTGAATTTTCATCGTGCCCCTTTCGACCGACAAATTTCCCACTATTAACATCGATAGCCACTAACGCTTCGGTATGATCGAATATAAGGTATCCCCCACTCTTCATCCATACTTTGCGGGATAAGCTTTTTTCGATTTCACTTTCGATTTGAAATGTATCGAAAATTGGGGCATCTTTTTGGAATAGCTCAATTTTATCTACTAAAGTGGGCGCGACATCTTTTACGTATATTGTAATATCCCGATGAAGTTTTTTTGAGTCGACGACAACACGGCTGATATCATTCGTAAATAAATCGCGGATAACCCCGGATGTCATGCGCATGTCTTTATAAATAATCATCGGCGGTTGATGTTTTTTCATCTTCCGCTCGATTTTATCCCACATTTTCATCAACGATTGTACATCCTGTTCCAGTTGCTCTAATTGTTTACCTTCAGCAACTGTTCGGATAATTAGTCCAAAATTGGCAGGTTTCAGTCGTCGCGCCAACTTTTTCAGGCGACGACGTTCCCGAACACTTTCCAATTTACGGGACACTCCAACCATATTTGAATTTGGAACCAATACACAAAATCTTCCCGGAATAGAGATTTGCGTGGTAATGCGCGAACCTTTGGTGCTAATTGGCTCCTTAATAATTTGAACCAGTAACTCCTGGCCTTCTTTTATATCTTCCACCGGAATGTTATCCGGACGATACTGAGCGTTAGTCAGATCGACCAGCGAATTTACTGTGGTAAACGTATCTCCGACATCGGAGAAATGTAGAAACGCATCCTGATTTTGGCCAATATCAACAAATGCCGCCCGAATGCCTTTGACAACATTGACAACACGGCCCAAATAGATATCACCAACCGTTCGTTCATTTTCCGGTCGCTCGACAAATAATTCAACTAATTTTTTATTTTCCAGGATGGCAATACGCGTTTCACTAATTGCGTAATTGATAATAATATCTTTTTTCATCATATCCTATCTCAAATTTACTGCTTTTCAATTTTTGAAATAATGAGAAAGCAGGTTAGAATTCCAACGGTGAAACCATTTGGTTTTCACCTTGCTGCATAAACAATCCGATACGCTTTACCGGAGTCAGTAAAATATCGGTTTCTGAAAGTGACAGCAATTCACTGAGTATTTCATTAATTCGAAGTGAACGTCCATTTTCCATCACTGTAGCAATCAGCAATTCATTAGGTGAATTGCCAAGCTTCAGATCGATTAGAAATGGTTTGATATCCAATTCAATGGTATCATTTTTCCGTTCCCGTTTGACACAAATGGTCTCACAGCTACGTAACTCAGTGATTTTATTTTGTAGATAGGATTGGTCAAAAGAGTTTGTGAGGCTAATCTGGTAGTCGGCTCTTTTAATGGAAGAGACGAGTGAATCCGGCTTCCCAAACAAAATTTTAGCATCGGTTACTTCAATACCCTTGGGAAGCTGATTATTAATTAAAATTTGCAATCCGAATACCCGTTCTCTGTAAAGTTGCACATCAAGATACTCGGCATTACTTGTGTATCCGATAGGTAATGGTGGGCCAAATGCCATTTTGGGATGAGGATTAAATCCCTGACTGTAGGCTATTTTAATTCCTGCGCGATTCAACGCACGCTCAAACAATCGCGTCATATCAAGATGGGATGTAAATCTCATCTCACCATATTTTTTAAACTGTAATCGTAGTTGCTGAGGTGTCGGTTCAGTCTTTGTTTTGATAAATTTTTTCGACCGACCGAATTGAGAATCATCCTGCGTATTCTGATTGTCTGTAACGTGTTTTTGTCTGCGTGTCTTATCAATTATACATTGGCATACCGGGTGTTCCATCATCCCGCAAGCATTGCAACTGGTTAACCGGCAATCTTCCGTTTCTTCACCGCTTAGTGCTTTTTTGTATTCACGCTTAAGGAAGCTTTTCGTGATCCCCTTGTCGATTATTTCCCACGGAAGCGCTGTGTTCAAATCAATCGCACCTGTGTATCGATTCATGTCGACACCACAACTACCAAGCGCTTTTAGCCAAATATCGAACCGGAACTGATCTGTCCAGGCATCAAATTTGGCGCCTAATTCAAATGCTTTGCGGATAACAGGACCCAGTTTTCGGTCGCCGCGCCCCAATATACATTCGAGCAATGAGACATTGGGATCACGCCAGCTTACATTCACCATGTCGCTTTTGATATGGCTGGTCAGGAATGATACTTTTTCCTGAATCTGTTCGACGGAATTTTGCGCAGCCCATTGAAACGGAGTATGTGGTTTTGGTACAAACGGTGAGATGCTCACGTTTATCCCTTTTCCTCCATTTCGCCGTGCGATTCGCCTGACATCGGCAACCAGTGATACGATCCCTTCCAAATCGTCCATCTGTTCTTCCGGTTGACCGATCATGAAATACAACTTTACAACTTTCCAGCCTTCTTCAAAAGCAACTGTTACGGCTCGCAGTAAATCTTCATTCGTATTGGTTTTATTGATAATTTTCCGAAGCCGTTCGCTACCGGCTTCTGGAGCAAGCGTAACACCAGATTTCCGTACAGTTTTAGCATGCTTGGCCAGTTCGCGTGTAAATGTCTCCGCACGTAACGACGGGAATGAAACATTTACTGATTGATCGCTGAAGCTGGATACCAGTTTGCTAAGCAATACGGGTAGCTGACTATGGTCCGAGGTCGATAACGATAACAGGGAAATTTCATTATAACCGGTTTGTTTAATTCCCTCGATTGCCTGTGCAACAATATCGTCAACTGATCGCTCCCGGACCGGGCGGTAAATAGAACCTGCATTGCAAAACCGACACCCCCGTGTGCACCCCCGCATAATTTCAATTGCATAACGATCGTGGGTAGTTTCAATTAGTGGTACTAGTGGACGTTTTGGATAATAATTTTTTTCCAATCCATCAATTGTCCGTGCCACAACTTTTTCGGGCGCCCCATTCTTCGGTGTCAATGTAATAAATTCGCCATCGACTTCATCGTAAAATTGGGGAACATATACACCCTCAATTTTTGATAACTGCTCTAATATTTTATGTCGGCTTGTCTTTGCTGCTTTCAGTTCCCTGATGGTGTTTGCAATTTCTATCACAATCTTTTCACCATCGCCCAATACAACTGCATCAAAAAACACAGCCATGGGTTCAGGGTTGAACGCAACGGGTCCACCTGCCAATACTATCGGATCCCCGTCTTTCCGGTCTGTAGAAACCAGTGGAATGTTACCCATATCCAGAATGTTCAAAATGTTGGTGTAATGCAACTCATATTGCAATGTTATTCCCAACACATCAAACTCGCTGAGGGGTCGTTTTGTCTCGAGCGAAAAAAGTGGGAGCCTGCGCTCCCGTAAAATAAGTTCCAAATCCTGCCCGGGTGAAAACACCCTTTCCGCAACCACATGTGATTGACTGTTCAGGATATGATATAAAATTTCCAAACCGATATGGGACATTCCCAGCTCATACATATCCGGGAAAACAAGGGCTATTGATACATCAACTTTTGACCAATCCTTTTTTATTACATGGTTTTCGTTGCCAAGATAACGACCCGGTTTGGTTACTAATGGTAAAATTTCATTATATAATATGTTTTCAAAATTATGCATATGTACAAAAACACCTGATCCGGTGCCAGACATCCATTGTGAATGTGTTCAAGTTTTATTATTTTAGTCGATTTTTATGGCGATCGTCAAATATATATGCGACGTGCCACGCACTTAAGAAGCGCGTAGCACGTTTCATTTGTTCGTTGAACAAGATTGCCTAATATACAAAATAGAATTGAGAAAAAAAAGCATAAAATGAATCAATACATAAAATTCTTAAGTTTACTCAACAAACAAATATTAAGTTCCCGTTAAAGATGTGGATAAAAGAAAGTAGTTGAAGAATGAGAATTAAATATGTAGTTCGCCTGACAAGTGGAATATAGCATGACACTCCACGCTTGTAATAATCTTTGTCCACTGGTACAGGGTAACACTACTTGATATACTTTGTAACTATATTGCTATCTATTTATTAACTATCTAATTCCTGATTCCAGCGCACAGCATTTCTTAAATTTAAATGATATTCATGAATACTACCAACATTCCGCGAAGCTTTTACCTTTCAACTTTGCATGGGATACTGTATGTAATAATAAACAGAACAGTCTTAATTTTTACCTGCATTTTCCCGAACATATTGAACGCCAGCTTCAACCGCCTTTATATTTGTTTCGATCATGTTTTTGCGTTTGATTGTTTTCGGGATAACATCAAATAACAGTTTATAATCCATAATGCCTGTAAATTCCAGGTAAGCGCCAAGGCATACCATATTGGCCGCTGCCGTCAGTCCGAGATTCGATGCGATTTCGGTCAATGGAATATATAGCGTAACCACATCCTTACGTTTAACCCGGCGTTCAACTATAGATGAATTAATTATAACCAATCCGTTTGGCACGACGTCATCCTCAAATGCATCCAGAGATGGTCCATTCATGGCGATCAGCACATTTGGTTTTGTTGTTAATGGCGAACCGATCCGTTTGTTGCTGATTATCACGCTGCAGTTAGCTGTACCGCCACGCATCTCTGGTCCGTACGAAGGAATCCAGGTTACATCCAGATTTTCATTCATTCCGCACGCTGCGATGACAACACCGGCAGATAAAACACCCTGTCCGCCAAAACCGGCAATTTTCATATTTTGAACGGGAAAATTATCAAGGAATTCTTTCGTGACTTCTTTTCGCTCGCCTAGTTCGCTAAGGCCAAGTACATCCAAAACTTCACCATCAGTGTATTCGCGATGCGAATATTGAAGCGTCTCAGCATCTTTTGTGGTATCTTTAAATACTTCTGTCGGAAAAACCGGCAGCATATAATCGCGAATCCATTGTTGTGCATCGGGTGCTGATAATTTCCAGCCTGTTGGGCATGGCGAAAGTATTTCTAAAAAGGAAAAACCTCTATTTTCAATCTGATTCTGTAATACTTTTCGCACTGCTCGTTTTGTACGGCTAATTGACTTAAAATCAATTAATGCAGTACGCTCCACATAGACAGGTGCTTCCAACGTGCTAATTATTTCTGCCATGCGAATCGGAAATCCTTCATTGCTGACCTTACGACCGTATGGAGTTGTCGTGGTTTTTTGCCCGACCAGAGTTGTCGGCGCCATTTGACTGCCTGTCATACCGTAGATTGCATTATTTACAAAAAATACACTAATATTTTCACCTCGATTCGCGGCATGCAAAATTTCGGCAGTCCCGATAGCTGCCAGGTCTCCGTCTCCCTGATAAGAGATAACAATCGAATTTGGATTTGCACGTTTCAAACCGGTAGCCACAGCGGGCGCCCGTCCATGCGCAGCTTGCACATTACCGACATTCAGATAATAATATGCAAATACAGAACAACCAACGGGTGAAATTAAAATGGTGCGATCAGCAACATTGAAATCGGTCAGCGCTTCGGCGATAAGCTTATGCAGATTTCCATGCCCACAACCGGGACAATAATGCGTTGTTTCCTGATGGGCGCCACCTTTGCGTTCAAATTTATCATAAAAGGCGGATGGTTTTTTCAATACTGCAGCCTTCATTCCGCATCTCCTTTGGTGATTTTAAATATACTTTTGCACAACTTCAAGCAATTCATCCACAGTCGGAACAGCTCCCCCCATCCGGTTGTAGAACTCAATTTCACTTTTTCCCTGAACTGCCAATTTCACGTCATCGAGCATTTGACCATTACTCAACTCAACTACCATAATTTTTTTAGCGACTTCGCAGGCATCGGCAATTGCTTTTTGAGGAAACGGAAATAGCGTTATCGGACGGATCATCCCGACCTTTTTTCCCTGGTCACGAAGCATTTGCATGACATTTAGTAATATTCGTGATACAATTCCATAGCCGATTAATATCAATTCAGCATCGTCAATATGTAGTGCTTCATATCGCGTGTTTTCCTGAGCGACTTTCTCATATTTTTTCTGAAGCGCAAAATTATGATCTTCAAGCAATGTTGTATTCATTAAAATAGAAGAGACCAGATTCCCCTGACTTTCAGCATCGCCGTGAACAGCCCATGGCTGTCTTTTAACTTTTTTACGGGATCGGGGGAATTCTACCGGTTCCATCATTTGGCCAATATATGCATCCGTTAGCACAACAACCGGATTACGATACTCTTCCGCAAGATCGAACGCTAACATTGTTAAGTCGCACATTTCCTGCGCTGAGTTGGGAGCAAGCACGATCGTTTTGTAATTACCGTGTCCCCCACCTTTAACAATCTGATTATAATCCCCTTGCTCCGGCCATATATTTCCTAATCCGGGACCCGCCCGCATTACATCAATAATTACGCATGGTAATTGCGCACCGGCGATATAGGAAATACCTTCCTGTTTTAAACTTAATCCCGGCCCTGACGAAGCGGTCATGACTCTTGCTCCTGTAGCAGATGCTCCATATACCATATTTATCGCCGCGACTTCACTTTCCGCTTGCACAAACGTACCGCCTAAAAGAGGAAAAAGCGCTGCAGCAGCCTGAGCAATTTCACTGGCAGGTGTTATCGGGTAGCCAAAATACATGCTACAGCCGGCCATGAGCGCGCCTTTAATAACCGCTTCATTACCTTTAATCAACTCTCGCTGCATAGTTATCTCTCCCTGACTTTCTTATATACAATGATAGCGCCGGGCTCCGGGCATACATAAAAACAAACTCCGCAGCCTGTGCAGCCGGCGCCGTCATATGCAGCATATTTATATCCAAGTTCATTGAATTTTTCGGTAAAACTGATACATCGTTGTGGACAGTGGGTAATACAGAGGGCACAACCTTTGCAGAGATGACTTACAACTTCCAGGGATGGCACATCCTGCGCAATCTCAATCACATCATCTGGCATATCCGACTCCTTTAACACTGTTAGGGATTTGCCGAAAATTATGTAATGTTATTCCGACAAAATGGAATTACACCTTATTTGATAACTGAAAAGCTGGCCTATTATAACAATTTTTTGTTACTTTTGCAAGCCTTTTTTGGGCGACTTCCATTCCGTTACAGTACTTTTACATTTCTTTTACTTTAGGGCAGAGAGCAATGCGCATCGTGCATAGCTGCGAAGATATAAATTGTTCGCAGTACACTTTACCCGATGCGCTATGCATCTCTATAGAAAAAATTTCCTGGTTTATTTTAACTCTTTCAATAATGCTTCAATAAAATCATACACCATTCCGACTGCACCAATGTGTACTTTTTCATCCGGGCTGTGTGGGTTGCGCAGATCGGGCCCAATTGAAATCATGTCCATTCCCGGGTATTTGTCACCGATAATACCACATTCCAAACCGGCATGAATGACTTCGACAATCGGTTTTTTGTTGAACATTTTTTCATACAATGCCGTACTTTTTGCAAGCAATGGCGATTTCATATTCGGTTGCCACGGTGGGTAGCCATCGCCGCTGCGTGCTGATCCGCCAGCAAGTTCGGCAGTGGCTTCAATCCGGTTGGTATGTGCCTGTAAACGCGTAACGACCGAACTGCGCTGGCTGGTCAATACATGAATGCTTCCATCCTTCATACTGATATTTGCCAGATTATTGGATGTTTCCACAAGCCCTTCGATATCCGGGGACATGGCAGCAACGCCATGAGGTACTGCGTACAGGTAATTGATTAAGTTTTTCGTCGAAGCTGCAGTCAGCACCTGATTAACTGAAGCAGTTGTTTCTTCCAGTGTAATTGCCAGTTGTGGATCTGTTTTCTGGAACTCACTATTGCAGATTTTGCTACTTTCCAACACAATGTCCGTAGCTTTTTTGACAGCGTCAGCAGCCAAGAATACTACTGCCGAGGCATCACGGGGAATGGCGTTGTGCGCGCTGCCGCCTTTTATATCCGCCACGCGAACATCAACTTCTTTGACCAATTTAAACAAAACGCGTGTAAGAATCTTGATGGCATTCGCTTTGCCCATCGCAATATCAATACCTGAATGACCACCTTTCATACCTCCGGCAACCAGGTTGCATGCCTTATACCCGGCCGGAATGGATTCAGTTTTAACGGGAATTGTTGTATACGTATTCATTCCACCGGCGCATCCAACAGTAAATACACCTTCATCTTCGGAATCGACATTGATAAGAATGCGTCCTTTTAGCAGGTCAGGACTTAGTTTTGTCGCGCCAGTCAGTCCGGTTTCTTCATCCACAGTGAACAGCAATTCAAGTGGCGGATGCGCCAAATCCTTGTCCAGCGACATGGCCATGGCCATTGCGATTGCGATGCCATTATCGGCGCCTAGCGTGGTTTTATCGGCAGTTAGCCATTCACCATCGTAAACCAGTTTGATTGGGTCTTTGGAGAAATCATGCGTGGAATCGGGTGTCTTTTCGCAGACCATATCCAGATGTCCCTGAATGATGACCGGACCTGCATTTTCATATCCTTTCGATCCCGGTACTTGAATGACTAGATTTTTAATATCATCCATTTTGTAACTGAAATTATTCTGCTTTGCCCAATCAATCAACCAGGCAGCTATTTTTTCTTCATGTTTTGAACAACGGGGAATTTTCGTGATCTCTTCGAACCATTTCAGTACTTCTTTCGTTTTTGCGTGTGTTATGTTCATGCATTGCTCCTTAATTTTGATAGTTTATTTATCTTGTATTATCCCGTACTTTTTATCTATTTAGGAATGAGAATTAAATAACATAGTCTGCATTCCTTATAATATTTTCATTAAGGTAACTATACGTAGGCTTGGCCATGTGTGACAAAATCCTAACATGCACTTTCATCTATGCGAAT
>JAFGDW010000324.1 GCA_016931935.1 Candidatus Zhuqueibacterota bacterium | reverse complement strand
GCTTTGAACGTTTGCTTTTTGAAAGTTGTATCATTTTTACTTAATTTTTCCATGTTTTCCATGTTTGTGAATAATTCAGGTTAGGGAAGGATTGAAGAATAGTTAAAGAAGAAATCCGAAAACCAATTTCACTGTAGTATACCTGCAATAAAAGCACAAAAAGGTGATCAATATCAGCCCGCACTCACATAATCCGAGGGAGAGACACCAAAATGTTTGATAAACGAGCGGCTAAAATATGATGAGCTATTGAAACCAACAAGGAATGCAATTTGAGTAATTGATTCATGATTCTGTTTGAGCAATTGAGCAGCACGGTTCAAGCGGACCACTCGGATAAATTCACTCGTGGACTGGCCGGTGAGCGAACGCAGTTTACGATGCAATTGCACACGACTCAGCGCGATATCTTTGGCAAATTCTTCCACGCTAAAATCGGGATCACTCATTTTTTGTTCGATAATAGTCAGGGCTTTGTGCAGAAATTTTTCATCTGCAGATGTAGTGGCAATTTCTTCGGGCTTAAGCCCTTCTTTGCGATTGAATCGCAGTCGCAGTTGGCGGCGCTGGTCGATCAGATTGCGAATTCTCGCCTTAAGCTCCTTTATCTCAAACGGCTTGACGACATAATCATCAGCGCCGGTTTCCAGCCCTTCAATTTTGCTTTCACCCGAGGCTTTAGCGGTGAGCAAAATCACCGGAATGTGGCTGGTACGCTCGTCTGTTTTCACTTGATGACACAAATCAAATCCGTTCATTTCCGGCATCATCACATCACTAACGATCAGGTCAGGGATACGCTCGATTGCTTTTTCCAGTCCTTCTTTGCCATCCCGCGCAGAAATCACCAGATAGTCGTGATGCAGGCAATCGTTGAGATAATCGCGGAAATCAGCATTATCTTCCACAATCAGTAACATCGGTAGTTTCCGTCGGGAAAGCAATTTTGTGCGGATTAAATCATCAGTATCGTGATCGTCTTGTATCTCATCCATTTCTGGTATCGAAATCATATCGCCCTGCTCGCTAAACGCCGGCTCCTGAATAATTTGATTGTCCTTCAAGTGATCACGTCCCAATGGCAGACGTACAGTGAACGTTGAGCCTTTACCATACGCGCTTTCCACCGAAATCGTTCCGGAATGCAATTCCACCAATTCTTTTGTCAACGCCAGTCCTATCCCGGTACCTTCGTGCCGAGGGTAACGGGCATCATCTACTTCATAAAACCGATCAAAAATTTTATCGATGCTTTCTTCGGGGCAACCGATGCCATTGTCACTAATAATAATTTCAACGAAACCATGTGGAAACTTCACAATCATCGTATTGGTCGCATCATTTCGTTGGTTGTCTGTCCGCAGCATAAAAGCACTTTTCAGGAACGTGAACATCTTGTTGTGACGAGTTGGTTCTTGATCTAATTCGACGATATTCGAAAAACGACTCTGAAATCGAAATTTTTGAACATAAAGACGAATCTCACCATCTTCCGGCGTAAACTTAATTGCGTTAGACAACAGATTGTAGATAATTTTTTCAAATTTGTCCTGATCCAGATAAACGTCGATCGCATCGCTACCATTATGGGAATTTGTTAACACAGAAAACTGCAAATTAATGTGTTTGCGTTCAGCCAATGCGGAAAACGACACCACATGATCCTTAAGCAGCGCTACAATATTTTCCTTACGGGTTTGCAGCGGCATGTGCCCGGCTTCAAGTTTCGACAGATCGAGTAATTGATTAATGAGCTGATATAACTTGCGGCTATTACGGATAATCATTTTACACTGATCTTTGAATTGTCCGGTCAGGTCGCCGGCGAAAACCTGTTGAATTGGGCCCATAATTAATGTTAACGGTGTGCGGAATTCATGTGTGACATTGGAAAAAAACCGTGACTTCATCCGATTGATTTCTTCAAGCTTTTCTGCATGCAAATGTTCCAGCGCTAGTTCATGTTTCATTCGCGCTTTATTTAATTGAAAACGCCAAATGCTGAACAGTACACCAAAAAACGTAAGGATGTACACCATATACGTCCATGATGTTTGCCACCACGGCGGAATGATTTTTATGCGAATTGCTGCGCCGGTTTCATTCCACACGCCATCATTATTTGATCCCCTGACACGGAACACATATTCGCCCGGGTCAAGATTGGTGTAGGTGGCCGACCGTTGAGTGCGGACGTAGTTCCATTCCTTTTCGAAACCATCCATGATGAATGCATATTGATTTTTTTCCGGGAAAATATAATTCAGTGCGGCAAATTCAAACGTAAACACGGATTGCCTGTGGGCCAGCGTAAGTTCTGTTGTTTCAGTTATGTGCTGTTTTAGCGGGGAATCATCGATGCCAATTGGAACATCTTTATTGAATATTTTAAGATTGGTAAGCACCACTGGCGGGATATACGGATTTTGTGTCATTCTGTCCGGCGAGAAAACGTTCAATCCGTTATTGCCACCAAAATAAATATCACCACTTTTAGAAAGGTACAATCCTTTCACACCTTCATGAATACCAAACGATGTAAATATCGGCTTTTCCGAAAACTGTGTGGCATGTGCCATTTTCAGTATCTGCTGCCCAGCGTTTAGCCACAAATTCCCCTGTCGGTCTTCAGCAATGCCGGCAACATAATTATTGGGCAAGCCATCACTGGTTTGATAGCGGACAAAACGTTGCTCGGTTTTATCAAAGCGAAACAATCCTTTGGCCGCACCAACCCAAACATGGCCGTTGCGGTCTTCCCACAATGCATAACAGATGTCAGGTACAGCGCACGTCTCATCGTTGAAATCATGAATATAGTTGATGACCGTGTAACCTTTTTTATCAACAAAACTGAGTCCCTGATAGGTGCCAATCCACAAATTTCCCCGGCTGTCTTCCAACATCGACAGCACACCATCCTGAATGATCGGATAGTTAAAACGGCGAAATGTTTTCGTTTTTCGATTGTATTGATCCAGCCCGGTAAATGAACCGATATACAAATTGCGATCGCGATCTTCAAAAATAGTTTGAATGAAATTGTGCCGGATTGTTAACGAGTCGGCAGGATCATTACGGGAATGAGTAAATGTGCCGGATTGCGGATCAAACAGATCGAGGCCGCCACGGTATGTACCTACCCAAATCTGATCATAACTATCGATAAATACCGCCGTAACCTCATTCGCGCTCAGGCTGGACGGATCGTTTTTGTCGTGCATGTAATGCTGATAGTGTCCGGTTTTCTGATCAAGCACATTCAATCCGCCGCCATCCGTACCGATCCACAAATTGCGGTAACGGTCTTCGGCGATGCTGAGAATGTATGGATTATTTAATCCGCCCTGGGTGACCTTATAGTGATGAAATCCCTGTGACTGATTGCTGGTATAATTGATACCACCATTAAACGTGCCCAACCACAGCATGCCGTTGTTCCCGACATAAATCGAATATATTGAATTGCTGTTGATACTTTTTTCATCATCCACATTGAACACGTACTGCGAAAATTCTTCGGTTTGTATATTGAAAATATTCAGTCCGCCGTTTTCCGTGCCAATGTACAACTTCCCCTGATCATCCCCGGCAATACAGAACAATTGATTCGTGCTGATCGTACCGGAATCGCCGTTATTATGCAAATAAAGTTTTACGGTGTTTTTATCCGGATCAAAGCAGATAAGTCCGCCGAAATAGACACTCAGCCATAGTTGACCGTTCGCATCTTCGTAAATCCCGCGAATATCCATCGGGGTTTCGTTTGTACCCGCCGTGAGATAGCGAACAAAATCGCTGGTCTCCCGATCATATAAATTTAAACCATCTGCGGTACCGATCCAGAGTCGCTGCTTACGATCTTCAAACAGGCAACGGATACTATTATTGCTTAGACTGCGAACATTGGAACTGTCGGACAGGAATTTGCTGAATGTCTGCGTCTGCGGATTATATGTATACAATCCTGTGATTGTCCCAAACCAGATGTTCCCGGCATTCCCTTCCATAATGCAAAACACGTAGCTTGCTTCCACAACATGGTTCACATCCATTGCCGGAACTATATTGGCAATACGCTCGGTATAACGATCATAAAGATTGAGTCCACTACGTTTGGTCGCAATCCAGATATTTGCATGACTGTCTTCCATCAGTGCTACGACTTCATAGCTATTTGTGGACGACTGGGTTTCAGTTGTGCTTTTGTAAGTCGTGAAATTGTAGCCATCAAATTTGTTCAGGCCGTCGCTGGTGCCAAACCACATAAAGCCGCGGCTGTCCTGCATAATACAATTCACCGTGCCATTCGACAATCCATCAGCAATCGACAAATGCTCAAATTTTAATTTGTTATTCTGGGCGTTGACGGGGTGATTCAGCATTACCACAATGAGCGGGATTGCTAAATATCGGAACCATTTTGGGAGATTGTATGTCATGAATTTTTATAGAAAATGAGCTATTCACGGGGCTGTATTAAAAGTCTTTTCGACGTTCATCCTGAGTCCTTCATCAAGCTCAGGATAATACTCCGTCGAAGGATGATAATTTTTAATAAATCAACATGCTTCGACTTCGCTTAGCATGAAGAAGTTATACTAATTACGACTTTTAATACAGCCCCGTACTTAAATGTGAAAACTATTTGCAAATCACCAGTTTCTGTACTTGCACATCCACATCACTTCGTAATTTAACAAAATATTGACCAGAAGTCAAGTTGGGATGTAAATTCAGCACTGCCATCGATGGATCAATTTTTTCGGAGTGGACGACCATTCCCAGAATATTATAGATATCGACCTGTGTAAACGTATTATTCATAAATTTTATTTTGAAAGAATCATTGGCAGGATTCGGGTACACTTTAAATGAACCGGGAATCGTTGAACGATCGTGTCCGTATTTATCTTCGATGCCGATCATATTATCGCCAGCTTCGATTAAAATAAACTGTACGGAGCGACCCGGTGAAACAAATTTAATGTCATTGTCAATCGGATAGGCATCGGCTTCAATATATTCCAGATCGTAACGCGGGCCTCCCACCTGAATATCGGGTGGATATTCGTTTACCGAAACAACCTGGGAGAAATTCTCGTCATCCGTGCCGCCAACCAGCGAGTAAATATAATAACGATCACCGGCCTTGAAATGGCTGATATCCAGTTTTACAGTTTGCTCAGATTTTGCTTTATTAACGACCACAATGCCAGCCTCACCCGAACCAAACGTCGTTGCATACGCGGTAAAATCGACTTGCGAACTCGTTGCGCTGACGATATGATCGCCAAATGTTTTATGTAAATAGTAGATATAAAAATACTCCGGTCGCGGCGTCCACTCGGGAATGGAAGAATCGTTGCCGCGATAAAACATACCATCGTTTTCCCAATTAGCAACCAGCCAGCGGCAGGACATCCCGTATTGCTGTTTGGCCAGCTCGCAAAAAATAATTACCGCCTGCATCCCGCCAATTATCGACGACCGAATCTGATCCGCCGGATCGATATTCCATTCAGTAATGGACACCGGCAAATTCGGTGCACCTTTCGCAGTAATATCCGCACGGATAAAGTTGATCATTTGTGTGGTAGTGTTGGCGCCGGCATCCAACAGATTACGGGAATGGTACTTTCCGGTATTGGCGCTGAAATAGTTATGCACGACGTAAAAATCGATGACATCGCCGGCCTCGCGGAACACACCTTCGTTCCAGCCGTGGTCGGCCACATTCCAGCTATTGGTAGCATCGTAATGCAAAATCTGGGCGCCGATATAAATCGTATCCCCGGTTTCTGCAGCCGCTTTTTTCATTGAATCGGCAAATACTTTGCAATGCTTGCCGTATAATTCGCCGGTAATAACCTCTGGCTGTCCATCCTGATTATAGCGTGGATCAATCTGCCAACCGGCTTCCCACGGGCCACCGTTTTCATTACCAATCTCCCAGAATTTGGTGCGGCCATTATCGTAACGCACCCACTCTGCCGCGTAATGCGCAGCCTGTTCCACTGGCTTTTCGGTGCGACCGTAACGGGCATAGCCATAATTTATCGTATGTAATCCCTGGCAATCCAGGCGGTCGCGAATTGCATAATAATCATCGGTAGTCATCGTCCAGCTACTGGCAAATCCCATGTACGGCGTGAAGCGATATTTGCTGCCATTTGTGCCATCCACCAATGAATCGGGCAATCCAGGAATGTCGCGTGCATTACGATCACCCCAAAAATAGACGTCCGACCAACTCCCACCAGGGAATCGCAAAAGCGGTAAATTTAGTAATTCAAGATTCTCCATCAACTTTTCCTGACCGGATAAATTCCCCAGCCAGGCTGCCACGGCATTACCAAAAAGATATTGAGATACCGGCGCGAGCGTATCACTTGCATCGATTGTGATGGTTACGGTAGGATCATTTGCCGTTTTGGTTTTATCTATATAATCCGGAATTTCAGCGAGTTTTGATTGAAAGTCATCTAAAAAACAATTTGGGGCTTGTGCAAATAATGGCACACATAAACATACCATAAAGATGAGGATAAGCAGGTAATCCAATTTCATTTTTCCTCCCGAGAAAAACAGAATGGGTGTAATTTACTGAATTTGTTGACGATCAACCGTTATTGTCCAACGGTTAATAAACCATGTAAAATCGATTCATCTACCCGGAATACAGTGCCATGGCGGATGCCATCGGGGACGTGCAGTGAATCGGAAAGGTCAGTCCATGTTTGCAAATCATGGGAAGCAATCACACCAAAGCGATGCGCTGTGTACTTGTCAAAATAGACCAGCCAGCGATTGTCTACACGGATTACCGTCGGGCCTTCCGCCCAATAATTTCCGGTAATCGGCGCCGAGGCCGGTGAATATGGACCGGAAATATGATCGGCAAACGCTATCCGGAGATTCTTTTTGGGTTCCGGTCGGACTGTTTCGTCCTTAATAAACATCACATATTGCTTGCCATTTTTCACTATCGTCGCATCAATGACGTTGAAACCATCATCATATAATAATTTTGTGTTCGAATAGGTTTGAAAATCTGTTGTCGTCACATAATAAATACGATGATTCAGGGTAACATCCGGACCATTATCGCCAGTATCTTCTGTTTCCGGAAAACGTCCGGGAATGGTTGTCGCCCAGTAAATCAAGTATTGACGGCTTGCTTTGTCATAAAAGATTTCCGGCGCCCAACAATTCACCGACGTCGGTTCATGTGACATCACCGGAATAAGCTGCTGCTGCGACCATTCTTTCAAATTAGTGCTATGGGCAATCCCAATACCTTTTTCCCACCAACCAGCCGTCCAGACCATGTGAAATTTTCCATCCGGTCCTTGCACGATACACGGGTCGCGCATCAGTTTTGCATTGCCGACATCTGGTTTTAAGAAAGGTTGATCCGCGTTCAGCGGGTGCCAGTTAAAGCCATCTCGACTGTACGCGAGATGCAGGCCATCTTCACCATTGCCTTTAAAATAGGAAAATAAAAACACATCGTGCTGGCTGGTAGTTGCACAACCAAGCAGCAGAAGTAATAAGACAAGCACATAGCTACGTAATAACTCTTTTTGGATTACCATTTTATTTGAACTTTATGATATTTATATAGAGTCCAAAGTGGTTTTCAAATTTTCATTTTTGAACCTTTCCCTAATCCCTTCCTTCGTAATGAAGGGAATGAAGGTAAAATCTGAAAACCACTTTACGTTAAGTACATTAAACCGAGTCATGTAAAATCCCCGCCTTGAAAAGGAAGGGACAGAAATCAGACTGCGGATTTCAGGGGAGGTCGCTACTCCGTTTTAATCACCACCCGTGCTGATTCCAATCCGTCAGATATCGCACCTAAAGTGATGTTCCCAGCTTTCTCCGTCGCCTGCACGACCACCAGGCACAAGCCGTTAAATGCCTTCCGATAGTTTACCTGAAATGGTTCATGACTGGTCTGAAGTCCATTATCAACACCAGCGATGAAGCCATTGCCTTTAATATCGAACGAGATCATATTATCAGCATGGGGAACCAGATTTCCGGCAGCATCGAGCACTTTCACCGTAACGAAAGATAAATCCCGGCCATCAGCAGAAATGATATTGCGATCCGCCCACATGACAATTTTCGCCGGAGCGCCTGCTGTTTGGATTTTCTGCTCAAGTATCTGTTTTCCATTTTTGAAACCGACAGCCCGCAGTGTACCAGGCGTGAATAGCGCATTCCAAACCAATTTGTAAACATTGTCAGTTTTCTGCTGTGTGCCCAGTGATTTATCATTCAAAAATAATTCAACCGCATCCACATTTGTGTATACCCACACATCAATCACGTCCCCGTCATTCCAATTCCAGTGGGGGAACAGATGCAGCATCGGTTCAGTTATCCACTCACTCTGATAGAAATAATATGCATCTTTGGGGAAGCCAGCCAGATCGATTAATCCAAAATACGAACTGCGTGCCGGCCAGGAATAGGGTGTCGGTTCTCCCAGATAATCAAAGCCGGTCCAAATGTACAAGCCGGATAGAAAATCGTTGTGTTTAATCAGCCGCCAGGTATCCTCATGCGACGAACCCCAGCCGGCGCGGCAATTATCGTACGACGAGCACGTCCAGTCAGGATTACCAGCGACTGGAATATCCCATTGCACCGGCCAAATCCGCACGCTATCCGATGGCATGTCGTACGAGCCGCGCGTTGCCAAAGATGAATTGGTTTCAGTGGAAATAAATTTCTTACCGGGAAAGTCTTTGTGAAAATTCAGAAAATCTTCATGGTGATAATTGTAGCCAATTAAATCCAGCGCACCGGATTTGATGATATAATTCGATGGTTTTGGATCGTTACATGCCGACGTGATTGGCCGGGTCGAATCCCAATCTCTGACAATCGCCGCCAATTCCTTAGTCATTTCCGTTCCTGATGCATCCCATTGTTCGAGAATTTCATTACCGATACTCCAGGTGATAATGCTCGGGTGGTTGCGGTCGCGGCGGATAAAATCCGTTAAATCGCGTTTGTGCCATTCATCCCAATGCATGGCGTAGTCGAACGGACTCTTGTTTTTCTTCCATATGTCAAATGCTTCATCTTGAACGAGAAATCCCATTCGATCACAAAGATCGAGCAATTCCGGCGCCGGCGGATTATGTGATGTCCGGATACTGTTGCACCCCATGGCCTTGAGAATTTCCAGTTGTCGTTCGATTGCCCGTACATTTATAGCTGCTCCCAGACACCCCAGATCGTGATGGTTACAGACGCCCAAAATCTTCATGGATTTGCCGTTAAGAAAAAAGCCCTTTTCACTGTCGAATTTGAATGTGCGGATGCCGAATGATGTGGTGTAATCATCAACGGTCTTCGCATTGTAAATTATTTGGGAGATTGCCTTGTAAAGCGTGGGTCGTTCGACTGACCATAACTTGGGTGAAGATACCATTGTTTGCTGTGTGACTTCAATGGATGAATCCGCTGGAATTTGTACCCAATTCGTCAGCGTAGCAATAACTTTTCCGCCCATATCGAGCAGCGTGGTTTTAACATTGATGTTCCGGGATTCGACGGTCTGATTTCGTACTTGCGTTTTTATCGAAACCGTGGCCGCATTGTCAGATACATTTGGCGTAGTAACGAATGTCCCCCAATGATCGACGTGAACCGGGTCGGTGATGGTCAGCCACATATTACGATAAATTCCCGAGCCGGTGTACCAGCGTGAATTCGGCTGCTGCGAATTATCCACTCTCACAGCGATAACATTTTCCTGTGTTCCAAAATGCAGCCAGGGTGTTAATTCATAACGAAACGAAATATAACCATACGGCCGTTTTCCGAGATAGTGATCGTTAATCCATACTTCACTGTTTTGGTAGACGCCATCAAAATCGATAAAAACCACTTTATCGGAATCGGACTTTGGCAGCAAAAAATGCTTGCGGTACCAACCAATCCCGCCGGGTAATGCACCGCCGCCCGGTGTTGCCGGATTGTCATTGCTGAATTTGCCTTCGATGCTCCAATCGTGTGGAAGATTAAGAATACGCCACTCAACATCATTCAGCGACACAGCGTAAGCATTGTCAACATCACCGATTTGGAATTTCCAGTCTTTGTTCATGCTTGTCACCGTACGAGCAGATATAACTGGTTTTGTGCATTGAGTAGAAAATAATATAACCAGCGATGCAATACAAATTGCGGATATAATTTTCAGATTAGTCTTTTTCATTGAGTTGCCTTTTTTGAACCACGAACCACACTAAATACACGAACAAAATTTTTTTCGTGTGTTTAGTGTGGTTCGTGGTTAAACCTTCTTTACTTCATTCTCACAGATAATTCCGAACCATTATACTTTACAATATCATCCGCCTGTTTTTCATAATCCAGTCCGGACGGTTTATCTTGTATCACCCATACAATTTCAAACGTACGTTCAGCCAGCATGCCGTCAAATTCGCCGGTTCGTTTGCCAATAGTCAGTTGCCTATATTTTTCATTATATTGGAACGGAATTGTCGTAAATTTGCCGGTTTCATAATTGAAGTTTGTGCCTTCATCTTCATATAACAAAAATTTGCCGTCTGCCCCTGTATAAACAAACAATCGGATCGGGTCTGCCGGTTTTTCATCGGTGTACTGAATCGCCGGACCGCACGGGATAATTGAGCCGGCTTTTACATAAATGGGAATATCCGTTAATGGCGCATCTGCAGACATAGTGTGTCCACCCGTTTCAAATATTCCAGTCCTTAAATTGTACCACCCGGCGCCCGCCGGCAGATATACCTGCCGCGACCGTGCCTGATAATCCGTAATCGGATTAATGAGCAGCGCCGGACCAAACATGAACTGATCGCCAATATTCAACACATTTTTATCGTTGCCAAAATCCATCACCAGCCCACGCATGATCGTGTAATCGTTGTGCGTAACCATGCCGGTAAGCGAATAAATATAAGGCATCAGGCGATAACGTAGTTTATCGTAAGCCAGCATCGTCTGATAGGCCGGGTGATCTTCCGGAGCAATGTTAAACATCTCACGATATGGAAACTGGCCATGCACCCGAAACAGCGGACAAAATGTGCCGAACTGAAACCAGCGTACATTTAATTCACGCCATTCTTCCAGATTTTCCGGGGTGACATTGCGCTCAAACCGCGGCTCCACCGCGAAGCCACCGATATCAGTTGTCCAGTAAGGGAGACCTGACAGACAATAATTTAAACCAGCCGGGATTTGCGTTTTTAAATCGTACCACCGTGTCGCAACATCACCGCTCCAGGTGGCTGCTGAGTACCGCTGTTGACCGGCAAATGCCGAACGGGTCAGGATGAACACACGCTGATTCGGCTTTACCTGCCGCTGGCCTTCATAGATGCCTTTGGAATTCATCAGGGAGAATGTATTCAGATAACGGGCGACTGTTCCCAATGCTGTTGGGCCGATACGCAGCCGTGTTTCAGGACGCGACAAATTGGAATGAATATCGGGCTCGGTTGCATCGAGCCACCAGGCGTCAATATTTTTACTGAACAAGTGCTCGTTGATCTGCGTCCAGAAGAGATCACGCGCGCCCTGACTGTACGGATCATAAAACGTTGACGTATAGCCGGGACCGACCCAATCGCGTTCTTTCTTTTCGACATTTCGTTTATAGAGCCAGCCCTTTTCATTAAATTCCTTATAATGCTCAGTGCCGACATAGAATTTAGGCCAGACGGAAATCATAATGTGCGTGTGCAAATCGTTGTGAAGTTGTTGGATCATGCTGACCGGATCGGGGAATCGTGTTGAATCAAACTCATGGCTGCCCCACTGGTCTTCTTTCCAGTAAAACCAGTCCTGTACAATGTTATCCAGGGGAATTTGGCGATCACGAAATTCTTTTACAACATCAAGTAATTGCTGCTGCGATTGATAGCGCTCGCGGCACTGCCACAATCCCATTGCCCATTTGGGCATCATCGTGGCTTTGCCGGTGATGTGCCGGTAACCGGAAATAACGCTGTCCGGATTCTCACCATGGATAAAATAATAATCGATTTGGTCGGCGACTTCCGAGTACAGCGATAAGGTATTTTTATAGTCGACATTTGTTGGGGGCAACCATTTTAATCCCATATAGCCACCGGTATGAATCCACTCAATTTTAATGGCATAGCGCTTACCGGCTTCCATGTTTAGCCGAGGGAGATACGTCCACGGCAGCCAGTTTTGCCGCCAGCTATCCACGATCAATTTGCCGTTCAGCCACATTTTTGTGTAGCCGGAGCTATACAGCCGGAACTTGTGCTCGCCGGTTTCTTTAGCTTCAATCTCCCCACTCCAGCGAACTGCCTTGACATTTTCCTGAAATCCATCGGGGTACGGATCGTTGACATCAAGAAATTCGTGCTCAATCCGCGGCTCAGTGCATGTTGTGTACAAATTCGTGAAATCCGCGTTTTTGAAATACTCAGCCGTTAATCCGCCCGGTTGGCCATTTTTATCAATTAATGTGAGCGATGACAACGATTGATAATCGCGAATATCGCCAACCTTGGTGCGGGAATTGTTATCCCATAAAATTCCGTAATTTTTGTTGGACACCAAAAACGGCACCACTGCCACAATATTCAACTGCCACAGATCAACATCATGACCTTTATAATTCATGACATTATTCTGATGCTGGCCTAATCCGTAATACGCTTCATCAGCAGGGGAATTGAACAGTTGCTGAATATGCCATGTCTGTTCATCCATAACCGTGGCCGGCGTGATGACTTTGCTCCCTTTAACCTTTTCCTCAAGCAGAAGTTTACCATTGGCGTCGCGGAACGTAATTGTACCGGTCTTTTCATGCAGTTTGAGATTTAATTTCGCTGTGCTTATTTCAATTTCATCACCGGTTTCTTTAACCGCCCATGTAACAGGTGACCACCTGGTTTTGTCAACCATCAAACTTTGCCGTGATGAAAATTCATCCGTTGGTGATGCTGTAACGCGAATGATGTCATCGCTACAGATCTGAATTTTAAGCAACGCCGGATCGGTATCGGCATGTTTTTCCGGGTGAATGATAATGCCGTCGGGTCGCTTTTCATATGCAGCACGGGTGGTATTATGCGTGAAGCATAATGTTAAAATCAGAAAAAATAGTGATGTCGATATTTTCATTATGAATGTCCTTTTGTTTTATATATTGCGTAACTTACATTTTCCCTTAATACAACAAGCATTCAAAATTGAGTTGTGTAGTGCAACTAATTGGATGGAGGTAATTTCTCATCTTCGGAGAACATCCTCCTAATTCCATCCCGCCAAAAAACGTGCGGGCTGGAATATTCTCCCCCTTCCAAAGGGGACGATCTCGTTTCGCCGCTTGCGGCAACGAAACAAGCTCAAGGGGATGTTTAGCTATTATACTATTAAAAGAATTTTTTTTGCCCGCTCTACTCCCGCCTTGATGTTTAAAACATCAGGTGTATTGAATTCTTCTCAATTGATATTAATTTTCTCATCTATATTTTAGAGTGGCAGAATACTCACAATCAATTCCATGCAATTACTTTATTTTTGTGATCCGTGGGCGCTTACTCCGTCATTTTATAAATTGCGTAACTCTGCCCTTCAACCGTCATCGTCACTTTTTTCCCCTTCATTATTATTTCCACCTCTTTTCCTGCCAATAATTCAAATTTACCAATTTTTGGTGTCAAGCTGAATTTGGCGGTCGATTTTGTTTCTGCCGGATTCAACACAACCAAAATTTTTTCATTATCACAGGCGCGGGCGTAGATAAACGGATAGGTATTTTCTTTAGCGTACACCGGAACAAACTCAGCATAGGCGCGCAATGCTTTTTCCTGTTTGCGAAGGGCAATCAGTCGACGTACGCGGTTAAGCAGTGATTTCGGATCGTTCTGTTGATCATCGACATTGGGCGCATCCGGGGCTGTATCCACCGGCAAATACAGTTGATCCGGTGATGCGGTGGAAAAGGCTTTGTTGACGCCACTGGTCCATTGCATCGGTGTGCGGCCACCGGCGCGTGGTTTGTAGGCGCCCTCGACAAAGGGCAGATTGTAAAGCTGGCGCATACCAATTTCATTACCATAAAAAATGAACGGTATTCCCGGCATGGTCAGCGAGAATGCATAAATAATCTCCAAATCATCCACGTTGCGATTGATATTCAGGCGTGACAAATCGTGATTACCTAATGGAAGATTTATGTAGCCTTTGCCAACGGTTTTTTCGTATTGTGGAAGATAACTGGCCAGAAATCCTGTAATATTTCCCTTCCCGTCTCTATCAAAATAACTGTGTCCTTCGGAATAACCATTCAGAATTCGCCAGCTTTCTTTTTGCAGAATATCATTATAGCCAGGAAACCAGTGGAAAAAGTCCGCATGAAAGCCACCGCCATTGAGCGCTGATTCCGGGTGCGACCACTCAGCCACCATAAACGAGCCGGGATACTCCGTATCCATAATTGTGCGGATGTCATTCCAGAATTTTTTGGTGCCTTCGTCGCGGGTGCTGAAAAACTGATCGTTGCCGGTCATGTTGGCATTTTTCACGAGCGCTCCGGCCATGTCCGCCCGGAAGCCATCAGCGCCCATGTCCATCCAGAAACGCAGCACGTTTTTCAATTCCTGCTGCAGCGCCAGCACATCGGGGTGATCGATCGGCAACATCCAGTCCGCTTCGGGTTTGGCAAATCCGAAATTCAATGCCGGTTGGCTCCAATAAAAATTTCGCATAAACTGGCCATTACGACGGCTGTAACCTTTGATGAAAGTATCTTTGTACACATCAGGTGGATTAATCCACGTATTGTCGGTCCATATATACCAGTTGGAGTATTTGTTCTTTGCCTGTTTAGCCGATTCCTGAAACCAGGGATGTTCGATGCTTGTATAGCTGATCACATAATCGAACAAAACTTTCAGGCCGCGCTTTTCAGCTTCGTCGAACATACGCTTCGCATCGTCGTTTATGCCGTAACGCGGGGCAACGTTGTAATAATCGGATACGTCGTAGCCGGCATCGTGAAACGGAGATTTAAAGAAAGGATTGATCCAAAAGCCATCCACACCCAGGCTTTTCACGTAGTCCAGCTTTTCGATGATACCCTGCAAATCGCCAATCCCATCACCATTGGAATCGTAAAATGTCTGCGGGTAAATTTGGTAGAACACCGCCGTATGCAAATAGTCCGGACAGTTGGGGATGATATATTTGCCGGTCATTTTTGCAGAATCAATATTGATCGATCGGGGTGACGGCTTACTTTCCATATTTGCTTTTTTTAAGCAACCACTTTGAAGAATGAGAAACGATAAAATAATGGCTATCCGATAATTCATGGACAACTCCTGAAAATTCATTTTCCTTATATTTTATAAATGAGTCCACTCTAAAAAGAGCTTAACCACGAATTTCAATAATTTTCATCAATTGTTTTTATAAGACTTAATAAATTTCTATTCGCGTCCATTCGCGCAATTCGCGG
>JAFGDW010000323.1 GCA_016931935.1 Candidatus Zhuqueibacterota bacterium | reverse complement strand
GCTTTGAACGTTTGCTTTTTGAAAGTTGTATCATTTTTACTTAATTTTTCCATGTTTTCCATGTTTGTGAATAATTCAGGTTAGGGATATAATTTTGAGATGACGTTGATTGGATATTTTTGTCGTGATATCTATGAAGATATTCAATTGTTCAGATTTATTGAATCTCTGACTAAATTTAGGCTGCAATAAAACATTGAAAATTTCAATCATCAAGTTAAATTATTTATGAGTTCCATAACAATTGCCGCGGAAACAATCGTTGCCGTTTCGGTTCTGAGACGACGGTCTCCTAATGAAAATTGATGATAATGCAACGATTGTGCTGACTGTAATTCATCGACTGTAAATCCACCTTCCGGCCCAATAAGAATGACCGCTTTTTTTATCGATGTAACTCGTGCGGCTTTCTGTTTCAAGTCCAGGGTGATTTTCGAAAGATGCTCGACGCCTTCTCCCGGATGAGCGATAAGTTGATAGTCGTACGTTGTCGGTTTGGCGAGGAAATCTTGCACAGTTTGTGGCTGCGCTATTTCCGGTAACACGCAGCGGGTGGATTGTTTCATGGCAGCAACCGCAACATTCTGCCAACGTTTTTGTTTGCCGTCACTGCCTTTGTTTACAGATCGGTCGGTGATCAGCGGATAAAATGCTGACACACCGATCTCCGTGCCCTTCTCAATGATCCAGTCGAACCGTCCACTTTTAGGAATCCCCGAAGCCAATGAAAGGTGTAGCATTGGTTCATTGCGAAATCGACTCTTTTTTTGGATAAAGCAGGTCACCTGTTGTTTACTGATTTCAGCGATCATCACCGTGTATAACAAGCCATGACCATCCGTCACCTGAACGATGTCACCGCGCTTTTTTCGCATCACGCTTGCCAGGTGCTTTAGTTCAGAACCGCGAATGAAAAGTTCATCACCGCTAATTTCAGTTGATGGAACATAAAAATATTCAAGATGGTGCATGGAATTGCCTCGTAAGCTGCAGGAATTTGTTGCTAAAACGCCAGCCCGGTTTCGGCTATGAACTGGTAATTTAATTCGCGATCAAACGCCATTTCAAAGCGGATGAGTTCGACGTATGGCACATGAAAATGCAGTCCGAATCCAAAACCATCGTGCCGATGCCGTTGTTGCAACGGCTCATTTTGGTACCATACCGCACCGATATCATAGAATATGCCCGCGCTAATACCAAATTTCAGATTCTGATAATAGCTTTCGAATCCCGGTGGCGCTAATTCTGTAATGTCGAAATAGGTTATTTTCTTAATGGGAAAACGAAATTCAATCGACCCCATTAACAGGTTTTCACCTTCGTATTTATCATGAAATTCTCCGCGGATGCGATTACCGAATCCCAGGAACATGTGATCATAAAGCGGAATTGTACCCTGTCCCAGATTGGCTTTCGTTCGTAAGGCGATGGTGGAATACGTACCGACCGGAATATATTGCTGCCATTCGCCTCCATAACGATGATATGTTATCGGTTCACGATATTGCACACGCAGCCCCCACAGATGCAAATCCATGCCCTCATGCGGGTATTCGTGTAAATCGCGGTTATCAAAGCGAGCGTGTAAAGCGACGACGGAATACTTGTCCGTTCCGGTTGGTGATAAGGTCAGTTCCGGGTGAGAAAGCTGGGTATAGCCGAGCGAAATATAGGTGGATAAATAATGTCCGAATCGTCGTCCGATCAGCCAGTCAATGCCGGAGCGCTCGTCATCAACGTGATCAAAATCGAGATTGTTGCTGCGTACTTTTTTATGGAAGACTGAAACATTGGTCATCAGCTTCAGTGAGCCACCAAACCAGGGATCGCGGTAACTGAGTTTCATTTCCGGATTATAACCGAACGCAAGCGTCAGGTTCAGCAGAATATTCCTGCCTCTGAAATTGTAATACAAAAGTTTGCCGCCGTATGAAATTTTATCCCAACTGCGTTCATTTAAATACAGAATTGGTAATGGAAACAGATACCAGCGTTCAGCAACGGTGATGAGCAGGATAACACGGCTGTCATCGCCAATTAAGTCAAACGTTACCCGATTAAACAGGAACAGATTTAACAGTCGTTTTTGTGCGAGAAATAATGTTCTGATGCTGGCGGTGTCGCCAGTCGTAAAATGGAGTTCACGAAGTAAAATATAATCCCGGGTTTTATCGTTACCAGCAATTTCAATTTTGTCAATCGCAAAATTGAGTGAATCAGTCGCTTCCACTTCGGGAATTTCCATTTTATTATAATATACCTGACTGAACAATTGTACTGATGGCAATATCAGAAACACAATGATGCATGTAATGAAAACCTTATGCTGCAATAAAACGCTCCCAGACAATATAAATAAAATTACATTCTCAATTTGAATATATTGAGAGTACTACAACCGATATAATAATCGTGCGCTCACGCGCCACGCATGTTCTGCCCGATCGGTGCGTTTGGCGATATCGACTAAAAAGAAATCATCGGCGACTGAAAATGAAAAGCCGACATCAGTTTTCAATTGATTGAATTTGATTTTCTCAAATCCGGGAAACGCGCCGATTTCATTGCCGCTATCTTCAAACCGTAACCAACCGGTGTTAAAGAAAAGTGCCAAACCCAGAGCATCATAGAACGGAATAAACGAAAACGGTAATTTTTCAAGCAGTGCACCATTGAACAGATAGCGGAAATTGTAGAGCATCAGCCGGTTGCCATGACGGAATTCTTTATCATCAAATCCCGGTAGAGTGCCGATTCCCCCCAGATCGAGCAGGTATTGTTCCGCGGTGCTGCCATTACGCGCGCCAATTAAAAGGCGTGTCTGAATTTGCGGCCGACGGCCAACCGGTTGGTACGACCGCATGGAAATAAAAACACCTTCGGTTTCAAAATCACCTTCGGTTATTTCATAAATTCCATCCATTTTTACACCACTTCTGGGATGAATCGGGTTATCGCGGGTATCGAAAGTCATGCAAATTCGGTATCGGGTTTCATCGCCGGGAGCTATTGCCGGATTGCTGTGAAAGTCACTTTCTTTCCTGAATAACGCCCAGTTGGTGGATCGTTCCATAATATCGTAGCTTGAATGAATAATTTCCAGTCGAATCTGCATAGCTTGCTGACTAAGAAATTGATTGGCGTAGAATTTATATCCCTTTTCCAGATAGTAATCCATATAATCGTATTTAAACAGGGCAGCCGCGATTGTATTTTCAACTTCGCTCAGCAACCAGTCATCTTTTGATGCGGTATCATAAAAATAATTTAGGCCAAGCCGCAATTTGTTGAATTCGAACAAATTTTTGTAAAACCCAACTTTGTATCGGGTTTCTTTGTTACTAAAGCCATAGCCCAGTTCACCGATCGCCGTGATTTTCATTATCGGATTAATTGTTTGTTGAAGTCCCGTACCGATAAACAAACCTTCAACCCGATTGTATCGAAATAACGGATAATATTGAAACGAACGATCTTCAAATTCCAGAAAAGTAGTATTGGATATGGTGGGTGATTTAAATTGGGCTACTCCCGAACGATGAGAGAGCAAAATCACAAACAGCAATATCGCGCATATTTGAATACGATAGTGGTCGTACGTTTTCATGGGACGTCCTTTGATTTATCATCAATCTGTTTTGTCACTTAAAATACAAAAAATGCGGATGATAAGCAAGTAGTTTCAATGATTTGAATGAAAGAGAACAGAAAACGGCAAAAAGAGAATAAACGAAAGTTAAGATGCTGATCCAAGAGACAGTCTGAAAACTAAATTCAGGACTAATCGTCGACTGAGCCTGTCGAAGTTGACCCACGCACAGATTTTTTCTTTGCCAAGCTCAGGTAGATGAGAGTGAATTTTAATGGTTTTCGGATTGGCAAAGTATACTGAATGAAATGGAATATTGGATAGGATTTGCTTGACTATATAAATTAAATTTAATATATTGGATGTTCGATTTTAGAGGCACACTGATGGATCAATATCTGGATGATTTTGTAAATTTTATGGCGGTGGAACGTAATCTGGCTGCCAATACAATTGAAGCGTATTCGACAGACCTCGTGGATTATATCGAATTCATGTCGAAAAAACAGGTGCAAACGCCGGATGTGATTCAAACAGAGCATTTATCGCAATACATCGTTTATATGCATAAAACGAAATTATCATCCTTCAGTATTGCCAGAAAATTATCGGCCATCCGCATGTTTCACCGTTTCCTGCAGGGCGAAGGTTACGCACAACAAAATCCGGCTGAGAATATAAGCATGCCGAAATTGAGTCAGCGCCTGCCAATTGTGCTTGACCAGTTGGAAATGGAACGCTTGTTGGAACAGCCCGATCCATCGTCAATTTTGGGATTGCGTGATCGGGCAATGCTGGAATTTGCGTATGCTACTGGTGTTCGCGTCTCCGAACTTATCCATTTAACCATTCCCGATTTGCTGCTGGACGATGGCCTGGTTCGAATTTTTGGAAAGGGATCGCGTATTCGGATTGTGCCGGTCGGTGAGAATGCGATCGACTGGATAAACAGTTATGTTGCTCATGGCCGTACGCAGCTTGTAAAAGCAGTGTCAGACGATGTTGTTTTTCTCAATCGCCGGGGCACCGGGCTTTCACGTATGGGATTTTGGAAAATACTGAAAGGCTACAGCACAAGTGCGGGTATCGTTAAACCGGTAACACCACATACCATTCGCCATTCGTTTGCCACCCACCTGATCGAAGGCGGCGCCGATTTACGCGCTGTACAGGAAATGCTGGGGCATATTAACATTGCCACCACCCAAATTTACACCCATTTGGACAGAGAATATTTAAAGGAAGTCCACCGAACATTTCATCCGCGGGAGAAGTATTATCAATCATGAAGCAGTTTGATTTAGTTACCGATGAAAAAATAAAGTCGCAGTTAAATACAAAGTTAATCGGACAAGAAATATATGCGTTTTGGAAGATAGGTTCAACCAATACGTTTGCCCGGCAACGCGCATTGCACGACGCGCCGGAAGGCACTGTTGTCATTGCTGAAGAACAAACCCAGGGACGCGGGCGGATGACCCGGCAATGGGAATCGCAATTCGGAAAAGGGCTGTGGTTTTCTGTTATTTTGCGTCCACAGGATGTATCACCTAAAGCAGGATTGTACACGTTTTTGGCTGGCGTTTCAGTCGCAGAAGCCGTTGAGCAGCTTTGCGGACTTCGGCCGGAGCTAAAATGGCCCAATGACTTGTTATTGAATGGTAAAAAATTTTGCGGGATATTGTCCGAAGCGGATTTTCAAAATGGTCACATTCGTCATGTTATTTTAGGGATTGGAATTAATGTCGATCATAAACAGGAAGATCTACCAAACAGCATAAGTGAATCTGCCACATCTATTCGCATTGAAAGCAATTGGCGGCTCGATCGGGTAAAATTATTAATCACCGTGCTGAAACGCATGGAGAAGAATTATGAGTTAATTCAGACGAAAGGTTTCGATCCGATTTTAAAAACCTGGAAATCCTACTGTCCGCGATTATCAAAACAGATCAAGGTTCGGCAGGAACATACCATTTATGAAGGCATTTTTCAGGATTTAGACGAACATGGCTGTATGTTGTTAAAAACGAACGATGGGCAGATGCGCAAAATTGTTGCTGGCGATTTTGCATAGATTTCCGTAATAACTCTTTTGACAGGATTTCAATTATGTTACTAACAATTGATGTCGGAAATACCAATATAGTGATTGGTGTTTATGATAAGGATGAATTGAAGAAGCATTGGCGGCTTTCCAGCACTGTCACACGCACCTCCGATGAATGCTGGATACTGCTTACAACGTTACTTCAAAACAGTAGTAATATGATTGAAAAAATCGATGGTGTCATCATTGCATCGGTCGTTCCCAATATTACACCAGCCTTTGTACGTACCATTCAGGACAATTTGAAAATTGCCCCGATAGTCGTGGATTCCAATCTGGACATTGGATTAATAAATCTCTACCAGGATCCATCGGCAGTGGGTGCAGACCGGCTCGTAAATGCAGTTGCCGGCTACACGATGTACGGCGGCCCATGTATTATTGTCGATTTCGGCACCGCCACGACGTTTGATGTTGTCACGGAAAATTATGAGTACCTGGGGGGCGTCATCGCTCCGGGAATTGAAACCTCAGCGAATGTATTGCATCGTATTGCTGCCCGGCTTCCCAAAGTGGAAATGAAATTTCCACCGTCATTTATCGGACGAACCACCGAAACCAGTATGCAGTCGGGATTGATGTTCGGAGCTGTGGAGTTGGTAGATGGCATGATTCATCGGATTGAAGAGGAATTGGGCTCCCATGCCCATAAAGTCGCCACTGGCGGATTAGCAAATTTAATTATTCCTTACTCAAAAACAATCTCCCGGATTGAACCGATGTTGACTTTAATCGGACTGCGACTCATTTATGAAAAAGTGACAGCGGCATCCTGAGTTTAGTAATTTTTTTCAATCTGTTCGTGAATTTCTGTATCTAATTTTGTTAACATCGGCACATTTTCGATATTTTTGTGTTTTTATGATTATCTTTCATATCCTTATCCAGCTAAGGCAAGTAGTAGCGGATTCAGACAATGAAACTGACGATGTTTAGTAATTGTTGAACAATAATACTCAATCTTGCACGCTTGCTGACTAAACTGGATCCCCGGAATCATATCCCCCAATCCCAAATTTCAATATACCTCGGTCAAAACATGTCCGGAATTATATCCCATAATCAATAAATTAACTGTTAGAAATTTTTATTTTCAGCATATATTAAATTATTGTCAATCAGCACTTTTCTCTTACTATTCGCCATATTTTTAGCTACATTAGGAGCCGTGTTGAAAATTGCAGGGTGGGGTCATCTATGATAGATAATGAAAATTTAACATTTCAGTTAATGAACGAACTGGAACAAATGCGTGGCCAGGTGCTAACGCTCGAAACCAAATTACAGTCAATATCGGTGCATAATGATAATGCAGTATGCCGACAGATTTTCGAATTAATGGATATTGCGGTTACTGCTGTGAACCCGCACGGAACAATTCAATATGCGAATAAGTCCGCAGGCGCCATATTAAAAATGGATCGGGATGAACTGATTGGCAGAAACATTAATCATGTATTGCCGACAGTTTCTGATGGTGATATGACAGGATTGATTGACGCGTTTCAAAAGTCCGATAATTGGTCGAAACAATTTCAGATAAAAACACCAGATAATTCCTTCGAAAAATTAATAATCACCTGTGTTCCTTCTACGTCCGAACCAGCGGCTATTCCTATCACCCGTTCTGATGCTGATGATCGTTATCAACATATGTATAAAACATTGGTTGAGGGAACGAACCAGCCGATATTTTCGGTCAGTGCGGATGGTATGTTTCTGTTTATGAATGGTGCCGCTGCACAATCGTTAGGTCATATGCCAGAAGAGCTGATCGGTAAAACGATGTGGGATTTATTCCCCAAAGATATTGCTGACAGACAGATGAAAAATATCAGGAAGGTGATTCATTCTGCAAAACCATGTACGATTGTTTCGCAAACTAAACTACAAAGCCAAACTCGCTGGTACGACGTGCACATCAATCCGATCATTGAAAAAGATAGTGACATAAACTCCGTACTCTGTATTTTGGTTGATATTACTGAACAAAAACAAATTGAACAGTCAATCCATGAGAGCGAGCACACGTTTCGGTCATTGATCGCAGCGATGACAGAGGGGCTTTGTCTGCACGAAATAATTTACAACGATGACGGTCAGGCAATCGATTATCGTATTTTAGATATTAATCCGGCATATGAAGCGATTACCGGATTAAGTCGGCTACAAGCGATCGGGGGGCTGGGATCAAAATTATACGGTATTGAGAAAGCGCCATTCATTGATTGTTATGCACGGGTGGCTGAAACGCAAATTTCGGAAACGATGGATATATACTGGGAACCGATGCATAAACATTTTCTGATATCGATTGTTTCACCTAAAAAAGGACAATTTGCCACCATTTTTACTGATATAACTGATATTCGTATTGCCGAGCAAGCGCTTCGTGAAAGCGAGCAACGCTATCGAATGATCACCAGTACCATCAGCGATTGGGCGTATTTGCTGCGCATCAAGGACGACGACGATTTTGAAACTGAATGGATTTCCGAATCGATTGAGCGTGCGACCGGTTATAGCGCAACTGAAATTAAGAAAATGAATGATTTGATATCAATCATTCATCCTGATGATATTGATTATATGCTAGACGAATATAAACTACTGCTGAAAAACAAAGAAAAACGCACAACAGAATATCGGTTGCGGAAAAAGAGTGGGGAGTATATCTGGGTGCAGGATAATATTCACCTGATCCTGAGTGATGACGGTACCCGGAAAGTTGGAGCAACCGGGGCATCCAAGGATATTACGGACCGCAAGCAGGCAGAATTGCAATTGAAAAAGGAACGGGATCTTCTAATAAAAATTACAGAGACTGTGCCCGTTGGTATCTCCAATGTTGATGCGAATGGTGAGATAAAGTTTGCCAATCGGGCGGCTGAACACATTCTAGGATTGAAGATAGATAAAATTACACAATTAAATTATAATGATCCCAAATTTAAAATCACCGACTATGAAGGAAATGTGCTGCCATCCGAAAAGTTACCGTTTGCACAGGTTAAAAGTAGTCTGTCATCGGTGGCAAATGTAAAACATGCCATTCAATGGCCGAATGGCGATCGGGTATTACTTTTGGTTAATGCGTCGCCTGTTTTCGATGATTCAGGAAAATTTGCCGGTATGGTGGCATCGTTTGAAGATGTAACCAGGCAGCAGGAAACAGCTAAAGAGTTACAGGAAAGTGAAGAACGATTTCGTACATTATTTGATGTGTCGCCATTATCCACAGCACATGCTGATTTATCGGGAAAAATAATTAAATGTAATACGCAATTTACACGACTTCATGCGACCTCCGGCGGACCTGATCAGCAAATTGGCAGAATGATTTTTGAATTTTTCCCGGATGATTCACTCGAATACATAAAACGGAAAATTCAAAACCTGTTGGATGGTAAATCTTCCGGATTACCAATGGAAATTGTGATGAAGCGCGATGATGGGACGACGTTTTACGCAGAAATTACCGGAGCGATAATGCGGGATGTCCATGGACAAGCAATCGGAATGATTGCGCATGCAGTGGATATTTCCCGGCGTAAAGAAATGGAATACATCATTCGTGAAAGTGAAGAGCAATTTCGAACCTATGTGGAAAGTTCGCCTACGCCGATATTTATTGTCAATACCAACGCCAAATATCAATTTGTTAATCAGGCAGCGTGTGATTTGCTTGGATATTCAGCGAACGAACTTCTGACAATGACAACACGGGATGTCGTTTATCCCTTGCCAAACGGTGAAACCAATACCGTTTTCAAAACCCTGCTTGAAACAGGTCGCATTCGCGATGAACTTGTGTTAAAACATCGGAATGGATCAAAAGTGGACGTTATTATTAATGCTGTCAAACTTACAAGCGACAGTTATATTGGCTTCTGCGAAGACATTACCGAACGAAAACAAATCGAACAACAGCTCCGCAACAATTTACAATTTTTGGAAACACTTGTTGATACGATACCCAATCCGCTGTTTTATCTGGATCGCAAAGGCATTATTCGTGGCTGCAATACAGCATTTGCATCACAGATAATCGGAGCGTCAAAAAATGAACTGATTGGTGCCAATGTTTTTAAATTATCAGACTCAATCGCAAAGGAGCTGATGAATATTTATCGCAATAATAACTATGAGCTTGGCAATCATACGCGTGATCAACGTCTTGAATCGCATATTCGATGTGCCGATGGAACGATACGGGAATTTATGTTTAATAAGGCAATCTATACTGATTTTTCCGGAAGTGTGGCGGGATTAGTTGGTATTTTAATTGATCTGACACAACTTCGTCAACTGGAAAATCAGTTGCGACATTCACAAAAAATGGAAGCAATTGGGACATTGGCTGGTGGTGTGGCTCATGATTTCAATAATATTTTAACACCAATTATGGGATATGCTGATTTAATCATGCAGGAATTTCCCGCCATGAGTTCCACACATGATGATGTTAAACATATTCTGACAGCCGCCCATCGTGCCAAAGAGCTCGTCGAACAAATTTTGGCATTTAGTCGCGAAACCCGGCCTGAACGTAAGCCATTGAAGCTTCATCTGATTGTTAAGGAAGTGCTCAAACTACTTAAACCGACCCTGCCGGCAACGATTGAAATCCGAACCGACATCGATTCACATACGGATACGATTCTGGCTGACCCATCACAAATGCATCAGATGATGATGAACCTGTGCACTAATGCATATCAAGCAATCGGACTTGATCGGGGTATGCTGGAAATTTCGCTGCACCAAATCGATGTAAATCCCCAATCTGATATGAAATTCCGAAATTTTCAGGCAAAACCGTATGTGCGGCTTACAATTCGTGATACTGGCATTGGTATTGATCCACAAACGATTAATCGGATTTTTGAACCATTCTTCACCACAAAGGAAGTTGGCAAAGGCAGTGGATTGGGATTGTCTGTTGTCCATGGAATTGTGAAAAATCATAATGGTGAAATTATGGTTTCAAGTGAAGTTGGCAAAGGTACAACTTTCCATATATTTTTACCTGTCATTGAAAAGGAGCCTGAACAGAGAATTGAGCACGCAAAACAGGTAGTCGGTGGCAGTGAACGCATTTTGTTCGTGGATGATGAAGAGGCAATTGTGAAAATAACTGCGCGTTTGCTAACCAAATACGGCTACCACATTACCTCACGGACGAGCAGCCTGGAGGCGCTGAAACTTTTGGAGATGAACCCGGATGCGTTCGACATAATCATAACTGATCTGACAATGCCAGATATGACCGGTGTGGAATTTGCCGGGCAAGCGAAATCAATACGTCCTGATATCCCGGTCATTCTGATTTCAGGCTATAGCGAAATATTGTCATCGGAAATGCAGATGCAATCTTCGATTGATGAAATTGTGATTAAGCCGATCGTCACCAGGGATTTGTGTGAAAAGATTAGAAAAGTGCTGGATAGTACTACAACGTCAAATTGATGAATGAATTGTAAACTGACTAACTCCGTCATTTATGGCGGAGATCAAAATGCCACCACACAATCCGGGCCTTAGCCCAATTTGTAAGATGGTGTGTTCGGTTATCCAGTTTGCTCCGCAAACTAGAATCATAGTTCCGCCAGTCTCTGGCGGAATTCAGTTCCGTCGCTCTGCGACGGTTCATTTAGTGTTGCTAATCACCCAAGTTATT
>JAFGDW010000322.1 GCA_016931935.1 Candidatus Zhuqueibacterota bacterium | reverse complement strand
TTATTTTGTTAATTTCAAGGTTTCTTTGAATATTTAAAAAGGTGGTTAATATAAAAGGAATTTTAAAATTAGCATCCATCACTGTCGGAGTGGTAGAATTCGCTAATTGCACCTTGAGAATACTTCATTTAGATTTATTGGCCCCATTTAATCCTACCATTCCCGATACAAACTCATCAGCTTATATGTCTCAACATACAGGCAAATGGTCGAGTGAATTTAACTTCAGAAAAATTATATCTGAATTAAAGGTTAAAATCATTCGTCTCCCACAGAAAATCAACCAGTTATATTCAGCAAAAATAAAATATCAAACCGGTAACGATACCCAAAATACAGAAAGTAATAGGTTTATTAATAATTATCTAATTGGAGGAGAATATTTAAAATACTTAGCTTTTAATAAAAGCTTACAATTTACTCCCATCGCAGCTAATCCTGCCAGACGTTTCTCTAACTGTATCACCTATAACCTTTCTTCTATCATTCTTCATCCGAAATCTCATAACACTATGCAATTACCATTTTTTGGTTAGGATGCCAACAAGTGCGTTAGATTAGCATGTAAGCTTATTAACATATTGTTTTTATTTCCGTGAACGTGCACAGTGAATTATGGTGTATAGTTGAACGAAAACGAATGAACAATATATTATAGTAGTCAAGCACTTTTTTATGCTAATTTCAAAATTAATTTCAAATCCATTCGAATTGTTTCATCAATTACAAACTACACGACAGTTTTGAATCTTAAACAAAAACTGGTGTTGTAATAACATGAATGTAATGAAGTTGTTTCGCATTAAAATTGGTAATTCTATTCAATCTGTGTTAATTCGCTACAATTCCGCTCTGTTTGTTGCGTGAATTTTTTCGCCAGGACTAGCGGAATTCTGTGGGATTCAGGTTACTTAAATACAAAATAAAATTGTGTGATAACCCTCTATTCCCGTATGTGTTCACAGGTAATTGGAACGTGAACGTGCTACGCACTTTTATTTGATTAAATTCAGCTAATATTTCAGATGCTAATGCATTTGCCTATGGGTAGAAGTGCGCAGCACGTTTAGAACGGTTACCTATTTCTCATTATCAAATTGTTGTTTCGAAAATTTTGAAAGGAGGTGGAAATTCGGAATTGCCTATTTTGTGATTTAATTAGTCGGAGGAGAATTTAACAAATGAAGGAGAGAAAAATGGACAAAAAACTGTTTTTTATCATGCTTTTTGTATTGTGCATGGTACCTCATCTTTTTGGGGGCGTTACTGGTAAAATCGCTGGAACAGTTACAGATGCTGAATCAGGCGATCCGTTACCTGGCGCAAATGTTATTATTCAGGGCACATCTTTTGGAGCTGCGGCTGATGTTGATGGTGATTACTTCATAATAAACGTACCACCGGGTACATATACATTAGCGGCTTCAATGATGGGGTACACAACAGTCAATAAAACAGACGTTATACTTTCCGTTGATCATACTGCAACGGTCAATTTTGCGTTAAAGACGACCACTGTAACGGGTGAGGAAGTTACTGTGGTCGCTGAGCGTGATGTTATCGCCATGGATATGTCAGCCAGTTTAGTTAGTATTGACGCCATGGATGTTAAAGAAGTTCCGACTGCAACAAGTATTGAACAGATCATTAATTTGCAAGTTGGCGTTGAATTTGATCCGAGAAGCCGGACGAATCAGCCGGCTGAAGTCAGCATCCGGGGTGGCGGAAGAGGTCAGAATGAATTGATGGTAGACGGATTAATGATGGTGGATAACCGGGCAAACCGACCGATGATGCTGGTAAATTTAAGTTCCATCAAGGAAATTAATATCATAAAAGGCGGTTTCAACGCTGAATATGGTAATGTTCGGTCCGGTCTAGTCAATGTGATAACCAAAGAAGGATCTCCGTCTGGCTATAACGGCTCACTCGATTTGCGAATGACACCCGGTCATTTGAAACATTTCGGTGAATCTATTTATGATCCGAACAACTACTTTTTGCGGCCATTTATGGATCCTGCAGTGTGTTGGGTCGGAACAGATAAAGGTAGCTGGGATGCAGCAACCCAGGCACGGTATCGCTATTTCATGGGATGGAACGAATATGCTAAAACCTTGGATGGCGTTACACCGGAACAAGCCAGGGAAATTTTTATTTGGCAACATCGTTCCGAAGGAGCTGGTGCACTTGGCCGTGACGAAGGAAGCTATGGTGATAAGCCCGATTGGACCGGTGAAGCGAGCTTTGGCGGGCCGGTTCCATTTATTGGTGGCATGTTGGGCGACCTGAGTTTCTTTGCAACCCATCGTAGCAATTATGAGCTGTTTGCCCTTCCTACCAACAGAGATTACTTTCAGGAACAAACATCTCAAGTGAAGGTAACCAGCCGATTGTCACCGTCGATGAAACTTTCTCTTGAGGGAATTTATGCGGAAACGCATACGGTTCAATCGAATCCCCGTGCTGATTTTCTGGATGCTTACATGACAAGCGGCATGGATATCCTGTATTCAGCAATTGCAACGGGATACGATTATGTTCTCGGTCAAAACGCTGCATTGTATTATCCTGATGCTCTAAATCCATTTGATATCTATCACTCTTTGCTAGGTCTCAGTTTTGATCATGTATTAAGTCCAAGCACGTTTTATAATGTACGCATCTCACAAACTCATAGTAAGAATTTCTGCGGCGGTCCTGATGGATTCCGCGATCTGGCGGCGATCAAATCATTCGGAAATTACCCGGTGGACGAAACACCGCTTGGGTATAAAGTGGGTATCGAAGTTATGTTTGATGGTATGTCTACTAGCGGTGAAGGATCCGTCCGCGATTATTCGGAGGTCACGACCACAAACGTCAGATTTGACCTAACCAGTCAGTTAAATAAATATCATCAACTTAAAACAGGATTTATTTTCAATTATGACGATCTTGGCATTAAATTCGAACATAATCAGATCGGTGACACCGGTAATAACTGGGTTGTTGAATGGGCGCGATTCCCATATCGTGCAGGTGCATACCTTCAGGATAAACTGGAATTTAAGGGTATGATTGCCAATGTTGGCTTGCGTGCAGATATGAGTTTCCCAAATTCAAAAGCATTCGTAACAGAACGCTATTCCCAGTATTTCCGGAAAAAATTCATGAATGTGTTCGAACAGGTAGCTCCGTATGAAGATGCCGAGAGCCACTTTAAATTGAGTCCACGTTTGGGTGTTTCGCATCCGATTACCGAAGATGCCAAATTGTACTTTAATTACGGACATTTCTACACAACGCCAACAAATGAGGAATTGTTCAGAATTATGAAACGGTCAAAAGGTTTAAGTGATGTTGGCAATCCCAATGCTGATATGGCAAAAACTGTAGCCTATGAGCTGGGAGTTGAGTACAGTGTTTCCGATATGTTCCTGATCCATTTGTCAGGTTATTATAAAGATATCAGCGACCAGTTACGCAACACACATTACGTTGGGTTTGATGGAGGTGTTGATTATTGGTCGTACGAAAATCGAAATTATGAAGATATCCGAGGTTTCGAAGCGCGCCTTGAAAAACGTTTCGGTGCATGGATAACAGGGTGGGCAAGCTACAATTATATGGTGACCACATCCGGATATATCGGACGTCAAACCTATTATGAAGATCAAAGACGACAAGCACAAGAAGGTCTGGAAAATCCTGTTCAGGAACGTCCACGGCCGCGACCAATTGCTCGCGTCAATATGACTGTTAATTCCCCAACTGATTTTGGACCTATTGTTGGGGGATTTCATCCTGCTGGCGATATTCGTCTTGATCTGTTGTTTCAATGGAGAGCCGGCCGGTACGAAACTAGAACTAATTACCAGAACTGGAATCCTGTTGGTGATGTGGATGTATTGCCGGATTTGCAGTGGAAAGGCCGTACTTCAGTCGATTTAAGGCTGCGTAAAAATGTTAACTATAAGCGATATTCGCTGGGGCTATACCTGGATATCGCCAATGTATTCAACCTCAAATATCTGGAAGAATCAGGTTTTGCTAATTTGGACGACAGGGTAAATTATATGCGTTCGCTGCGGCTGGCGCGTTACAACGGCGACGAGTACGCTACAAAAGCAGAATATGCAGCAATGGGCTATATTGCTGGTGATGATAAACCAGGAGATACAGATAAAGACAAACCCTGGATTGATATGCCAAACCGCGAGTTTCTTACCTATCTGAATCCACGTGCAATTACGTTTGGATTTGTTGTTAATTTTTAAGTAGGTGAAAACGAACCTGAGAAAAGGAAGGAATACAATTATGAAAAGAAATTATATCATAATAGGACTCCTGTTAACATGTTTCCTATTTTCGTACAATATATCGTATGCAGGTTTCACGAAGCAGATAAAGGTGGGTGCATATCAAACGTTTGTAGATGATAATACCCACGAAGGAGAAACCTCGACCGGCGATCGTGGATCCATGTATCAGAATGCATTCTGGTGGGGATGGCCTGCCTGTGCTGTACAATTTTCAGGCTGGTATCTTGGTACTGAAAACTGGACCGATGCAAACGGAACCATATGGCCGGTTAAACTCACCGGCGCTGCACCAGTTACGGTTAATGAAGAAAAAGCCCAAATGCCGGTTGCCGATGCCGACGGATATTATATTCGACGTTATATGAGATATTCGCCGCCAACAGTGACTGTTGATGGCTACCAGACAAACGATCCGTGGCCTCTGGAAGCTGATGAAGTCAATCCGGATATTATTCCGGGTACGGCTGATATTATGGTGACATCCACAATTAATACAGATATGGGCGTTACCATCACCCAAAAAGTGCTTGCCTGGACTCAAAAAAATCATGATGATTACATCGTCTTTGATTGGACATTTACGAATACTGGTAATATTGATCTTGATGATGAGATTGAACTCCCAAATCAAACATTAGAAGGTGTGCATTTCCTGCGATCCAGCCGACTTGAGCGTTGGGATTCCGAGTTCTGGTATAGCGGACTGGGCGAATACGAACAGGATACACTTCGATTACGCTACGCCTACCCTGCGCGGCGAAAATCGGATGATAAGGATTGGACGGGTAACGGATATTGGGATAGACAACCAGGCTGGCTTTGGAATTCCCAATCCGTTGGACAGGCTATTTGTCATGTCGACAAAACTGTGGATGATGAAACTGACGATTTCAATCAACCAATGATGACAGGTACTGAAAATAGCGACTTGTTGTGGATCCGTAATGATCCTACCTCAACCGGACCTGCGGATTGGCAATTGGTGTACAAAGTCATGACTGAAGGCTGGGACTGGAGAGGTAATGTCCCCCGCTTAACCGAAGCTAACAATCCGTATCCGGACCTGACAATTCGTCCGGGGTATCGTTCTGTGAGAATGCAGGACCTTGCTGTTACAGGAACGAAATTTATCCTCGATTTAGACTGGGTAACGTATGGCGCCGCTTATTTCTGGGCAGCCGGACCATATACCATGAAACCTGGCGATACATTTCGCATCGTCTGGGCAGATGGTTTTGGCGTTATCAATCCACTAAAAATTTGGGAGATTGAAAAAAAATGGGAAGCCGGGCAAACTGTCGAACCTCCTGCAGGCATGACATTTGATGATGCCGCTGGTGTCGGACTGGTGGATAATATGCCGGTTCCATATAAAAATAATCCTGATTTGTATGATAACGATAAAAATAGCTGGGCCAGAGATTGTTGGATATTTACCGGTATCGATTCACTTATTCAAAATATGAATGCTGCGCAGTGGAATGTAGCGCACAATTATAATGTACCAACCGCACCTCTGCCACCATCTGTTAATGTTACATCACTGCCGAACAAGATTGTGATTGAGTGGGGCGATGAATCAGAATCTGCATCTGATTTCGCCGGCTACCGGCTCTATCGATCCGAAGGTTTCTGGTATGAAGGTTATTTGAGAAATACAAATACAACGGATCATGGTGAATGGCAGCTCATCAAGGATTTCTCTGGAAGCGGAACTCACAGCTATGAAGATTCAGACGTTACACGTGGTCTTGCCTATTTTTATAAAGTGACTGCTTACGATGACGGTGTGAGCAATGGGCCGGATGTCTATGGAAATAATCAAGTCCTTGAAAGCGGACATTTTATGAATGTGACAAAACGAGCAGCCTATCTTACTCGTGCTGCAGCGACCAGCCTCGACAATATTGTTGTCGTTCCGAATCCCTATAATAGCAGCGCGACTGATTTGCAATTCCCGGGTGAGGAACGAAAGATTGTGTTTTATGAATTGCCTCCGGTTTGTACGATCACTATTTATACTGAAAGTGGTGATCTGGTGAGAACGATTGAACACACAAATGGCTCTGGTGATGAGGCGTGGGGAGTGTTAAGTGAGCAATGGATGGCCTCTGAAGTTGGTCAGGTGGTTGTGAGCGGACTTTACATTGCTCACATTGAAACACCGGATGGCCAAAGTGTCAACCGTAAAATAGTGATTGTCAGGTAAAGGTAATAGGCGAGAACTTTCCGGATGATGTCCGGTAGGAATTGACATAGCCCGGAATAAATAAGGAGTGAAATTACTATGAAGAAATTAATCATATTTGTAGTAGTTGTGTTTTGCGCTACTATCTTTACAGTACCCGCCCAATCCGCACTGAAAAAAATTGGCCAAACCGGTTTGCAGTTCTTAAAAATAGATGTTTCAGCCCGGGCTGCGGCAATGGGCGGTGCGTATACCATGCCGGGAAACGATGCCAGTGCAATGTTCTATAATCCGGCTGGTATGGCACTTATGGAAGGCAGTTTCGACTTTTTTGCCAATCAAACCCAATGGATTGCAGATATTAAATATAATGCAGCAGGTTTAGCCTATAATGCCGGGATGTGGGGGACATTCGGTGTAAGCTTTATTGCTGCAGACTATGGTGGTGACTTAATCGGCACCATGGTCGCTACAAATGAAAGAGGGTACGAATTAACCGGCGATATTGATATTGGTGCGTATGCTATCGGTGTTAGCTACGCCAAATCCTTAACTGATAAATTCTCCATCGGTGGTCAGATCAAATACGCAACTCAACATTTGGGAAGTAATATGCTATCGGCTGGCGGCGATTTGCAGGAAAACAAAGTATCCGGCTTCGCTTACGATTTTGGTACGATTTTCTATCCCGGATTCCATAGTCTGCAATTTGGAATGAGTGTGAATAATTTCTCCGGCCAATTCAAATATGAAGATGAGCCATTTCAATTACCACTTACGTTTAAAGTTGGTGTTGCGATGAACCTCATGGATGTATTTGAACTTAGTGATAGTCCGTTGCTTCTTGCCGTTGATGCTATCCATCCGCGTGATTACACGGAACGGATTCATATCGGTGGTGAATATATGTTTGCCGATATGATTGCACTTCGCGCCGGTTACAAATTTAATTATGATATCGAAGGATTTACCGCTGGTTTTGGTTTAACGCACAGTATTTCCGGAATGGGAGTCCGGTTCGATTATGCGTATAGCAGCCTGGATGTTTTTGATGCGGTATCACGTTTTTCACTTGGGATTTCCTTTTAATATTTAGTTAAGCTCCTCTAATACCAGGGAAGGCACCATTTGTCAGTAATAATAATGCTTCTCTAATGGTGCCTTCATGGTAACAGTTTATTTTGCTATAATACCCGCATGCGTATCAGGCCTCGGCAAGTAAAGTAAATCTTAACGAAGTGGTTGTTACCTTTTAAAAGTTTGCTGTTTTGCCGAGGTCCGTATGCGAATGCTTTTTATGATGATTGAATTTTTGAAATAAGTTGGAAATAGCATCAAAATCAAGGAAAGCTTGTTTCGCATGTGCCGATAGAGCATCGTAATATTGAAATAAGCCGCAATTTAATAATTATGCTAGCCCTAATTGATCAGTGCAAAGAGTCATAGATGATGCTCTTTTCTCATTATCAGTACATATTTTACCATACGATAAATCAAATATCGAGTAACACGAAGAATTAATGATCGATCTTTGATTGCGGATTTTTATTCACGATTATGTGCCTTTCAGGTCGAATAGTCTGTCTGATCATGTTTGTAAGGATATTATGATAATTACAATGCAGGTATTTTCCGCACACCTGCTGCACATAATTCTAAATTTGTGAACATATGTAAATTACTCCCATCAATGAATAAAGGAGTATATTATGGTCAAAAAAGTATGTTTTTTAATTGTGGGTCTGCTTGTCGGTTATTCAATTATCGCGTACACAGCAGATTTAACTGCGCGAATTAAAATCGATACCGAGCGGAAAATTGGTGAGATTGATAAACATATTTATGGTAATTTTACCGAACATTTGGGGCGGTGCATTTATGGTGGAATTTATGATCCCGGTTCAAAACTGTCGGATAAAGAAGGTTTTCGTAAAGATGTACTCGAAGCTGCAAAAGGATTGAACGTGACAATTCTGCGCTGGCCAGGTGGTAATTTTGTCTCGGGTTATCATTGGCTGGATGGGGTTGGTCCGAAAGATAAACGGCCGGAACGCACCGACCTTGCCTGGCAAACACCGGAACCAAATACATTTGGCACAGATGAGTTTGTGGAATTTTGTCGCAAACTGGGGACTGAACCATATTTTGCAGTTAATTTGGGAACCGGTACGTTGGATGAAGCACGTAATTGGGTCGAGTACTGTAACGTGAAAGACGGCCCTTATTACGCTGAGCTTCGAAAGAAGTATGGCCACGCTGAGCCATATAATGTAATGTACTGGTCGCTGGGGAATGAAATGGATGGCTGGTGGCAAATGGGCCACAAAAATGCTGATGATTACGGCAAATTCGCACTTGAGGCCGCCAAGCTGATGAAATGGACGTCGCCGGATATCAAATTGATTGCCGCTGGTTCTTCAAATTTTTACGGTGGCGCTGACCCACACGGCTGGAATCGTATTGTGCTGGATTATCTGAAGGATTATATTGATTATATCGCGTTGCATAAATATGTTGGCAATCGTGATAATGATTACTATTCATTCATGGCTTCGACAATGGATATTTACGACCGTACTCAAATTGTTGAAGGTCAAATTATGGAAGCCATGTCCAAAATGCGTCAGCCGAGGCAAATATATGTAGCCTGGGATGAATACAACGTTTGGTACCGCGCACGCGGCGGAGCAGCAGCGCGGGGCCGAAATGCGCTGGAAGAAAAATACAATCTGGAAGATGCATTGGTCGTTGCCGGATTTCTGAACGCCTTTATCAATAATGCTCATATCGTTAAAATGGCGAATATGGCTCAACTGGTTAATGTGATTGCTCCGATGTTTACCAGTGAAACGGGAATGTTTCGCCAAACGATCTATTTCCCGCTCGCGCTTTACGCGAATAATTCATTTGGCGTAGCCCTGGACGCTTTCGTTGATTCGCCTACATTTGATACCGAACAATGGAAACAGGTTCCGTATTTGGATGTATCCGTTGCCTATAACAATGGTGATGTAATTATTAATGTTGTCAACCGGCACATGACGGATAATATAAAAACAAAAATATTAAGTCAAACCGGTGAATTCAGCGGCACGTTTACAGTTCATGAAGTGAACGGCCCGGACATCAAAATGGAAAATACGTTTGGCAGCGAACCGATCCACACCGTTAAGAAGCCCGACATTAGCGTGAACGGAAATAGTTTTACAGTTGAATTTCCTGCACATTCGTATACTATGATTCGAGGAAAATTAAAATAGTAACGTGATGAATTCAAATCGTGGGGGAGTAGTCAATTTGGCCCACAACCTAATTATGTTCAAATCATCCAAAGCTAGCATTGTTTTGAGCATGCTGAAAATAAAATGGTTTGCTATAAAGTGGCAACTTCTTTCATAACGAATCAGGAGTTGTCCTATGGTAAACCATTTTTATTTGATTATTTTAAATACCGGAAAGGAGTTTGCATGGCATTCAATCATATCAAGTTTCATAAAAAAATGTGCGTATCGGCAGCCATTATCGTGCTGTTTGTAGCAGCAATAAGCGTTATATCTGTATTTGCCGCAGAAACCACGAATAAATTAATTATTAATGCAGATCAGGGCGCGGAAAAAATCAGCCGGAATATTTATGGCCATTTTTCCGAGCACCTGGGTCATTGTATCTATGGCGGCTACTGGGTTGGTGAAGATTCACCCATACCAAATACGCGCGGCATTCGTAACGATGTTGTGAATGCGTTAAGAAATATCAATATTCCCAACCTGCGCTGGCCGGGCGGATGTTTTGCGGATGAATACCATTGGCGTGATGGCATCGGGCCACGCGCTAATCGCCCGAAAATGATTAACACGCATTGGGGTGGTGTCACAGAAGATAATAGCTTCGGAACGCATGAATTTCTGGATTTATGTGCGCAATTAGGCACAGAGCCGGTAATCTGTGGTAATGTTGGTAGCGGCTCCGTCGAAGAAATGTCCAAATGGGTGGAATATCTGAATTTTGATGGCGTTAGCCCGATGGCCAATGAGCGTCGTGAAAATGGCCACGACAAGGCATGGGGCGTGAAATATTGGGGTGTGGGAAATGAAAACTGGGGCTGTGGCGGAAACATGACGGCTGAATTTTATGCTGATCAGTTTAAGCGGTATGCGACCTATTGCCGGAATTATGGTGATAACCGGCTGATGAAAATTGCCGGTGGCGCAAGTGAAGATGATTATAACTGGACTGAGGTGTTGATGCAAAAGATCGGTCCTCGCGGAATGTGGGGAATTTCTCTGCATCACTATACAACGACGTGGCGAGGCCCAAAAGGTTCGGCGACCGCTTTTGATGAAGAAGATTATTTTATCACGCTGGATAGATGTTTAAAAATTCCAAAGGTTATCGATCGGCACATCACTATTATGGATAAATATGATCCGGAAAAGCGCGTCGCATTGGTCGTGGATGAGTGGGGAACCTGGTTTGAAGTGGAACCCGGCACAAATCCCGGCTTTTTGTATCAGCAAAACACGATTCGCGACGCACTGGTGGCTGGTATTCATTTGAATGAATTTAACAAACGCTGCGATCGGATTCGCATGGCCAATATTGCGCAGACGATCAATGTGCTGCAATCATTAATCCTCATACAAGATGAAAAAATGCTGCTCACGCCCACATACCACGTATTCGAAATGTACAAAGTTCATCAGGATGCGACGTTGCTGCCGACCGATTTGCAATGTATGGATTACACCTTTGAAAATAAAACACTGCCGTCATTGAATGTCTCGGCATCGAAAGATGCTTCCGGTAAAATTCACGTTTCAGTTTGCAATCTGGATCCAAAAAAGTCCGCTGCGCTTGAATGTGATGTCCGGGGATTTAAGCCCAAGAAGGTGTCCGGTCGCGTGCTAACAGCGCCGGCGATCAATTCACACAATACGTTCGATAAACCCGAAGTTGTCAAACCGGCTGATTTTAAGGATGTAAAATTGAATGGCTCGATGTTGACAGCAACACTTCCGGCAAAATCGGTTGTGGTTTTGGAACTTGAGTAGGATTCAGGTGTGCTGGATGAAAGCCTTGCCTGGATTCTAAATGAAATGCTATGATAATAGTTAACGTTGTAATCCAATAATGATTCTGTTGATAGACTACCCTTGCGAAGGTTGATGGATTCCTTTGATACTACATATACGAATGACCAGTTGAAATAATCGCTTTTCCCGACTCGTCAGGACTCAGCCTGAAGAGCACACTTCACGGTGAGTCTTTTGATAAACTCAGGATATACTCCGTTGAACCGTGATAACTCGTTAAATTTCAACTAATCGTTATATTTAACTGGTCATTCATAATACATATAGAAAAAAATCCTATTATATCAGATAATATCTGGCGATAGCCAACACTTTCGCAAGGGTGAACAGGATTAAATTAACAAAATTATTAATTAATCTGGAAAGGATAAAATTATGTACTTTTCCAAGTTAAAAAAATGGCTATTGAATCGAAGCAATGTCGCTACATTTTTGACAATCATTCTGCTGCTTGGGATATCGTCGCTATCAGGCGCAGAAGACGTTAATAAATTGATTGTTAATGTAGATTTGGGACAGCAAAAAATTAATCGTCATATTTATGGCCATTTTGCTGAGCATTTGGGACATTGTATTTACGGAGGAATCTGGGTTGGTGAAGATTCCCCGATTCCCAATACACGCGGCATCCGTAATGATGTTGTTGAAGCATTACGTGAAATTCAAATTCCCAATCTTCGCTGGCCAGGCGGATGTTTCGCTGATACTTATCACTGGAAGGATGGTATCGGACCGCGGGAGGAGCGCCCGACAATTGTGAATGTTCATTGGGGGGGCGTTACGGAGAATAACCATTTTGGCACACATGAGTTTTTGGATTTGTGTGAACAATTGGGGACAGAACCCTTAATTTGTGGAAACGTCGGTAGCGGTTCTGTGCAGGAAATGGCGCAGTGGGTGGAATATGTCAATTTTGATGGACAAAGTCCAATGGCCAACCTTCGTCGGGCAAATGGCCGGGAAGAACCCTGGAAGGTAAAATTCTGGGGAATCGGCAATGAGAGCTGGGGGTGTGGCGGTCAAATGTCTCCCGAACATTATGCCGAAGAATACTTGCAATTCTCCAATTTCGTACGCGATTATGGCGGCACAGATGTATACAAAATTGCCTGCGGTCCCAATAGCGATAATTATGAATGGACCGATGTACTGATGCGTGATGCCAGCGGTGGCTGGCGACGCCCACGCATAAACGGTATCGATTTGCATTATTACACCCGTCCCCGGGCATTTTCCATGCGTACGCGCGGTGGATTCATGATTATCGATCGCTCCGGTCCGGAATTGAGCCGCTCGGCAACCGATTTTGGTGAACCGGAGTGGTTTGCCATTATGAACAATGCGTTACACATCGATGAACTAATTGTCAACCACAGCGCAATAATGGATAAATATGATCCTGAAAAGAATGTCCATTTATGTGTCGGTGAATGGGGAACCTGGTACGATGTAGAGCCGGGTACGAATCCACGCTTCCTGTATCAGCAGAACAGCTTGCGCGATGCGCTTGTTGCCGGACTTTCCCTGAACATTTTTAATAATCACTGTGATCGCGTACAAATGGCAAATATTGCCCAGACTGTGAATGTTCTTCAGGCAATGATCCTTACGGATGAAGAAAAAATGGTGCTGACACCGAGCTATCATGTGTTTGAAATGTATAAAATGCATCAGGATGCAACTTTATTACCAACTGATTTGAAGAGCCTTGACTTCATTAATGAAACGCCACAGGAGGAAAGTCATTCACGATTTGGCGCGGGACCACGACAGGAAAAAACGCCGGCGTTAAATGTATCGGCATCAAAAGATGCGACAGGAAAAGTTCATATTTCTATCTGCAACCTGGATCCGAATAAGAATTCAAAAGTTGAGTGTGAATTACGCGGCATGAATGCAAAGAAAGTGACCGGACGGATTTTGACGGCCCCAAAAATCAATTCATACAATACGTTTGAAAATCCGAACGTCGTGAAGCCTGAAGTGTTCAAAGATTTCAAACTGAGTGACAGCAAATTAACTACAACAATTCCGTCAAAAGCAGTTGTGGTTTTGGAAATTGAATAATAGCGGAAGACGATTTTTTAATTTACGTATTACTATTTAGCCACCTGTCATTCCGTCCCGACGCGTCGGGCCGGAATCTCCTTCATCCAAACGCAGTTATTACGGAGATTCCGGCCCACAGGACTTCCCTGGGAAGCGGGTCGCATTCCTTCCGCAAAAAACGCGGAATCCAACCGGAATGACAAATCGAGTGAATAGATAGATTTACTTAAATGTATACCAGTGATTTAAAAACATGAGTCGCTATACAAACCAGGTTTCTCTGGGAAACCTGGTTTGTCAGGAATTGAAGTCTTACGGAAATTGCGTTCCGGGAATTAAGATAAAAAAGTGTTGTATTTTTAATATTGAATTATACATTGTAACAATCTACTCATTCGTCTGCTATTTGTGTAATTGCCCAGAAATTAATATTTACAAATTAAATCGAACCATGAACACTGCCATCCGACATCGGAGGGACTCATGTCCGGCTCAATGACAAATGAACGGCTGGAATTTACCAGAACTCGCACCTGGTTGTTCATCTTTATTCTAACTGTCATTATCCCGATACTACTATTGCTAATGCTTGAAGCTGGATTGCGAATCATCGGTTATGGCTATCCGACATCTTTTTTTATTCGACGAAATATTGAAGGGCAGACGGTTTATACAGATAATCTGAAATTTAGCCAGCAATTTTTCCCACCGCCTTTAGCGCGTCCATCCTGTCATATGGTAATACCAGCAGACAAACCCGAAGGAACGTTCCGCATTTTTATGCTCGGCGGTTCTGCCGCCATGGGCGATCCGGATTTTTCGTATGGTGTCAGCCGGATGCTCGAAACAATACTGAACGATGAATACCCCAACAAAAAAATCGAAATTTATAATGTTGCCATTACGGCGATCAATAGTAATGTCGTTCTGCCGATTGCCCGGGATTGTGCCAGGCTTCAGCCTGACTTGTATATTGTTTACCTGGGAAATAATGAAGTTATTGGGCCATATGGTCCGGGAACGGTGTTCGCCCCGTTTCTTTCAAATCGGGCATTCATTCGTACCAGCATTTTCCTGAATTCGACGAAAATCGGCCAATTGATCGCTAATGTCCGCTACAAATTGAGTTCGAATGAAAAAAACAAACAGATCTGGACCGGCATCGAAATGTTCACGGAAAACCGAATTCGATTTGATGATCCGCGGATGGAGTCGGTGTATGATCATTTTAAAGCTAACCTGAAGGATATTTGCCAAACCGCACAAAAAGCTGGCGCCCGGATAATTGTTTCCACGGTAGCAAGCAATTTATTGGATTGTCCGCCATTTGCTGCGTTGCATCGAAACGAAATAGGCGATGATTCGATCGATGAATGGTACGCGAGTTATCAGGCTGGTATTGAGTCGGAAACTTCAGGGATGTACGAGCAGGCCATTGAACGGTATCAGGATGCGTTGACAATTGATGACGAATTCGCGGATATTCATTTTCGATTAGCGCGGTGTTATTATGAGCTCGATCGATTTGATGAAGCACGCGATCATTTTACGAAAGCACGGAATCTGGATGCCTTACGCTTCCGCGCGGATACGCATATAAATAGTATCATCAAAGAGATTACTGCTAATGATACCAATAATAGTATTTTTCTTGTCGATGCGGAACAGGCATTACTGGCAGAAAGCGTGCATGGGATTCCCGGTGATAAAATTTTCTATGATCATGTGCATCTGAATTTTCACGCAAATTATCAACTTGCCTGTCTGTTGAGTGAAAAAGTCAACACAATTATAGATGGTGATGTGCAAGGGCAGCAACCATCGGAAGCTGTTTGTATGGATCGGTTAGCATTTACACTATGGGATAGATACCGCATCGAGAGCGAAATTCTGGGGCGGATGAAATCACCGGCATTTGCGCAGCAGCTTGATAATGAAAAAGCGGTTCAACATTGGGCGAGTAAACTTGTCAGCCTGCAACGTTCCATGACACCTGAGGCGTTAAAAAAGGAATTGCATCGATATCAGTTAGCGATTGAAAAAAATCAAAAGGACTGGGTGTTGCAAAACAATTTCGGCTTGTTGCTGCTCGAAGCCGGAAATGATCCCGCGAACGCGGCAGAGCAGTTCCGCTCGGTGCTCCGGCTTTTTCCCGATGATTATTTAACGCTTAATAATCTGGGAGTGGCGTATACTCAACAGAGAAAGTTTGATCAGGCAGTTAAATGCTTTGACGATGCGCTGAAAATAAAGCCAAACTTTACCAAAGCGGATTTCAATTTGGGTGATGTTTTCGAACGGCAGGGAAGTTTCGATCGGGCAATTGAATGCTATCAGCGTGCCGGTTTGCCGCCTCACAATTTGGCAGAAGCGCACAACAGGTTTGGGATTAAGTATGCAAGCTCAGAAAAAAATGAACTGGCAATCAAACAGTTCGAAGCTGCGATTGATCTGTGGCCCGATTATGCAGAAGTACATTTAAATTTGGGCCGTTTATTCAGCCAGCGCGGCAAAGCGGAAATGGCTCTCCAGCATTTTTCAGAGGCAGTCCGAATAAAACCGGATATGCTGGAAGCGCAAATTGCATTGGCATCGTTACTTTTTATGGAGAAGGATTACACCAATGCTGCCGAACATTATCAAACCGCTCTGAAAATCCAACCCGAACTGCCCGAAGTACAGAATAACCTGGGATTGGCATTGTGCAATAACGGAAAATTTGAACAGGCAATTCCACACTTCCGGCAGGCGTTAGTCTATAAAAAAAGTTATTCGGCAGCCAGGAATAATTTGGCTGGTGCGCTAAGTCAGCTTGGCCGAAGTGAAGAAGCGATTGCACAATTGAAACAATTATTAAAGATTAATCCGGATGATGCAAGTTGTTATAATAATCTCGGAACTGAATTGCTTAAGCTCGGTAAAACCGAAGAAGCAATTCGGCAATTCAGGAAAGCGCTTAAAATTAATCCTAATTTACCGAGTGCACGGAATAATTTAAATTATGCGTTGTCTAAAATACAGAAGAGTGAGTCTGATTGAAATTGTTAATTTAATCGATTATTCTAATCAGAAGCACCGTTTCATTACTTTGTTTAATATGTATTAGTTTTAAAGATGTTTGGCAAAGCCTTCAGCCTGAGTGAATTCTACTTTTGAAATTTCATGGTTTTACAGAGTATAATCCGGGGCTTTACGAGTATGACCCCAAAATCAGGTTATTCCTAACAGCCCAAGCAACCAGGCCGTGATATGTTTTATAGATTATCATCCTGTTTTACAAG
>JAFGDW010000321.1 GCA_016931935.1 Candidatus Zhuqueibacterota bacterium | reverse complement strand
GGGCATGCACTTACGCTTCGAAAATTATGGAAATGACTATTTTTTTCCAGTCGAGTATATGGACTGCATTTCAAGGATTTTTTATTTGTTTTAATACGACACTACCATTAGAAAAAGAAGACTCAAACCTTCTTTTGTTCTATGAAACCGATATTTTTCAAAAACAATCATAGCAAAAATTGATAGCAATTTTTGAATGACATAAGGTTAATTTGGGAGAAAATATGGCTTCAAATGAAGAATTATTAATGATGAAGTATAAAGAGCAAAAGACTCAAGCAAGACAACATGAAACTCACCGAGCTACTGTTACAAATTTGGTTATTTTAATAGCTGGTGGTGCACTTAGTATTGTAGGTTTTCAAACTATTACTGTTATACATTTTGTAATTGGACTTTTTATTTTATTCTTAGGTGTTTTCGGAGCAATACTTTCAAAAAAGCATTATGAACGATTTAAATATCACACTTTGTGGGCACATGAGTATGATAAAAAGTTATTAAAAATATTTAAGGAAAGTGAGATAGAAGATTTTAAAAAGAAAAAATTAAAACACGAAAAAGAATTTGGATGGATTTCGAAAACACGTGCAAATAAGCTTTGGACAGGAATTCATTTACTTATTGCATTATTAGGCTTATTGATAATAATTATAACAACGATTAAAGTTTTGAAAATTATTTAATTAATTGCTGTAGGGTAGTTGCATAACATTGCAATCAACGTGAAAGTGCGCCGTGTAACGGTGATAAAGATTGCTCTTTGAAAGGGCTGTGGGAAGGGGTTAACGTACGTCCCACAAGTCGACCTGCCTTACCACAGCGTGAAGGGAAACTGACACGTGACAAGAGCATGGCAGGAAAGCGGGTTGAGACAGACTGGATACTGTCAAAAGGACTTCGCAACGACTGACCGATATGGCGAAAGCGATACTGCCTAAACTCCAGTAACCAGTGATGCCTTGGATCATCTACAGGAAGCCCGGTTGAAACCTGTATCCCATTTGATAAGATAGTGTTTTTCTGGCTATTTTATATGACACCCGATGGGAACACGTCCTAATGAAGGATGGCAAGGATACGAACGGAGCGCCTAAGTCGGTCTATATCACGTCTGAGTCACACGGAACACGGGATGGCCTACGTGGCGAGAGCCATATGGTCACGGAGTTCCAATAGTAGTCGTGGGAGTCACGCCCCACCAGGGAGAACGGGAGAGCCGCTCACAGGGCGAAGTGGAACAGGTAAGTCAAATCTCATATAAGTTAAGAGAAACAGCGGAATGCGTACAGCTCTTAAATATATCGAGATTGTTCGCGAACGCGGCGAACATGGTTTAATTCTCAAACGGGTGTACAAGAACATCCTGAATCGCGAACTGTTCTTAATGGCCTATGCCAATCTGTATGCGAATAATGGAGCGACCACGAAGGGTGTCGATCCGAACGATACGGTTGACGGCATGTCAATTCGGCGGATTGACCGACTGATCAAGAAACTCCGGCGACGACGTTACAAATGGAAACCAGCGCGACGAACCCACATCGATAAAAGACACAGCAATAAGAAACGGCCATTGGGCATACCGGGCTGGAATGACAAGTTAATTGAAGAAGTGTTGCGCATTGTTCTTTCGGCATATTATGACGTTCAATTTTCCGTTCATTCCCACGGATTTCGAAATCAACACGGCTGCCATACGGCATTACAGGAGATCGCATACCAATGGACGGGCACGCGTTGGTTTATCGAAGGCGATATTAAAGGATGTTTTGATAACATCGATCATGGCGTATTGCTCGAATTAATCGGACGAAAGGTACAAGACCGAAGCCTGTTAAAACTACTCAAAGGCATGCTGGAAGCCGGCTATATTGAACACGGGACATATCACAACACGTATTCGGGAACGCCGCAAGGCGGAAATCTTAGCCCCCTGCTCGCTAATATCGTACTACATGAACTGGACACTTATATAGAACAGGAGCTGATTCCCGAATACACCAAAGGCACAGCCAAACGACGCGATCCCGAATATAACCGGCTGAATATGGCGATGACCTATGCCAAGCAGAAAGGTCAAATAGCCAAGTACAATGAGCTACGGAAACGCAAACGGAATCTACCATCACAACTGACAAATGATCCTGACTACCGACGATTACGATATGTCCGATATGCTGATGACTTCCTGTTAGGGTTTATCGGTAGTAAAGCCGAAGCAGAAGCGATCAAACGTAAGATTGATCAGTTTCTGAAAACACTGAAGTTGGAAATGTCAGCCGAGAAAACCCTGATTACTCATGCAACAACAGGACGTGCGAAATTTCTGGGATATGAAATCACGGTTGCGCAGAGTGATGAACGATATACGAAAAACTACAAACGGGAACACAAGGTCAAACGCCGATCAATCAATGGTTGTGTGATTCTGCTTGTTCCTAAAACGGTTATCAATACATGGAGCCGCCATTTTAGTCGTAACGGGAAAGTCATCCATCGATCATGCCTGCTGCGATGCAGTGATTTTGAAATAGTGTTGACATTTGGCATTGAATTTCAGGGATTGGTCAATTACTATGCCCTTGCTCATAACATATCGAGTCTGAGCAAAGTCAAATATCACTACGCGACATCGTTGGCCAAGACATTGGCAGCCAAACATAAGAAACGAGTTTGGTGGGCATATCGAAAATACAAACGCATCTCGGCAGATGGTATTAGCTGCTTCATGGTAGAAGTTAAGGACAAAAAGAATCCGGAACGAATACACCGGGCACAATTTGGGAATAAACCATTACGCCGTCAGAAAACGGCTATCATCAAAGACAGGAGAACAGAATTATTTCGCAGTGGCAACGAACTGATTAAACGGCTGCTTGCCAATCAATGTGAACTATGCGGATCAGACGAAGATGTTCAAGGACACCACGTACGGAAACTAAAAGATGTGAAAGAGAAATACAAGAATCGGAAAGAAATACCCAATTGGGTGTATATATTATATTAAAAAGGGACCATATTTCACTTGAAAAGTATACCACTTATTATTAAATCCTGTAATTTAATTACAGGAGC
>JAFGDW010000023.1 GCA_016931935.1 Candidatus Zhuqueibacterota bacterium | reverse complement strand
GTTTAATCAATCCAATTTCATAAGATAAAAAAGCTTTTTCACAATGCGGTGTTATGCTGAATTTTTTATCTAAAATTTCGAACCATTCTTTTCGGGTATTACTTAGCAAATATACTTCTGTAATTTTCGAATATCTTTTATATAATTCATATGAACTATGATTTAGTTTATAATTATCTAATACCATATTATTCAATAAATACCATTCATCAAAATAGATATTCAAATCTCTAATTATATATTTCCAAAATTCTTTGGAAGTAATGATACCTCGATCGAAATCTGGTTCCCATTTTTCATAGAATTTCTGAATTGTTGGAATTGGAATATCCAGAACCTGCGACAAATCATTAGCTGAAGATTTAAATCCAGATGATATTAGAACTCCAAAGATATCAAATATTATTTTAAATTTTGGTTTATTCATGATTATCTGTTACCTGGTTAATAATGCATTTATTAATTGACATAGAGTTATCATATAAATTATTTTTGTTAGTATCAAATTTATTATATTGCGATAAATATCTCTTTATCAATTCTATTGAGGGAGAAGTAAATACATAGCCTTTCACGTATCCGTTTAATATTGTATGGCATCATTTATAAAGTCCCTCTTAATATCACTTCAGCTAAAAAGCAAGCTGAGCCTTCAGCCTTAAAATTGAAAGAACGGTTTTTTAAAATCATGTTACTACCGCAGCAGTACTATCTGATAGAAATTTGGGTTCACCCTTCATGATATAATTTTTTACAGGATATCTGTAGTTCGGTTACTATAGTATCATTTTCGACATATAAATTGGATATATACTTACAATGAGCATAAATTGAACATTTTGGAGTACAGCAACTGCGTCGCTGTTTGAAGTGACACAGTCACTTCACTCCATAATTGCATAAAATTGAATGCTCAATTAGTGACCGTTTTGAGTATAGTCTCTAATGCTGATATACGTAATATTAGTACTGAATCTAATATATTATCCCAAAGATTAATTTCTGCAATAAAAAACAATTTTTGAAAAATCAATATTAAATGATGTACTTGAGAAGGATTACAGTAGCTTTATCAATAATGATATTATAGAATTAGAAAAATCCCGATGAAAAATAGAAAAGTCAAACAATACAGCGAGTCGACTTCGGTATAACTGGGAACACTTTATTGCATAATGAGCACTAAAATATCGCGGCCGCCCATCACGTAGATGGACGGCAATATTGTTTATTATTCAACTACAAATGTTTTTCGCAAGCGAATATCCGCTGAAGAACTGCCAACCTGAATTTCGAATTCGCCGGATTCGACAATAAATTCGTTCGATTCAGTGTCGTAAAATCCCAGTTCTGATGCCGGCAGATTGAACGTGACCGTTTTCTTTTCATTCGGTTTCAGCGAAATACGTTCAAATCGTTTGAGCTTGCGGATCGGAACTTTTACCGATGCCTGCATGTCGTGTGCGTATACCTGCACAACTTCGTCGCCTTTCATCTTACCGTTGTTGCGTACCGTGCATTGAATGGTGATGTTTCCATCATCAGCAATACTTGCGGCGCTCAATTTCAGGTCGCTGTATTCAAATGTGGTGTACGACAAACCGTGGCCAAATGGGTACAGCACCGATCCATCGAAATACATGTATGTACGACCGTGGTTGATTACATCATAATCCGAAAACGCTGGTAATTGATCGGTGGAAGCATAAAAGGTGGAAGGCAATTTTCCCCCGGGATTCACATCACCAAATAGCACATCAGCAATTGCAGTGCCTGTGGACTGACCGGTATACCACGCTTCGACAATGGCGGATGCCTGCGTTTCCGTACCGGCTAATGCCAACGGGCCGCCGTTGATCAGCACCAGAATGATGTTAGGGTTCACCTGAGCGACTTCATGAATCAATTCTTGTTGCACATCCGGTAGCTCGATCGTAGTGCGATCCAGTTCTTCCTGCGAAAGTCCCGGTGAGGTGCCGACAACCAGAATCACCACATCGTTGGCTTTCGCCACTTGTTTTGCCTGCTCAAAATCCTTGCTGTTCAAATCCCAGGTCAGCCGGGCTGCTGCGCCAAGAATATTGTCGAAATGTTCGAATACCACAGTGTAAGCCTTGCCTGCTTCCAAATCCACCATCACGCTGTTGGGTTTTTCGCCGTGCTCGGTCCAGTCTTCAAACAGCAATTTTCCATCCAGATACAACCGGGCGCCATCGTCGGTGCGGGTCCCCAAATGATATTGGCCGCTTACCGGTGGAATGATCTGACCGGTCCAGCGCACAGAAAATTGATCGGATGGCACTCCAGGAGCCGGTGGCGTCACGCCCCATGTGAAGTTAATCATCGAATCAATACGTGTAACTGACGGTTTTCCGTTCAGATTCATGTTTGCAAAATATTCACCGCGCATGCCGGTTAATCCGGTTGTGTCGACTGCTCCGAAGTATTTGGCCTCAATCGGTTTCATGAGCCCGCCGCCAATTTCGCTGCCTAGGGTGTAGGCAACGCTGATGCCATGTTGCGCAGCTTTGGCTTTGATACCGTCAAGCGGACTGACTCGGATATTCGGCCAGCCGCTGTAAATACCCAGTTCGCATTCTGCGGCATTCGGGCCGATCACAGCAATCGATTTTACCTTTTTCGGGTCCAGCGGCAGCATTCCGTTATTTTTCAACAGCACAATTGATTTTTGTGCAGCTTCCAGCGCCAGGGCGCGATGTTCCGGACTGTCCAATTTTTCATTGGGAATGGATTTGTATGGGACTAGTTCCGGCGGGTCGAAGTCACCCAGGCGAAACCGGGCAGATAGCACACGGCCGACTGCTTGATCAAGATCGTGCTCATCGATATAGCCAAGTTCCAGCGCTTCATGCAGATATTCCCGGTAAAATTCGCCGCAATTCAAATCGCAGCCGGCAAGAATGCCGCGGGCAGCAGCCTCGGCGCCGGTATCAAAGAAATGATGTCCGTTTACCATATCGTGAATCGCACCGCAGTCCGACACCACATAGCCCTGGAATCCCCATTTGCGCCGTAACACATCCGTGAGCAGGTAATAATTCCCATTGCATGGCACCTGATTCAATTCATTATAAGCGCCCATAATCGAGTATGCCTTGCCTTCCACGATTGTCCGCTCGAAACCGGGCATGTAGTATTCCCACAAGCTGCGCATATCCACATCCGATGAGCCATTATGACGGCGGATTTCTTCATTATTGGCAATAAAATGCTTGGGCGTGGCCACCACTTTCAGGTAGTACGGATCATCGCCCTGCATCCCTTTCACAAACTCAACTGCCATGCGCGACAGCAAGTACGGGTCTTCACTGTACGATTCTTCGTTGCGTCCCCAGCGCGGATCACGGGCGATGTTCACATCGGGACTCCAGTAAGAAAGCCCTTTGCCGTTTATGTTATTTTTAACGCGCGCCTCATCGGAGATTGCAGTAGCGATACGATGGACAAGCGTTGGGTCCCAGGACGAACCCAGCGCCACAACTTGCGGAAACGAGGTCGCGCCGAAATCCAGCACACCATGAAGCGCTTCGCTCCAGTAGTTGTATTCCGGAATATCGAGCCGGGAAATCGCTTCAGTTTGGTTGGAGAGCTGGCCGATTTTTTCATCGACTGACATCAAACCAATCATATCTGCCAATCGTTGCATGTACGAATTTGGCTTGAACACATTCATGATTACAGTGTCGCTCTGGTTTTGATTGCCGGGGAGACTAGCTTTCAGTTGCAGCAAATAATATCCCGGTCTGGGAAACGTCACCGTGGTCGCCGGATCGGATGTATTTTGAAACCGCACATCAGGATTAGCCGCGCATGACCATTCGATAATTGCATGCTGTGATGATACCGTTCCTGCAAGCGTGGTCGATTGTGCCTGTTCCCAGTTGATGAATTGTGCTTTTCCCGCATCAATAAAGATATTCTGAATTTGGGAGAACAGTAACGAGGTTGAAAGAAGGAGCATAGGTGTTAGTAATGATAGTGTCTTGTGATTTTGATTCATGCAATTCTCCTGACATTTATAGTATTACTAATTAACTTTTGCCCAGTCTGTCCACTTTAATTAGAGAATATAATGG
>JAFGDW010000320.1 GCA_016931935.1 Candidatus Zhuqueibacterota bacterium | reverse complement strand
CTTCATTCCCTTCTTTTTGAAGGAAGGCCGAAGGTAAGGGAAGGTTTGAAAATGAAAATCTGAAAACCACTTTGGACTTAGTATAATATTGGTCGCTGTTGGCTATTGGCTAATGGCCAACAGCTAATAGCGTGTTAAGGATAGGCATTGAACTAACCGCTCAATAAATATGTTTGAAATATGACCGTTTGAAGTATAACTAAGTTTATTCGTGAATAGAAAATCCATTTAAGAATACAAAGGAGAATATGATGGCAAATCTATTGCAAGTGACGGAAGCGAATTTTGATAGTGAAGTGCTAAAATCCGATATACCGGTGCTGGTGGATTTTTGGGCAACCTGGTGCGGACCATGTAAAATGATTGCTCCTGTTGTTGAAGAATTGGCCGGCGATTATGCCGGAAAGATCAAAGTTGGCAAATGTGATGTGGATTCAAATCAAGGTATAGCGATTAAATTTGGAATTCGCAGCATTCCGACGTTATTGATTTTCAAGGATGGCGAAGTGGCTGGTCAGATTGTCGGTGCGCTTCCCAAAGCAAACATTAAAAGCAAAATAGATGATGTATTGTAGGTATGTGAGACGTGAGACGTGAGATGTGAGACGTACAACCTGCTTCAAACAACTTAATTTAATATTTATAAATTAATAAAGCCCGGTGCAAATCCGCCGGGCTTTTTATTTTAAAGGGCTTTCTGCTATTCTCTATTCACCATTCACTTCCTCGTCTCACCTCTCACGTCTGCCGTCTCACGCCCTCATTTACTCATCTTCACGAAAATAAAAGCGGCAGCCGTTCCGAAAATAATGTTGCCAATCCATGCGGCGAGCATCGGGGTGAGGGTTCCGTTGTGTCCCAGTGCCTGGCCGGTTTTAATGATACCGAAGTAAAGAAAACAAATCAGCAGACTGATTCCGAAACTAATCGCCGGACCGCTACGGGTTTTCCGGGATGATAATGGCGCGCCGAACAGCACAATAATGAAATTGGCAAACGGGAACGCGATTTTCAGGTACAAATCTACCAGCCAGCGATTGGGATCGCCGCCGTTTCGTTTAATATTTCCAATAAACCGTCGTAGTTCCCAGTAGCTCATTTCTTCGGCTTTTTTCTGCACTTTAGACAGATCATTCGGTCGGAATTTGAAGTCTGGTCGCTCGATCCGTTCGAACAATTCAACTTCTTCATTCTCCCCTTTAAATGTCCGAATGTAGCCATTCAAAATTGCCCAGCTTGTTCCGTCCCACACCATGCGCGGTGCATCAATGCGACGGACAATTTTATTGTAGGAATCATCAAAATATTCAATACTGATTTTATATCCGGTGTTAATGTTTGAATCGAAGTAGCCGATATTCAGCCATTGGTTCTTTGTTATTTGTAAATAAATGTCTTTGTTGCGGCTGACATTGTGATTCCTGGCCTTATCCATGTAATTGGTGAAAATATCCAGTTTTTTCTGGTTTGTATAGGGAACAAGCCGTTCGCCGATATAGAGTGTTCCGGCGCTAATAATCAACCCGATTAGAAATAACGGTAACAGGATGCGAAACAAAGATATGCCCGCAGCAGACATTGCAACAACCTCGTTATAGCGCGACATCTGTCCAACGCTGAACAAGCTGGCCAGTAACATCGCCACCGGAAGTGCAAGCACTATGATATATGGCAGGTAATAGGCATAATATTTAATGATGAGGTGAAGTGGTACATCCTGATCGATAAATTTATCCAGATAGCCAATCATGTCAACGACAATGTAAATAGCGCTGAAAGCAATCAGAGCAAATGCAAGTGTGCCCAAAAATTTTTGGCTGATATATTTATCAAGGATTGTCATGAGGCACGTTCCGTTTCCTGAGCTTTTTCACCCGGACGCCAGCGTTTGGGGATCAATAGTAACAATCGATCCCATTGAATGAAGGTCGATTCACGGACTGTGAGAATCACCAGATAAATGCCGACGCCGCCAACGAGAATATTCGCCAGCCACATTGCCCAAAATGGTGATAACAGATTGCGATCCGCCAATTCTTCGCCGCCAATTAGAAATGCCCAATATACAAGGAAGAATGCCAGGCTGATGCCTCCACCAACGGCCATGCCGCCGTGTCGAGACATGACGCCTAACGGCGCGCCGACAAGCACAAACACAATGCAGGCAAACGGAATAGAGTATTTTTTATGTACCTCAACCAGCAGTTTGGAGTTGACGGTGTGATAATTATTTTCCACCTGAATCGTGTTTTGGATACGATTGCTTATGTTTTTACTCACACGGAGTTGTTTGTTTAAATTGGCACGAGGGGAATAGCGCGCGACGGATGGTGACTGTTTATACAATCGTTTTCGCTCGAGCGCTTTATTCGAATCTGCTCGATCGGCCAGGAATGGAAAATAATCTTCCAAATGGGACAGAATATATGAATTCAATTCGGTCTGTTGTTTTTGGTATTGATGCTTATTTTTTTGAATCTCCTTGAGCATCATGGGGGCGCTTTGCTCCCGGTCGCTACGATATTCGGATTCACTGCGGTGAAGAATCATGTCATCGATACGCAACGTAATTGTTTGAACAGGAAACAGGACGCGGGTGTACTTGTCGTATTTATCGATCGGCATATCATGCACTTCACCGTTGTATAGTGTCAGGCTTAGGGTTCCTTCGGCTTCGTTAACGACAATTTTACCACTTTCGGCTACAATTGTGGATTGCTTGTTTGGGTCGCGTTTGTCCTGGATGACCATACCTTTGACATACGATAAATTATCGTGCTCTTCCACCGACTGCACCATAATATGGATGTTGGGAATATCCCGATATATAATGCCCGGTTCAAACTGAATTGTGGGACGCTTTTTTTGAATGTCCCGCGCCAGGGTCGCATATTGATGATTCGCTTCCGGCAAAACTGCATTGTTGAACCAGATTAGGAACAGGCATAGCAGAATACTGACGATTATAACCGGCAGCAGCATGCGATAGAAGCTGATACCGCTGGATTTAATCGCTGTAATTTCCAGGTCGGCGGACATTTGTCCAAACGCCATTAATGTGGACATTAATACTGCCATGGGCAGGGTGAGCGCCACGATCCATGCCATATTCAGGAGAAAAAATTCCAGAATGACAGTGATCGGCAAACCACGGCTCAGCAAATGTCCCAACCGGGTGAACAGGATGTTAAGAATCCACAGCAATGTAATAATGAAAAAGCCGAAAAAGAACGGCCCAACATGCTGGCGTATGATATATCGTTGCAAAATAAACATATTTTTTTCGGGAACTCTGTTTTGAAAAGTAAGTTACAATATACGTAATTGACGCGACTTAATCAAGTTATTTGTGCGAATGCAGTGTCTGTGCGTTAGATGTTCCTTATAATTATGTGAGATTTTTTAGAGGGAGTTTAAGCTTAGCCGGTACTCTCAATTTGTCCGATGAAGGGAATGCCGGATTTCTGGTACCACTATTCCGGATCGGGATGGTGATCATATCCAACATCTTATAACTGAATGCAACTCTCAGCAATTAGTCAGCTATAAGGTGAAAACTCCTGATCATTGCATTCATTAATTCCGCATAAGTTCCCCTTAATATAATCTGTAATCCGGAGGATCATTACTGTCCGATTGATACTGAAAATCCTCGAACTTTGATTCGGTAAATCGAAAACGACGTAATTAAATAGCTTTCCATGATCAATAATCCAACGACGAAATACGCATTGTGCTTTCTCGGTAGCTGCTTCTGGCTGATCGTGATGTGTGGAGAAAGCCACGCTTCTGACAAATCTGTTTCCTACCTGGGCGTTAAATATCAGATGTATGATGTTTATGGTGTTGACCTGTTTGGAAAATCTCCGGTACGCGGACTTTCAATGGGGCCAATGAATTATCCGATTCTGGATACCACCCCACGAGATTTAAAACGTGATGTGAAAATTGATTCCACCGGTCAATACATCACCTTTAGTGAATCCATGTTTAACATTCCATTCACAGTTCCCGCGCGTTATTCATTGGAGCAATATCTGATGTACAGTCGACCGGTGTATCGTGATTTGCTCTGGCAGGAATATAAAGTGCGCCACCTGATGGATGATCTCCCCGGTCAAAAAAGTCACAGTGGTTTGGAAATTGATATCCCCGTAAAAATTAAAAGCAAAGCGTTCCAAACGATTTTTGGTGGCGACCGTGTCGGGTTGACTGTGAATGGCGCCATTACAATCAACGGCGGTTTCCGGCATGAAGACCGCAGTGAAGTTCGTACCGCGCTTACCCGTGGTTCCAACAACAATTTCCGCATGGAGCAAACCCAGCAATTCAAAGTAACCGGTAACATTGGTGATAAAGTAAAGGTCTCGGTTGATCAGGACAGCGAGCGACCGTTTGATTTTGAAAATACCATGAAATTGAACTACACCGGCTACGAAGATGAAATCATTAAAAGCATCGAAGCTGGTAATATTTCGTTGTCGTTGCCAGCTACGCGGTTCGTTTCGTTCAGTGGTAAAAACTCCGGTTTGTTCGGCTTAAAAGCCGAAGCGGCAATGGGAAACCTTAACCTGACCATGATCGCCAGCCAGGAAAAGGGTGAGAACAAGAAGTTGAGCTATGACGGCGGATCGCAAAGCAATACCAATACGATTAAAGACTACAATTATTTGAAAGGCTATTACTTCTTCTTGGACAGTTTATATATGGATCAATATTTCCCTCTCAACGCCCAGGGAGAACATACATACGCTTCAGAAGATCAGGTAATTGATGAAATAGAAGTATATGTGACGACTTCAGAAAACGATCCCGATGGAATACAAGGGTATGCGGCAGCGGATAAGAACAAGATTTTTGAAGACACTTTTGAGCCAACAGAAGAACATAAAGAAGCATACTGGAAACGATTGGAATTTTCGACTGAATACGAGCTCCAGCCGGATTTGGGTTACATCCGCCTGAAGCAGCCAGTGCTTGATGGTAAAATGCTTGCAGTAGCTTATAAAGATAAAGGCGGCAGAACGGTTGGAGAAATTGATTATGAGGCGGTAACGGATTCCACCAAAAAAACTAGTAAACCGATCCATTTGCGAATGTTAAAACCTGAGCTACCAAAACCATCGGACAGAACCTGGTGGTTAATGTTCCGTCATGTGTATAGCCTGGGCGCCAAAGAAATTTCTCCGGATGGATTTGAATTGAAAATTAATTTAGAGCCGCCCTCGGGGGATCCGCAGGAAACTATTGAAATGAATGGGAAAGTCCAATCATATCTGGAGCTTTTTGGGTTAGACAAATATGACGTAAATGGAAGCCCAAATCCGGATAATATTATTGATAACAATCCCAACATATTAAGATTGAACGAAGGTGAATTACATCTGCCATCACTCTATCCGTTTAAAGATTCGGATATACTACCTCCCGATAAGTTTTCTGCAGCCATGTACGATACGACTGGCCAGAAAGTGATCAGTGATAGTAAATTTGTAATTGAAGTAAAATCTTCGAGCCGCAGCGCTACCATAAATCTTGGCTGGAACGTAATTGAAGAATCCGAAGAAGTCCGCTTGAACGGCAGGTCGTTAACCAAAGGCACGGATTATATTATTGATTACTATTCGGGCACACTAACGATTCTCGATGAAACCGCTACCAGTCCCAGCGCCAATCTGGAAGTAAATTATCAGCGGAATGAACTATTCCAACTGGATAAAAAAACGTTGCTTGGTTTGCGCGCTGATTATAATTTGTGGGACAATTCGTTTATCGGCGGTACATTTCTCTATTTAAACCAACGCACACTGGATACGAAAGTCCGTGTCGGCAAGGCTCCAATGCGCAATATGATTTGGGACGTGAACTCCAAACTTGTATTTAATCCCAATTTCCTGACAATCGCTATCGATGCATTGCCAATTATCCAGACCAAACAACCATCGGCGCTAACGTTCGAGGGCGAAATCGCTCAAATTCTGCCGAATCCCAATACATTAAATAATGACGCTACCGGCGATCCGGATGGTGTGGCATATATTGACGATTTTGAAGCCTCCAAAAAAATAACGCCGTTAGGTGTTACCCAATGGGGCTGGACACCGGCATCACCACCGGTGGAAAAATTCAGTCGGCAGGAAGATTTGGAAAGGCGTGTTGCTAACAATAATTTCTACTGGTACAATGATTATAATATGACGCCGATTCATGATATCTGGCCCAATCGGCAAATTGCCGGGGGCCAATCTAACCGAACGCACGTGCTCGATTTTATCCTTGGTCCCACTGATGAACATAATACTGACAGTAATATCAGTCCCGAAGATTACTGGGCTGGTGTGATGCGTTCGTTGTCCGGTGGTTATGCTGATCAGTCCGAAAGCAAATTTCTGGAAATTTGGGTAAACGGGAATGCCGGAACAGTGCATATTGATTTGGGGCAGATTAGTGAAGATGTGATTCCTAATGGATTGTTGGATACAGAAGATTTAATTCCTGAAGGTGGCGGTTACCGTAACAAACTGCTTGACGATGGCGAAGATGTCGGGCTCGACGGTATGGCAGGCAAAGACTCGGACGATTATTGGGATGTCAACCGCAATGGTGTAAAGGATGTGTGGGAACCATACAGTTATGATGATTGGGCATACGATCCTAATGGTAGTGGTAGCTATAAAAAAAGTAACGGAACGGAAGACAACCGTAATAGTACCGGAGGTACATATCCCGATACTGAAGATATTGACGGTAATGGGTCACTTGACCGCGTTAATAATTATTTTTCATATGCATTTTCACTCGATAAAAATTCACCGGATGCTGAGCTCATTAGCGGTGAGAACGTTTCGAAAGGTTGGTACCAATACCGCATCCCTTTAAATGCATTTAGATATAAAGAGGGCGAGCCGGATATGCAGCGGCTTAAATTCGCCAGAATTTGGTTTGATGGATTTCCCCTAAAAGATAAAGCATATAATATCAGAATTGCTGAAATAAATATCGTCGGCAATGACTGGAAAGAACAAAAATTAGCCCGCGGAGATTGGGAGCCATATGATATAGAAAATGATTCCACTGTGGTTGCCGCTGTCATCAATACCCACGATAATCCCGATTATCAGGCGCCACGCGGGGTTCGTGGTGAAGTCGACCGGGTGTATGATATTGAATCCAAAGAACAATCACTCGTCATTAAAATGGACCAATTGCCCCAGGGCTATAACGGTATTCTGCTGAAAACATTTTTTCAGGCAGAAAATTACATGAACTATGAAAAATTAAAAATGTACGTTCATGGTGGCAACTCAGGCTTAACTAATTTTTATGCTGTTGAGGATAAACAAAAACCCAATATTGAAGTCTTTCTCAGACTCGGCGCAAATGAAAATAATTATTATGAAATCCGTCAACCGGTGTACGCGGATTGGGATGGAAACGATTTTGAAATTGATCTGGCAAAATTAACAGCGTTGAAAACCGAAAAATCAAGGCAAATTACCCATGATGACGGCATAAAAGAAATTCCTAAAAAGTTTACAAATGCCAATGGTGACACAATTACATGGCGAGTCGTTGGTGATCCGTCGTTGACCAATATTAAGCAACTCGTGCTAGGTGTCAAAAATATTGGGATTAGTCCTTTTTCCGGTGAAATATGGGCAAATGAACTTCGCCTGTCGGGTGTGCGTAAGGATAAGGGTATCGCCATGCGTGCGCGGGTAGATTTGGCGGTTGCTGATGTGTTTAGCGTGAATGCTGAAGTCAACAAACAAGATGCCGATTTCCATAATGTGAATGAGCAGTTTGGCCGCGGAGATAATCAGTACAGTAATACGCTTGGAGCCAAACTGGAATTAAGTAAATTTTTGCCACGTTCATGGGGACTTTCGATCCCGATTAGCGGCAATTACAAAACGAGCCGTTCAACACCGAAATATTTACCCGGCAGTGATATTCTGATAACAGGCGATACTCCACAGGCGCTTGTGGATTCTGCAACATCAAAGAGTGATCAGACGGGATTAAATGTGTCGTTTGGAAAATCCACAAAATCCAATAACTTTTTTATTCGCAACACGCTTGATGCGCTCAGTATGTCATTCAGCAGTTCACAATCCAATGCCAGTGATTCCCGAACTGCCGAATCGACCAAAGAAACATACGCAGGAACGATTAGCTATTCGTTGCGTTTTAATAACGCCACGTCAAATGTCCGACTGTTTAGCTGGACTAAACCATTGCCCATTGTCGGAAGAATGAGCGATGTTAAATTTTCATATTTACCGACCAATTTAAGTTTGAAAGCCTCGGGTAACCGGTCGAAAAATTATACGCTCACACGATCAGGATTGGCCAGCAGTTCAAATCCGTTCACTATCAGCCGTTCGGTGCAGTCCGGCTACAAACCGTTCGATATTATCAGTTTTGATGCATCCCGTGATTACAAGAGCGATTTAACCGCGTACGAGCGTCCGCTTGACGAGTTGAAGAACGGACGATTTGGTACGTTGACAAATATCACGCAGTCGGCAAAAGGAACTTTTAATCCACGCCTTTCGTCGTGGTTGACATCGAATTTTTCTTACACGACCAATTACAACTGGTCGAATAATTTGCAGCAGGCCAGCGCCGGTACCGGTCGCAGTGCGTCGGATAATACGTCTACGTCGGCAACATTTACGTTTGATCCGGCCAAACTGGTGCAATCATTTTCACGCAGCGGCAGTCCGACCCGGCGAGGTGCTAATACGCCGACTCGATCTCCGCGTGACAGACGGGCAAATTTACAGGCCCAGGAACAAAATAAAAAGCAGGAAGAAGAGAAAAAATCATCGCCCAATCCATTTAAGCGGGTCATGAGCGGAATCGGAGTTGTGACATCCAACATGCAGGCGATCAGTATTAATTATACCGAAAGCAATAACTATTCTTACAACGGATTGAAAGAAGGCATGCCATCGTGGCGATTTGCGCTGGGACTTGAAGATTCCACCGGATTGGGGATTGTCGATAATCTTGGTAGCAACACCGGTTCTGCACGGAGTTCAACATCGTGGAAGGTCAGTTCGGGCGTTAAAGTTGGCCGTAATATCTCGGTGAGCCTGCGCTTCAATCAGGATGAATCCGACAACCAAAACAGTAATCAACGAACGGGTGATTTCTCGCAATCTACCTTTAAACTTTCAAAAGACGCTGCCCCGATCCCTTTCCCCGAATGGTCGGTAAGTTGGGCAGGACTGGAAAAAATACCCTTGTTCAGTAAATTGGTAGATCGTTTAAAGCTAGATCATGCATTTAGCGGGAAAACCAGTTCATCGTGGCAAAATGCACCGGATAATAAAATTCGGGAATCGTACAATGCATCGTTCCGGCCGTTGCTCGGATTTACGGTTACCTGGAAAAAGGATATTTCCACAAACATTCGCTATAATAACACGTTTGAACTGGAAGACAATTTCGGAAGTGGTGGAGGCACCCGTAAAAACAGTTCGGATTTTTCACTATCCGGCAGTTATCAACGCAGCGGTGGTTTCCGGGTGCCATTGCCAATCTGGCCATTCAAAAATAAAGAGTTCAAAAACTCGATGAATATGTCAGTGACAATGAGTATGAGCAATAATGTTAATGAACAAAATAAATCAGGCGGTGAATGGCAGGAAATGGATCGCAGTTCCAAGTGGTCGTTCAAACCGGAAATCCGCTATAATTTCTCTACCAATGTTAGTGGTGGTATGCACTTTGAATACGGCAAAAACGACAGCAAGCGTGCCGGCACCACCAAGTTTACCGAATTTGGATTGAATGTTCGAATTGAAATTAAGGGTAGTTGATGTTTGGATGTGGTGAGAGATACTGAACAAGGCCATAAATTGAGCATTTAAACAATTGAAGCTATGAACCTAATATTGCTCGCTGTTGGCCTTTGGCTAATAGCTAATGGCCAACAGCTAATAGCATGTTATGGATAGGCATTGAAATGGCCGCTCAATAAATATGTTTGAGATAAACAGTTTGAAGTAAAGTTTTAACGCGGTCATCTCTATGCCTACAATGGTTATATTTTGAGCGTGAGTATCATATTCCATCGCATGCATGCCGTTTGCTGTAGGTTAAAAGCCAATAGCAAACGGCCAATAGCTAACAGCGAATTGGAAACAATGGATTGCGATAGAAAATAATGTTTATTTAATCTATCGCGTAGGTTGAATAAATAACATGTTATTAAATAAATGAAATTAAATCCTCTAAAATTCCTTCTAATCGGAGGACTGTTGTTGCCATCCGTTACCTGCACCGGACAATCTGTGCCGACGTTCAACGGTGACCGGGCCTATTCCTATCTCAAAAAACAATGCGATTTTGGGCCGCGTACACCGGGATCGGATGCGCATAAACAATGCCTCAATTATCTCGTATCCGAATTACGAACGTGTGCCGATCAGGTTGTGCAACAGCCATTCCAGCATCCAATTCGTCCCGGTCAGCCGTCTGTCCAACTGGCAAACGTCATCGCCAATTTTCAGTTGACGAATCCCAATCGCATTTTATTATGTGCCCATTGGGACACACGGCCATGGGCTGATCAGGATATTGACAAAACTAAACGCTCCCAACCGGTTGTGGGTGCGAATGACGGCGCTTCAGGTGTAGCTGTTTTGCTGGAAATAGCACGCTTGCTGAAGCAGCAGCCGCCGCGTGTTGGTGTGGATATTGTGCTGTTCGATGCTGAGGATTTTGGCTCCTATGGTGACAATGAGAGTTGGGCGTTGGGTGCAAAGATATTTGCCGAACGTAAAAATCGCAATTACAATCCACGATTTGGTATTCTGCTTGATATGATCGGCGATGCGGATCAGCAAATATTTATCGAACAGAATTCACAATATTATGCACCGGATATTGTGTCACTCGTGTGGAACACCGCCGAACGGTTGGGCGTTTCCACCTTTATCCCTGATGCACGGTTTGAAGTTATGGACGATCATATGCGTTTACTTCAAGTTGGAATTCAGTGCATCGATCTGATTGATTTTGACTATCCCTATTGGCACACAACCGAAGACACCCCTGATAAGTGCAGCGCCGAAAGCCTGGCCAATATCGGGCGTGTGGTTACAACCGTGGTTTACGAACAATAGCGAGGAGATTTATCGCATGAGTATTTTAAATATTGTCGCTAAAGGCGGAATTCTGATTATTCCCATCATACTCTGTTCGCTGATCGCGATCGGAATTCTGATTGAACGACTGGTAACGTTAAGAAAATTCAGAATCAATAGCCGAACGTTTATCATGCAAATCCGCAACCTGTTAGTCAAGGGACAGATCACCGAAGCGGTGATGCAGTGCAAACGCACACCCGGCCCAATTGCCAAAATTTCCAAAGCGGCGGTGGAAAAATACAATCGCCCGCATCAGGAAATTCGTGATGCGATTGAAAGCGCCGGCAAAATGGAGATTTATCTGCTGGAAAAAAATCTTGGTGTATTGGGTACGATTGCGGCGATTGCACCCCTGTTAGGTTTTCTGGGAACAGTGACTGGTATGATAAAAGCGTTTATGCGTATTCAAATGCTCGGCGGCAATGTGGATGCAAATGTGTTGGCAGGCGGTATCTGGGAAGCATTGGTAACGACAGCCGCCGGACTGGCAGTGGGGATTCCGGCGCTGATTTTCTATAACTGGTTGCAGAGCAAGGTCGAGCAATTTGTATTCGAAATGGAAGACAGTTCTAATGCACTTATCGACATCCTGCATGAAAGAGGAGGTTCGGGCCGTGACCTTTCAAACGAATCGTAAAATAATGGTTATGTTTTCGGCTATTTCATTAACCGATATTGTATTATTACTGCTGATATTTTTCCTGTTGTCGTCATCATTTATTATTCAGCCAGGCATCAAGGTAAATTTGCCGAAAGCAGTTTCCAGCGACAAAGAGACAACGAATCGAATTTATATTACCATTACACGTAACGGGTCGATTTATCTGAATCAACAACAGATTTCCACGGGGGATCTTGGGCTGCAACTGAAACAGACATTGGCCGAACAGCCAGGTAAACTTGTGGTCATTCAGGCCGACAAAAACCTGACGCTGGAGCGCACGATTGAGGTGATTGATATTGCAAAAATGTCCGGGGCAGAGCGATTCATGATTGCTACGCAGCAGGGATTGTAAAAAATTGGGTAACTGTTTAATGCATTTATTTGCTTGAATCATTTGTCATGCATCTGTAAAAAGACACGGTAACAAGGTGATGGAGAGAAATTGTGGTTTTATAATCTTCTCAGTCCGGTATTTTTAATCATGCTTGACGATCGACAGTGTAAAAACGAATAATTGACGAAACAATTCAAATATATATTAATCTCACAATGAATGCAGAACATACACAATTACTAAAGTCATTAAAACGCCAACAGAAAGCCAGCTATGTGATCTCCTTTATATTGCATGGCCTATTGTTCCTGGGACTTTTCTATATAAAGGTAGACTGGAATGTCACAATCCCCGAGTTTATTGAGATTCAGTTTGAGCGGGGCGAAGCGAAGCAGCCGGAAATGCCGGTAGCAGCACCATCCGAGCCGGTTTCGAATCAACAACCGGAACAACTTGACCTGCCCGAACGCCGTATGCTCGAGCCTGAAACAGAGACGCTTCAGGTGAATGATGATGCAAAGGTTGTCCCGGATGAGCAGATGAAAATTGTTAGCCGAGATATTAGCGACATACACGATCAAATACCAGCAAACCGTCCCATAAATCTTGGTGAAAAACAAGTAGCTGAGTTTGATAATAATGTCAAATTAAGCCCGGATATGACAACCGAAATTGGGGACGTCGCCGTGGAAATGCCATTCCAGATTGAGGGACAGGCAGCGTTACGTACAATATTAATGAAGACATTGCCGCGTTATCCGGAAAATCTGCAACAAGAAGCCGTTGTGAAAATACGTTTTACAGTGTTACCAAGTGGAGTTATTGGTGAGATGATTCCAGTGTTAAAAGGAAGTGATGAATTAGAAAAAATCACGATGGAGGCGTTTAAACAATGGCGTTTTAATCCGCTTGCACCTACAGTACCGCAACTCGCCGAACAAGGCACTATTACATTCCGATATATTCTTCGATGACTCCTAATTCGCCAGCTTCAATATCCAGAGTCGAATTGCCCTTCTTTTTGCTTGAATATTAAAGCCAACTTTTTTTGTTGATTGAAGAAATCGTTAGTCAAGATAATACTTTAATAAGATAGTAAATACACAAAATAACGAACTAGTCACGCTAAGTCCGTGTAACGCTTTAATTACAAATGCAACACTTATGTAATTTTTCCCTTGACATTTAATTGAAAATTATTTATAATGTTTGCATTGAGTTTATTGGTTGTCGTGTAGAGATAGGTGTGCAATTTATTAGGTGGTGGTGCATATATTTGCATATGTAAGAAAATTATCAAAATCTCTTACATCTGATAAATTAAACAGTTGTGGGATAGCACTATCAAAACGGAACAATATTTGCCAATAACTGATCCTCAATCCAATTCCAGCCTGAATCATCATCCTGAGTGCATGACAACAATAAAGGTACGTTCGAATGTTATTAGTTCTGCGCTTCCTGATGCGAAATATAATTATTCCCGCACATGTTTTATTGCGGATGAGAAATGTACGTATTTTCAGGGATAGCAATGATAATATAACGTCAAATGTACTTTAAAGCAATCCCCCAAATGGGGAGTTTTGATAATTCTGGATGAAAAAAGTATAACAGGTTGGCGAAATCGGGATGTGAATCAGTTAACCAAATTAAGGAGGATGATCATGACAAAAAAGATCATGACCATTATGTTTTTAATTCTGGTTGTTCCTGCTTTTTTATTTGCGGGTACGACAGGAAAAATCTCGGGAAAGATTACAGATAAACAGACAGGCTTACCACTTCCCGGTGCAAATGTTATTATCGAGGGTACAACAATCGGTGCTGCGGCGAATATCAACGGCGAATACTTTATTTTGAATGTTCCCCCGGGAACATATTCAGTGAAGGCTTCGATGATTGGTTATTCGTCCTTAATTATGACAGAAGTAAGTGTTCGCATCGATTTGACAACGACGTTGGAATTTCCGTTGTCCTCAGAAGTTTTGGATATGGGACAGTCCGTCACTGTCGTTGCCGAACGACCACTCATTCAAAAGGACTTGACTGCCAGCCGTAAAATTGCTACGGCTGATGAAGTGATGGCAGCACCTGTTGAAAATGTTCAACAAGCAGTGGTATTGACCGCTGGTGTTTCCGAAGATAACTTCCGTGGCGGCCGCGCAGGTGAAGCGACCTATGTGCTTGATGGCGTTGCGCTGAAAGATCCGATGACCGGAACCTATGAAAGTGATGTCCCATTGATGTCGCTGGAAGAAGTATCGGTTATGACCGGTGGTTTTAGCGCTGAATACGGCGATATTCAATCCGGTTTGGTTAGCATGGTTACCAAAGAAGGAGGAACGGAATATCACGGTGGTATACGGTATTCCACTAACGATTTAGGTAATCAGGATTTAAATAAAAAATTCGGAAACAGTTATACTACATTGAAGAATGTAAAAGATAATAAAATGTTTATTGATAATTTTCAACGCGCCCAGAATTTACGAAATTTTGAATGGTCGTTTGGTGGCCCGGAACCAATTACCCATTATCTATTGGATATGCCGGGAAAGCTGAATTTCTTTGTGGCCGGCGAGTGGGACCATAATGACGAAAGATTCCCGGGCGAGTATGATAACCGATTCTCAATTAATGGTAAAGTTGCGTTTACACCGAGTCCTGGTTACAAACTGGCGTTCACCGGTTTAAGAACAACGCGCAAGGCCCGTTTTTATGATGATCAATGGAAAAATACGACCTATGAATCCCAATTGGATTCAACCAAAGAATGGGACATTAATAATATCACATCTCGGGCGTCGTATGATCCGGCTGATGTTGTAATGCATGATTATAATGGCGACAGCGATTTTAATGATGTTTTAAAGGGAACAGACTTAAATCATAATGGCACTCTGAATGATGAATTCTTTATGATGGAAGCACAGCCAGTTTATGATTATGCCACCGACGAATATTCGTTGACATGGACGCATACGCTAAGTCCACGAACATTTTATGAAGTGAAACTTAGCCGGTTTGAAACCTGGATGAAATATAATGTCAATGAACGGATTAATGAAGATGTTAATGGTGATGGTAAATTTGATCCGGCGACAGAAGACTTGAATGGAAATGGTGTTTGGGATTGGAAAGCATATGGCCCCAATACCGATTTATTTGCTGATGAAAATGATAATGGATATATTGATGCATCGGAAAATGGGCCACGTAACGAATGGATCCAGTGGGCGTCGATCCCATTCGGCCGGTATCAGGATACACAATCATTTTATATGTATGGGTACGGCGCAAATCTATCGTATGACCGCGCACGATGGAATTACGACCGTAAAACGACGTATTCCGCTAAGGTCGATTTTACCAGTCAGATCACGACACGTCAGCAGATAAAAAGTGGCTTTAGCTGGGATTATCGTGATTTGCAGGATCACGATGTCGACCTGGCTTCCGGTGGTAATGTTTACGGACAAAACGTTCGTGTATTTCCGAATCAGGGTGCATTTTATGTCAATGACAAGATGGAATACGAAGGGATGATCCTCAATCTTGGTATGCGCTATGATTATTTTGATCCAAATTATGACAATTACCCATCTGATACAAAACACCCTGTACCGGATTCGTTGTTGTCCACGGGTGGAGTTGTTTTAAACCCGACATCAGTACCAAGCAAATCGTACTGGAGTCCGCGTATCGGTGTTGCTTATCCGTTTACCGAGAAAGATTTATTGCATTTTAGTTATGGAAAATATTTTCAAACACCGCAATTGCGCTATTTATTCATGAATGTGAATTTTGATTTTTCAGGTGCGTTCCCATTGGTGGGTAATCCGAATATTTCCCCGGAACGAACAACCGCATATGAAATTGGCTGGAAACATCAATTCACACAAGATATTGTTTTGAATTTAACCGGTTACTATAAAGACATTACCGGTTTAACTGACACTGAAAAGATCTATTACACATTCAGTGATTACTATACCTATATGATCAACAGCGATTATGCAAATGTCCGCGGTTTTGAAATCGAAATGTACAAACGTCGTTCACCGACGGGATTCCTCTCGGGATCAGTTAACTATACCTTTGGTGTAGCAAAAGGTAAGAGCAGTAGTTACCGTCAGAATTATGATCTGACATGGTCCGGTGATATCATTCCGACAACAGAGAACTATCTGGATTGGGATCAACGACATGTTGTGAAAGCGAATTTAGACCTTCGCGTACCAAGCCAACGAAATTTATTCGGAACATCCGTTTTGAATGACATGGGCCTGAATATGATTTTTAAATTTGGTACCGGTATGCCATATTCACCGCCATCACGTACCAAAGAACCGTTGATTAATACCGAACGATTTCCATATACAATGACGGTTGATCTGACTCTTGACAAACGTTTCAAAATTGGTCAGGATAAGACAGTCGGCGCCTTTATCTGGGTGAATAATTTGTTTAATCGTAAAAATATCGATGCATTAAATGCGCCGTTTACGTTATGGGATAATCAATGGTATTACACATACACTAACATCCAGAAAAAATACGATGATGGTACAATTGATCGCGCGACCTATATGTCTCTCATGGACGTCCAGGATCCGAATGATAAGGATCATGATAGAATATATGAAGAAGCTGATGGTGAAGTCGATTATAATAAAGCGCATCCTGAAGGCGGCAAAGAAATCGACCCGTCTATTTATGACTGGGGGCGGACAATCCGTTTTGGTGTAAAATTTGAATTTTAAGCATATTTAATTTTATCATACGGAAGTGGATGTAGAACTTTACGTCCACTCCGTGCTGTTTTATATAGATGTCGGTTTAAATTGCTAAAGTTAAACTGGCAAATCTGATAGTCCATGCAATGTGTTGGATTATAACCTTTCGTTTCGATCGTCGGGGATTAAAAATTAATGGAGGGAAGTACTGTGAATAAAAAATTATTATTTTTACTTCTGTTAACACCGTTGCTGCTTACCCGGGTTTCAGAAGATTATGCACGTGATATACGCACGAAGGACCAGCCGGTTGGTTTGCAGAAATCAACGGCACGTCCGGTAACGGACGGTCGGGTATTCAATGTCGGCACATTGTGGAATACCATAGAAAACCGCGGCAAATATGGCAATACGGACCAGGCGACGCCTTCAATTGAATGGCCCGGCGGAAGTGAAGCCCACTATTTGTGGGAAGGACGCTTCTGGATTGGCGCGATTGTCGATGGGGAAAAACATGTGACCCATACCGACTATGGCAATTACGAATGGGTGCCGTCGGATGGAAGTACATTTGGATTTGGCCCGGGAAAGTCGATCCTAGATTCAGATGTGGAATATGATGACTTGTTCGGGATTGCCGGTCACTTTCCACTAAGCCTTCAAGTTCATGAAACAGGGTTGTCATGGAGCATGGGGGAATACGACGATTTTAATATTCTTGAATATGAAATCGTTAACGTTGGTGAATATGTTCTTAGTGAAATGTTTATTTCATGGTGTTTTGACTGTGACGTTTGCGCAATCGCCGATCCATCAGATCCCAATATCGATGATCTTGTTGATTATGAAGGCTGGGACGGCGAAGACAGCGACGCCGATCTTGTTGACTGGGTCGATCCCCTGGACCTGGATCAGGATGGCTTAAACGGTTATGATGAATGGGGATGGCCATATGCATATCCATTGGCAACATCATCAGGACCAACCAATCCGAACTACGATCCGTCTGCTGTCGAACCTGATGGCTTTTACGATGACTGGTCAATCAAACTGGATGATAACGGACCTGTCATTAACTGGCAAACAGCGGATAACTGGGCGGGCGCAGCTCCCGGAACGCCTGCTACAAATGCCGCTGGTGATACATTACACGGCTATTTGTTCCCGCGGAGTGCATCGTTTATGTACGATGCTGATCATGCCAGCACGCCGGAAATGGATATTGGTGAACGCACCAGCGCTCAACCGATTCCGGGATTTGTTTGGGGACAATTAATTTATTCGGATATTATCAATCAAGATGATGTATTTCCATATCAGACCGCGCCCGAAGATACCTTCATGCGTGCGTATTCTCACCAATGGTGGAACTGGGAAAGTGACCCTGGTACGGATATCGACAAATATAATTACATGGCGGCGACACATCAGTCTTCTTCACAGCTTGGCAAACATTATTACTTTCTGCCCAATCCATTTGATATTTTGGCGCCGGTGTTCGACTATCGGTGGTTAACATCGACCGGGCCATTCAATGGTTTCGGTCCTGGCGATACCCTGCACGTGGTCTACGCGATTGGCGTCGGCGAAGGATTTAAAGGCATGCGTGAAAATATTGATAACGCTATCGCCGCTTACTATGCCGGATCGTCCAAGGGAAATCCGTATCACCCACTACCCCCCAATAAAGATAATCACTATGTGCTACCGATTCCGCCGCCGGTCCCGAATTTAACCTATTCGGCCTTAAACGCTGGTGTCCAGTTGGCATGGGACAGCAAGGCTGAAACTGAAATTGATGCTATGCTTGGCACCCCGGACTTCCAGGGGTATAAACTTTACCGCTCGATGTATAATCCTTCCGATTGGGAATTGATTGCAGCATTCGATAACGTGGATGGTCCGGTTTATGTGACCAATACCAGCGGCGATACCATTAATGCAAAAGATGCGAATGGTAAATACATTCCCGTGGATTTGCCGGATATCACCCACAGCTATCAGGATTTTGGCGGCGAATTTTTGGGCAAACAAATTTCTGAACCAATAAATGGTTTAAGGTACTTTTATTCTGTTGTCGCTTACGATCCAAATAAACCGGCAACATCCACGCGGCCTGCGATGCGATCCCAGGAATCATCAAAGAGCAATTATCTAAAAGATCCGTCATCCGCAGCGCCAATGCCGATTATTCCCACCAATTTGTACACCGATGCGGCAGTGGATGTCGATATGTCGAAAATAAAAGTTGTGCCCAATCCTTATAAAGGGACGGCGTTATTCGAATCCCGTTATGAGGATAAAGTACGCTTTACAAATTTACCCCCGGCATGTAAAATCTCCATCTTCACCATCACCGGTGATTTGATCGAATCCATCTATCATGACGATGGCACCGACGCCGAATTGTGGGACTTAATTACACGGAATCGTCAAAAGGTGGTCAGCGGCCTGTACTTATGGGTCGTGGAGACAGAAGAACCGGCATATAAAAAAGAAATGGGGAAATTTGTCATTATTCGTTAATGCTGATGGAGGAAAACCAATGAAACGAGTTATGCTTCACATATTATCGTTCAGCCTGCTTATCCCGGCTTTATTATTTGGCCAGGAGTTTGCCAAAGTGGGAACGGCGGGTGCACAGTTTTTAAAAATAGGAATTGGTGGCCGGGGTGTCGGAATGTCCGATGCATACAGCTCTGTCTGTAATGACGCCTCCGCTATTTTCTGGAATCCTGCGGGATTAACTCATATCGACAATATGAGCGTTATTTTCGCACATGCCAACTGGCTTGCAGGCCTTAAGTATGAAGCCGCAGCAGTAGTTAAAAATTTCGGTATGGGAGGATTGGTTGGTGTCAGCTTTGCTTATCTGACATCCGGTGAAATTGAAGAAACCACAGTTGAGCAGCAGGAAGGCACCGGACGTATGTTTGATACCGGTGATTTGGTGGTAGGCTTGTCATACGCCAAACAACTATCTGATAAATTCAGTATTGGTGGAAATGCGAAGTACATTGAAGAACGGTTGGATACTGAAAAAGCCTGGGCCTGGGCAATCGATATTGGTTCGTTGTATTATACCGGATTCAACTCGTTACGAATGGGTATGTATATCCGGAATTTTGGCCCGGAATTGAAAATGGGCGGAACATATACGGATTATGACAACGGGTCCGTGATTTTAGATCCGGAAACACTAACGCCGCAAGAGAATGATTATCTGGCCTATCACATGCCTATGACATTTGCTGTTGGCGTAGCATACGATTTCTTTCAAAACAATGATATGTATCAATTGACCACCGCAGTAGATTTGCTTCATCCAAATGATAATGTTGAAAAACTGAATCTTGGCGCTGAACTTGTTATTTTCAACATGCTATCCATTCGTGGCGGTTATGTCAGTCCGTTTGGTGTGCTCGGAAAAGAGGACACTGAAATTGAAAATCGTGATGATGCGGAAAATGAGTACTCATTAAAGGTGAATAATTACTCACAGTCATTCAGTGCCGGACTGGGATTCAATCTGAACATCCCCGGTATGGGAAAAGCAGCACTGGATTACGCGTACACGGATTTTGGAGTACTGGATTGGGTACATCGTGCATCACTTGTGATTAATTTTTAATAAAAGAAAATGGGATGAAATCAGCAAAAATTCACACGGACGCTGATAGTCAACCAAAATCATTGGAGGAATCAATGACTAATCGCTATACATATAGCACGCTTATCATTCTTATTTTGATGAGTGTGTTATTAACAGGAACAGGAAATGTCTATGCAACACAGCCTGTTGTAACCGCAGTGACATACATGGATTCGTTGAATGTTTTAGAATTTGTATTTGATCAACCGGTATTCAACGATTCAACGCGGGTTATACGCGACGGTATTGAAGTGCATGGCGTTGTTTCAGATAAAGCACAGAGTGTGGCACTGGCAGGCGGAAAATTGCCGGGTGATCCGGAGAATGAAACTGCCGTGGATACAATTCGGCTGGTCGTTACATATCAAGATCAAAAATTAATTGAGAATTTGGGGTATGCAAGTCCCGAAGATTTATCACTTGTTTTGCCTGGCGGTCGATTTATCAATGCAGCATATGAAGGCAATGTTGCTGCCGAAAATTTCCCGATTGCATTTATTCCGTTTATCAAAAAACCGCAACCACTTAAAGTAACCTATAATGCAATCGAAAATACGCTTGGTTTCAAGTTTGATAAAATAGTCAAGGCCAAAGATAATGTCGATTTATTAAAAATTACACTTGCTGACGGCGCCGGGAATTCGCTGACCTTTACCAGTAATCACGAATTTGTACCAGGCATTGTCGCATCCGATTCCGTAACAATTACATTCACTCCACGGCATCAGGAAATCATTGAAGGTTTTGCTACAGCCTCAATGAACGTTACCCTTGCTGCTTATGCATTTATCGACCCAATGGGTAATACTTGTAAAACAGTGGATAATTTCCCTGTCAACTACGTCATCGATAATCAGCCTACAGAAATTGATACTGCATATTACGATGCCGTAAAGAACACATTGTATATTCAATTCAATGAAAACATTTCAACCACTTACAAACGGTATTTCTGGCTTGATGGCAAGCAAAATGAAGAAAAGTTGGAAGCTGTCGCTATTTCAGGAATATCCGTCTACGACAATGTAAATGCCAAAACAGTAACGCTAAGTGCGTATAAGAGCATTTCATTCAAATCCACCAGCCTGCAGTTGGAAATTCTCGTCTCTCCGGAGGACCAAATATTGCTGGAGACTCTGGATAGTACCGACGATTTAAAATTACTGGTCAATACCTTCGCAATTCTCGATGAAGGATTAAATGGTATTCGTGAGTACACACTGGCTGATGACATTAGTGTTGGTTATGTACCGGAAACAGATGATGATGCACCGGTTGTGGAACAGGCATTGTACTATGCGGGTTCCAATTTGTTGGAATTGCGATTTGGTAACATTAAACCTCAGACCAAAGGTATTGATACGACAACTGTAACACTGCCCTGGATTACCCTGCACGCTCAGTCAGGAAAATCCGTATCTCTTAGCGGCGGCGGCGTTCACGGTGTCAAGGCCGGAGTTCCCAAATTTATCCGTAACATTTTTATCGAAATTTTACCGGAAGATGAAGTGCTTATCGAAGGAATGTCCAATGGAGATTCATTGAAATTGTCGATGGAACCGTTGACATTTTTCTTTGAAAGTTACAGCAAAACCGGCAATGGTAACCACGTACTTTCACTTGATCAAAATTTGGGCGTCGAATATCTTCCGGATACAATGGCGGTTGAAATTTCCAGTTTTAAAAATAATTTCGAGAAAAATGAGTTACAGATAAAGTTAAACAAAGCTATAAAGTATAATAAATTTAATGCATCTGCGCTAAATGTTGCCGGCGTTCAGTTGAGCGGTGGAACAGTTGTGGATTCATCGGTAATTGTTGCCGATTCTGTGCACTCCATGTTAACAGAATCGCAGGTAGCAGTTTATGATTATAATTTGACTGTGTCAATTTCCGATGCGGATCAGGCAAAAATAAATGAGCTTGATAACGCAACCAAAGCTGCGTTGACAGTGACCGTCGATGCCGGAAGCATAACCAACCTGGATGGCGTCAGCAATGAAACCATTTCCATAAATGAAGCATCTACGCTGTCAGATGGCAACAGTGTTTTCGTTGGCTATGGCCGGTCATTTTGGGATCAAAGCTACGAGGCGTTCCGTACGTCGGATGAACTTGTGCCGTCGTCGTTACGCGCTGTTGGTGATAATTGCTATATTTATGTGTCTGATAAGGATTGGCTGGATAGTTGGGAAGATGCGAATGGCAATAAGCACCCCATCATCACACAAGCAATCGTTGATAGCTTTTTAGTCGCGTTTGAACAAAGTACGCCTGCGGATGCATCGAAGGGTATTTACCAGATTTGTCGCGAATATTTTGGCAATGAAATCGATACAGATGACGATCCACGAATCACTATTCTATTTACAAATCTGCGTGATGAATATGATCAGGGCCGATCCAACCGTGCATCGAATGTCCCGCGTGCCGGCGCTTACATGATCCGAAATGAACTTCCTGATTCGGTTAATGCACATTCGGCGATGACAGATATGATTTTCGTTGATTCCGAGCCGATTATCCGCGCGGGAACCGCGTTGCAGGCGGTGGCTCAATATTTCACACAAATGATTTTCCGAAATGTTGATCCCAATGAAGAGCAGTGGTTGATTGAAGGACTTAGCGGCCTGGCACAGGTGCTTTGCGGGTATAAGTACACCAGTCATGTTTTTCCTGCAGAAACGCCCAAACTTTCGGCGAATAAAACATTGAACTATTGGACAGGCTGGGATGGTGGAACACCAGCTATTGATGTGGCGGAATTTTATCACACATCATTGTTTGCGCTATATGTTTATGAACAATTTGGTAAACCTGTCATCCAGGCAATTGCTGCTGATACAGCAAACGGATTGCAGAGCGTACGAAATTCGCTACCCGAATCATCGACGCTGGAAAATGTGTTTGATGATTATGCGATTGCCGGTTTCCTGGATAAACTGAATCATCCTGTCTATGGTGATAGATTTGGTTTCAAAGCCGTTGATTTTGGGTTCCCGTTCTTAAAATCGATTACCTGGTCAACCTCGGATGCGACCGATCAACAATTGCCGTGGAGTTTCTCATTCTTCAAAACGAAAAAAACACAGGCGATTGATCAGGTCAAATTTAATGGTATTGATGCTACTCAGATGAGTTTAATTTTCACAACCATTGAAGACGATTTCCTATATAAAAAAGCAACATTGGATAGCGAAAATGAAGGTCTGGTTGATGTTTCCGATCTGAAAGTAGCGGATATTCTCACATGTGTTACCAGTAAATCATCAACAGGACCGACGTATCTCGACTATGTTATTTCAAAAGACATAACACCGCCTCAGGAGGTAAATCTGGCGGTGATGCAGAATCCGTCTGTTGATCGTAATTTAAGTATCTACATTATTTCTGATGAACAATTATATCAGGATGTTGGGCTTGAAAGTCCGAAAGTGACGATTTCAAACGGAGGCATCGTAACTGAGCTTTCTGTTGAGATATATTTTGCCAATACCGATGCATCCATGCATTCGTATCTGGCAAAATATACTGTTCCGGGTAGCGGCACTTACTCAGTGACTGTTAACGGACAGGATAAAGCGGGTAATAATATTTCGGAAAAGACAGTAGGTCTTTCGGCCCAAAAAATTATTGCTGAACAGGGAGGCGTTATTGGCGATCCGTTGCAGAAAGCAACGCTTGATATTGCGCCTGCCGGCATGGCGAACGATCATCTGATTACTGCGTTCATCGATAATGTTCCCACAGACAAGGAACAAATTTCTGGTCCGATCTATCGATTTGGCCCGTCAAATGTCAATTTCTCTATTCCGGCACGTTTGACATTGCATCCGGAAAATATTCCATCCGATAGAGCACTTGTCGTTTGTCGGCTTGATGGTGATAAGTGGGTTTCTGTCGGCGGTAAACTGAACGAAAAAACGGGCACGATGACAGTACTTGTGGACCGGTTGGGTGACTTTAAGGTGATGGCGGGTGAGCCTACTGTTGAACTGACCGAACCGATCGTACCGAAGGTATATAGTCTGGATCAAAATTATCCGAATCCGTTTAATCCAACGACCTACATCCAGTATGGGCTTCCCAAATTGAGCCATGTAACGCTGGAAGTATACAATTCGTTGGGACAGCGTGTGGCAATTCTGCGCAATGGTCAACAAGATGCTGGTGTTTATCAAATTCAATGGGATGCATCGCATCAGGCGTCCGGCTTATATTTCTATCGCATTGACGTGCGCAGCAGTGAAGATAATGAGTCGTTTAAGCAGATTCGCAAAATGATGGTCATAAAATAATAATCGCCAAACGATTCAGGCTAACGATAGATAAACAGAACTGTGTAGATACAGGAGGTAAAAAATGGCTCGATTAACGAGTTTTGCTTTAATTATCACCTTATTCCTTGTCATCGGTGGGTGTGATCATCAAGGGGCAAATATCCCGACATCACCACCAACCGCCAATAGTTATCTCGGTGATGGTTGGACATTATATGAATCCGGGAATTATGCGGCAGCATTGACAGAATTTAATGCTTCCAAGGCGCGCGATGCCATTAAAGAAGATGCGTATAATGGTTTAGGCTGGACATATACGAAACTAACGCAATATGATAATGCCATTTCAAATTTCCTGCTGTTGCTTTCATTGACAAGCAGTGATGATATGAGAGCGAATGTATATGCTGGTCTTGCAATGACGTATTCTGCAATGCAAGTCGATCCGAATTATTACGCTGGTACCGACGACGCTACATTCGACCAACGAACCGCTGCCGGTTTGAAAGCAATTGAATATATCGATATGGTATTGGCGCTGAAGCCTGATTTTGAATTTACTCATGATACATATATTACAGCACAGAAGTTGAATGCGACTGTTGCTCAATGTTATTTTCGCATGAAGCGTTTTCTGGATGCAGCGATGGTTGTCACCAATACACTATACCCGGATTTCTTTAATAATTTAAGCAGCCAGCAGGTGATTGTTGTCCGATCTGATACGGTTGCTGTTTCACTCACGCCGACGACAGGAATGACCGGGCAGGCGAATTTGGATGTTGTTTACTCGGTAAACGACGCTCCTGTAAGCGCTCGACTGGTAGATGTCATTGACGTACGACACTCGGAAACCAATGTCTCATACAAAGTCGTTGAATTTGTGGAAGGCGGAAAAAGTGTGAAAATTCTCGGCAATCCGATTCCTATGGAAAAAGATATGTTTGTTGTGCAGTATCAGAATGCAACTGATTACGGGAAATTCCTGAGTGTTTTGATGAATGTAATTGATGAAAATACGAAACGGGATTAGTGAAACCTTTGGGGCATGAACGAATCTAATTGGTGATCTGTCCGGGAAAGTACGATATGCTTCCAGCTTGTCGTAATTTCTTAGATAACTTCAATATTTAACTTGCAATCAACATGATTGCGTTACAAAATCAACCATTTCCGGACGGACACTAATTAGTTTTAGAGTCAACATATTTTCAGCATAATTAAATTACCTCATGCTTTCAGATTTATTAATGCCAATATGGGAAGAGAATTTCGTATTTAAATTGTGGATGCACGATGTTCAACTTATTCCCATAAAAACAGGTGTCATTAAATAGGATGTTATATAGTAATTCACAATAACTCTCACTAAAGATGGAGGAGACCATGATAACCAGATTGTTAAAGGTGAGTCTCTGTATGTTGTTGACATTTGCACTTGTCGGCTTTGCTGTTGCAAAAGATGTAGCGAAGAAGTCAACTGATGCAAAAAAAATGGAGCTGGTTCAGAAGCTGGCTACCAAAAAATTTCACCAAAATACTACGGTGAAACGTCATTCGGCGCCGATTGATGTGTCGAATGTCGATCTATCAAAAGTAAAAACCAAAGTCGTGAAACAAATGCCGACTGCAATGCCGATCCCTGATTTCTATGGCGATCAAATTATGCAGGTCGATAATTTTATGGCGATGGCAAAAGTGAACGGTACATCCATTGGTACCTCCGGTCTGACATATGCGACCGCTTATCAAGGCCGCAATATTGCAATGGGCAGCGATGGAAGTATTCATGTGCAATGGTGCGACGCCGGAACGCCGAGCAATGTTGTTTATTACTCAAAATCGACCGATGGCGGCGCAACCTGGACTACTCCGGTTGTTGCCAACGATGGCTACTACGGTTACAAAGCAGCAATTGATGTCGATCCGAATGATCCGATGAAAGTTCATATAGTGTATATTGGTTATATGAATTCCGGTGAAACCCGTACCGCCCGCTGTGTTCGGTCACTCGATGGTGGCGCAACCTGGGAACCGTCTGTGCTTGTTGCCGGCTCGAATGTGAACACCAACAACCCGGACATTGCTGTTGATCAAGATGGAAATCCTCACGTTGCGTTTGATAGCTACGCTGATACCTTCATTCGCTACAACTACTCAACCGATGGCGGCGCCACATTTATGGCCGAGCCGGAAGTTGTCAACACTGGTTTCGGTGGCGAAACCTTTGGCGCTTCCGTAACGATTGATAATTCTGGTAATCCCCATGTGTTCTTCGGTGGTGGTGGTACTGCTGGCTCCTGGGGCGACAAAGGCACCTACTGGAACTGGCGCGATATGGCCTCCGGCGCCTGGCAGGAAGTTCCTCCAGTTGAATTATCTCCCGAAGGCACAGGCTGTCCTTATCCGTCAATGGTGTTTGATTCACAGGGCAAAGGTCATGCATTTTACGATGCTGCCGGTACCACCGGACAACGTGGTATTTGGTACCGCGTTTATGACCCGGCTTCCGGCTGGGCAGAAGCAACCGAAATTATGCCAAGCATTCCTGGCGGTTCAGACATGATGGCTCAGGCTGGTATTGATGATAATGATAATATTTATATTGGCTATCTCGATGGTTTGGGTGGCGGTATGAACCTGGAACCATCAGAAGGCGATTTCTTTACGGGTACGAATATCAGTGGCTCGTGGGAATTCGTAAACGTCAGCGGTAATGGTCCGAATGTTTATGAAAGTCATCCCAATGTAGCTCGCCGTGTTCTGTCTTCCGATTCATTATTTCATTGCTTGTATGAATTAGGCGCTGGCCCGGTTGACATCGTTTATGAACTTGGCTATCCGTGGCCACCAAATCCAAAATGCGGTGTGAATCAATTGTCCGATACTTATAACTTGACAGGTCCGTTTACTGTAACGGCAACCACAAGTGACCTTGATGGAACCACCGAAAGCTGCGAATTGTTTGTGTGGTTAAATGACGAAGAAGTTGGTAGTTATCCGATGACCTCCGTTTCTCCGGATGTGTGGCAAGCGTCATTCAGCGTTTCAGCAGCTCCTGGTGATGTTATTTCCTATCAGGCAAAAGCAATTGACAATGATGGCCTGGAAGGTCTCTCGTTCCTGACATTAGTCGATGTACTTGCTCCTGAAAATCCGGGTGCAGACATCCTGTTGGTTGGTGATGATATGCGTATTCAGGCAATGTATGAAGAAGTATTGCAGGACCTGGGTTATGTGTACGAATTCTGGAGCATCGACGAACACGCTGGTATTGATGCTTCGGTTACCAACTGGGGATGGAACAATATCATTCTTGCTGGTTGGGGCATTAGCTCGCTGCCGACTCGTGACTATGAAGGCAACCCATATGCTGAATTTTTAGACAATGGCGGCAACCTTGCGCTGATGAGTATGGACTGGTACTTTGGCGCTGGTGAAACCGATACCGATTTGGAATTTGCGGCTGGTGATTTTGCTGCTGATTATTTAGGCCTTGCTGCCGGTACAAACGATCCTGGCGAAAGCGCTGACAGTATGTTGATCGGTTTAACCGACGATCCGATTTCCGGAAATTGGGATGCCGAACCGTTAATGTTGAATGTAGGTATCTGGGAAAATGCAATCGGAAGCACTGGTGCAAACTGGATTGACTGGACAACTGCCAGCACCGCTACTGATGCGTTCTTTGCTTACAATCAAGGTATGGGCGCCGGTGTTTGGTACGATGAAGGTTCGTTCAAAACCGTATTCCTGCCGTTTATGTTTAGCTGGCTGGTTGATACAACAGCTACCGGCGAAGTTGTCGCCAATGACGATGCATTTGCATTAATGGAAAATATTCTTGAGTTCTTTGGCGCTGGCAGCCCGCCGGTCGTCGAAGCAATGGGTCCGCGCTACGGCGTTTATGGCAGCGGTCCATTCACCGTCACAGCAAATGCTGTTGATGAAAAACTGGCAAAGGCTAATGGCGCCAACGCTGTTGTCTCCATGCAGCTTGGTTACATGGTTGATGATGCTGCCGATTACACCTGGGTCGATATGACCGCTGGTGATGGTGGCATGTACTCCGGTCAAATTCCAGCAGTTGCTGGCGATTATGTAATGTACGTTGTTAAAGCAACCGATGATGACGGCCTGTCCGGAATGACTATGCCATACGAATTCTGGTTGACCGGTCTCAGTGCAACCGAAGGCGCCAAAGTGTTATACTGTGGTGATGACTATTATACATGGTACTACCTCTCCAGTGTAGATTCGCTAGTTACCTCTACCCTGGATGAAATTGCTGCAGCAAAAGGCTTTACCTACGATATGTGGGATGTTGATATGTATGGCGCGCCTGACTACCAGACTGTGCTAAGCAATTACACCTCGGTGATATGGCACGGATATGGCGATTGGGATGCAAGCGTATTCCCGATGATGACAAATGATAATCCGTTTGGCCCATTCGTGGCTAACGGCGGTAATCTGTTGTTCTCATCCGAAGAAATGCTGGGACAATTGTATGCGGATGCCGATGGTAATTTCCAGGAAGCATCGCCGTTACCTGGCGAAGCTGCTTATGATATTTTGAATGTTGCCTGGATCGGTCCGGATTATAATTACGATTCTCTGAAAGTTATGTCTGCTGAAGAACCTTTAACCCTTGGCATGTCCGCAACAATGAAGATGGATGAGCTGCCATTTGGCTATATGGGTGATATCGCAGATCCTGTCAATATGGATGCATACATCCTTGATGGATGGTTGGGGGATGCATGGTACAGCGATTATGGTTATGGTACATCCTGGCGCTACACCGATCCTGCAACCGGTTCAAAGAAAGTAACGTTGCCATTCTGTTTAGCAAATATCCCGGCAGCCGAACGTAGTATATTCCTGGCGAATGTATACGAATGGTTCATGCTGCCGACAGCGGTTGCCAAAACAGATAACGGTACGTTGCCAACTGAATTTAAACTGTACAATAACTACCCGAATCCGTTCAACCCGTCAACACAGATTGTGTTTGATATCCCCAAAGCTGCCGACGTTCAATTGGCTGTCTACAATGTTATGGGTCAGAAAATCCGTACATTGGTCACAGGCAACCAGGCTGCGGGTCAATACAAAACAACCTGGGATGGTATGAATGATCAGGGTCTTGCTGTTGCCAGCGGTGTTTATTTCTACCGCATTCAAGCTGGTGACTATGTAAAGAGCCACAAGATGATGTTCGTTAAGTAAGAACTGAACATATATCTGGAACATAAGCCGCTGAAATTGATGCCTCTGTTTCAGCGGCTTTTTTATAATGTTTAAATTGAGAATTTTTGGTTATCCAGCTAAATTAGGTAGCCGCGGATTAGAATAACAAAACTATTTATGTTTAGTACTAGTTCGACATCTCCCAAATTCTGACCTACTCGCTTCGTCAGAATCAGGGGGATGTTCTCCGCTGATGTGAATATATCCCGTAGGTTTATAAAAATAATGTGAATGACCAGTCGAACGAATCGCCTTCGACTAAGCTCAGGCTGAAGTGCAACCTTCACGGTGAGTCCTTCGATAAACTCAGGAAATACTCCGTCGAACCGTGTTAACTTGTTAAATTTCAATCGACCATTATTTTCAAGTGGTCATTCAATGCTATTAAGTTAAGCGATTCATGCTATTATAACGTTCGTTCATACTTCGACTTCGCTCAGTATGAAGCGGTCACAGACTTCACCCTGAGTCCTTCGTCATGCTCAGGATATACTCCGTCGAAGGGTGAGGCTTTCCACAGATTTCAGGATTTGACCTTAACTTAATGGCATTGAGTGGTCATTCATATTAATACTCAATCTTGAAAGTTTGCTGAGTTAACTTGATTTATTTGGAATCAAAACTTTGCATGCGTGAAATTTGACAATGGTGAAGGTTGTCATATCTCTATATACTGGAAAGAATACAATGGATCAATTAAATTGGCCAAGATTCAGTTTATTCATAATCGTTCTTTTAGTAGCCTTCAATAGTATAGGTTACGCCGGTATTACCGGCACTGTCGCCGGACAGGTGACTGATAAAGACAGTAGTCGTCCATTGCCAGGCGCCAATGTTAGTATTGCAAATACTTATCTGGGCGCTGCGACAGATCGTGATGGTTTCTTTCTGATTAATAATATCCCTGCCGGGCGGTATGAAGTAAAAGCGCAAATGATTGGATACGATGCTGTTATTCAGAAAGATGTGGTTATTCTGATGGATTTACGGACGACGCTTCGATTTGAACTGAAACCCACCGTGCTGGAAATGCAGGAAGTGACAGTGTCGGCTGAATCACCAATGATCCAGCGGGATGTGACAGCAACCACCCATTTTATTACCCACCAGGAAATCGAGCAACTACCGGTACAATCGTTTCAGGAAATTCTTGAAATCCAGCCGGGCGTATCCGGCGGTCATATCCGTGGGGGGCGCCAGAGCGAAGTACTCTATCTGGTGGATGGATTTCCCATTAAGGACGCCATTGAAGGAAAGGTTGGTTCAGAGCTACCGATGAGTTCGATTATTGATATGACGCTACAAACCGGTGGCTTTAATGCAGAATATGGCAATGCTATGTCAGGCGTGGTGAATATTATTACACAGGAGGGGAGTGATAAATTAAGCGGAAAGGCTGAAGTGTCAGCATTTCATTATGGTGTGCAGCCCAATCCGTTTCACGATCGTGATGTGGAAATGGACTGGATTGGCGAGTTAAGCGCTGGTGGTCCGTTGTGGAAGGACTGGATGAAATTTTACATCGCTGCTGATATTCGGCAGCCGGATACCCGGTGGAAACGCGAAGAATATGGCCAACGGGTTATGATTTATAATTCATCTACTAGTCGGAATATTAATTTAAATGGAAAACTGACATTACATCCGTTTCGCTCTTTAAAAGTGACCGCGCAGGGATTGGTATCGCTATGGAATTGGGTTGAGTATAACAACAAATGGAAAAAGAATCTGCAGGCGATGCCTGATCGATCGAAACAAAGTTATCGCGTTAGTTTAACGGCCGTGCACACGCTCAGTCCGCAAACATTTTATGAAGTCAGACTTAGTCAGTACAATGTGCTCAAATCAATTTTAGGAGCGCCATCACTCTCACAAACATCCATTTACTATGAAAATAATGATCCTCGTAGTTGGGTGCTATCGGGCAATTTCCCCTGGTGGCTCGATCATCAGGAAATTCATAATTCGGCAAAATTCGACTTAACAGCTCAGGTCACCAAACATCATCAAATCAAATATGGCGCTGAAGTGACACTTTACGATCTGTACAAAAAAAGTGTCCAACGGATGGATATTGATACGTATGATCCCAAATTCCCGCAATATATCACCTATGATATTGAGTATGATTATGCTCCGGTTCAAGGCTCTGCGTACCTGCAGGACAAAATTGAATATGAAGGCATGATCGCAAATATCGGATTGCGTTATGATTTTATGGATCCCAAGGCAGAACGCCCACAACTGGAAGAAAAGATATTCGGCGATCGTTCAGAGTGGATTGTTGAACACAATAAAACCGTTCCAGCGTCTGTAAAGCAGCAATTCAGTCCGCGTTTTGGGGTTGCATTACCAATTACGGCGAACCGTGAGCTTCACATAAATTATGGTTATTTTTTCCAGATGCCACTATTCGATTATTTATACACAAATTCCAACATCGATCCATCCGAAGGATTTTCGCCACTTGGCGATCCGGACTTGAAGCCGTCAAAAACGGTTTCCTATGAAGTCAGTTACAAGCATCAGATCGGCGAAGATATGTTATTCGACTATACGCTGTTTAATAAAGAAGTCAGCAATCTTGTCGATAATAATACCTTTTTAAGTGATGTTACCACCAGCGCCGGGCAGACAACAGGGTACAGTCGCTATGTGAACCTGGAAAATGTAAACATTTGGGGGAGTGAAATATTTTTTAAACGACGGGTCGGAAAGTTTATTTCAGGAAAAGTGAGCTACACGTATATGGTAGCAAAAGGTACTGGTTCGGAAAATACTGAAAAATTCAACTGGCTGACGAAAGATACGAAAGTTCCGATTAGCGATTACTATTTGAGTTGGGATCAGCGCCATAAATTAGTGGTGAATCTCGATTTTCGTAAAGAAGGAAACTGGGGGCTAAATTTATTGTGGGCGTTGAACAGCCCGTTGCCGTATACACGGTATGAAGGTATTAGTACGATTCCTAATGGCTCGCGCATGTCCAATGTAACTTATGTTGATATTCGGGCGAGTAAGGACTTTAATTTGGGCGTGCCCGTGACGATTTTTACTGAATTTAAAAATGTTTTCGACCGGAAAAATATTTTATGGGTCGATAGTTACGGCCGACCGGGAGGGATTCTTGATGATCCCGGCGCTTATGATGAACGATATCGTGTACTGATGGGTATTGATTTTCGCTTGAAATAATTCGTATCCCCTCAATAATTGATAGTAGTTTCATCAAGATTGCCTTCTTTCACACTTTCCGAAAGCGCCGGGACTCAATGTGAAGTGTCAACAGTGTCATGTCAAGCTTAAAATGTACGCTTCAACAAGCTCAGCGTACGTTCCCTGAACTTGTTGAAGGGAACATGAAACTACCAAAATAAAAATGACAGCACACTAGCTTCTCATGCTGAGCGGAGTCGAAGCATGAAGTGTAATTGAAGCATGAACAACAGTCATAAGATTCTCCCGCTTTTTTTGAAAGGATACAGTAATTCAATAATGTGTTGGAACATACGGTATGAAGTTATATAGACTAATATGGATTGTCGTGTTAATTGGAATTCAGTTTTCCTGTTGGAAGAAACAGAATAATCCGATTAATCCACCCGAAACGCCTGTCTATAAATTAACCGGTCGAGTTGTAAACAGCTACACCGGCGAAAAAGTAAGCAGCGCGATCGTAACTATTTCCGGAGTTGTGAAATACACTAATGTCGATTCTACGCAAGGGATTAATTTATCATCGCTCACAAATAGTGATGGCTTATTTGAGATAAGCGATGTTCCGGGCGGATATAATTACTCGCTCTTGATTCAAAAAGTTGGTTTCAGCGATTATAGCGCCAATGTTGTTGTGCAATATCAGGATCGGACATTCGATGATATTCAATTGGGTCTGTTGATTGACAAGCAGGCGGAATACGATTTTGAGCAGATTTCAATTACCGGTATTGCGGCGTATGCGAATCGTTGTTGTGTTGTGGATTCTGTTTCCAAACAGCTAATTACGTTTAATCTCGGATTCCAAACGATTGATATTGCCACATTTTCAGGTGTAACGCCGCAAGGGCTGTGTACCGATAGCAATATTTTCTATACGTACAACATTCTTAAAGACAGTATCGAGGCATTCCATCTGACAAATGATACTCTGATCGAGCGTATTCAACAGATTTTACCGCCGCAAAATCCATATCACCCCGACGAGTCATTAAAATTTACGGATTTTGATGTCTATCAGGGCAATTTCTGGTGCATATCCGAACCATTGCTTTCGCGATATTATTCGTATGAGCCGACAACGACAGAACTTGTTTCATTGATTGATAATCCACTTTATAACGGGTCATTGTTTGGGATCGCTGTTGAAGCTGATACGCTTTATCTCGGAGTGATGAAGGGGAATGAAAATCGCATCTATGAACTTCAGTTGCCTGCGTTGGAATTAAAAGGATACCGGGTGTTCGAAGGATTGCCTGGCAGGATTGCAGTTTCAGGAAACAGAATGTTTATCGCTGCTGAACATAATATCAGCCAGTATTTAATAAATTAGATGCCGAACAAGGATTTTACAGTCAGTAAAAATAACTTGTATTTTGAACGTATATCAACTATATTTAGTTCTTGCTAATCGTGAATCCATTAACCCAATTACAAGGAGTGCATGCATGAAACAACGTTACGTTGCACTGTTCTTCATACTTGTTTTTCTTACTTTACCAATGATGGTAAATGCTGCAAAACCGGATATGAATGCTGTAAACAAAGCAAAACCGAAAATTATCCCCGGCGAAGTAATCGTTAAATTCGGAGCGTCGACAGGCAATGTCGAAAGCAGTTCACTGTTTAGCCGGGTGCTGAGTGACTATGCTGTTGAAAAAGCGGAACGTATGTTTCCGGCCGTAAAATTTAAATCAAATGCAAAACATAAAGTCAATGACTTAAGCCGTATCTATCAGATGAAAGTGGATGAAGCGCGGGATGTTTGGCGTATGTGCTCGGAATTGAGTTCGCTGCCGGGAATTGAATATGCTGAACCTTCAATGTTATGTCCGGTCGAAGCTATACCGAACGATCAATATTATTCTATCCAATGGCAATGGCCAATAATGCAGGCGGAACAGGCATGGGATGTTGCCAAAGGGGATTCCGCAGTCATTATTGCAATTCTGGATACCGGAGTCGATTGGGATCATCCTGATTTGGCAGCGAATATCTGGGACAATAAAGGCGAGGTGATTGACGGCGTTGATAATGACGGCAACGGTTATATTGATGATGTACGCGGATGGGATTTTGTCACAGGTATTGACGATGTTGCCAACGGCGAGGATGGGGACGAAATGGATAATGATCCAATGGATTTTGACGGGCATGGTACCCATGTTGCTGGTTGTGCATCTGCTATTACCGATAACGGTATTGGTGTGGCGGCCATCGGATGGGGATGTACAATTATGCCGCTTCGCTGCGGCTATCGTGCATCAGACGGTAATGGTTACCTTAACTTTGCAGCGCTTTCGCAAGCCTATGTATACGCGGCTGATAACGGCGCTCATGTAGCGAGCATAAGTACCGGCTCCAGCCAGACTGTTGCTGATGCCGCTCGCTATGCATTTGATGCTGGCCTGGTTATTACTAAAAGCGCCGGTAATGACAACGATGAAGATGCTGATCCATTGCTTTTGCAACCATTTTGTATTTCAGTCGCAGCTACCGACGATCAGGATTTGAAAGCCAGTTATTCTACGTATGGGGATTGGGTGCGTGTGTCTGCTCCAGGCGGCGACCAGAGTAATTCGCGGCCGGGAATTTTGAGCACAGCCTTTAATAATACGTATGCATCGTATCAGGGAACATCTATGGCATCACCAATTGTGGCGGGACTTGCCGGACTGGTAAAATCGGCGCATCCCGATTGGTCAAATGTTGATGTCATGATGCAAATTATAAACACGACCGATTCGATTGATGATTTAAATCCTGCTTATGCCGGCAAACTGGGAACCGGTCGTGTGAATGCCTATCGGGCGTTAACGGAAACGCCGCCCGAAATTCCTAAAATCAAGCTATTATCTACTCGTATGGATGATAGTGAGTTCGGTAATGGTAATGGTTTGGTAGAGGCCGGTGAAACCATAGAGTTGATTGCCGAATTTGAAAACATCATGGGAACAGCAACCAATACAGTTGCCTCACTTGAAATGGATGATTGGGCAGTTAATATTATCAACAATGTATCCAATATTGGTGAATTAAAAGGATTGCGTGATATCGATAATAATCGAATTCGCATTGATGCTGATCCGCTTGTATTCGAGGTCGATTCATTAGCATTGCCTCACAGAATTAGTGGCGCTATCACTATTTCTGCCGATGGATATGAAAATTCCTATTATTTCTCTTTTTCAATCGGCGCAAGTGTACTGCTGGTCGATGATGAAGCACTTGATAACGAAAAATATTATATCAAAGCGCTTGATAGTCTGAGCGTATCCTACGACTATTGGAATCATAACACAGCCGGGACACCCGATGATTTATCCGGCTATTCAACGGTCATCTGGTCGTGTGAATGGACCTTTCCAAGCCTGGATTCAACTGATCGGGCATTGATTGCTAATTATCTGGATAATGGTGGGAATTTTTTCCTGTCAGGCCAGGATATCGGCTGGGACTTAAGCGATGATCAAGGTACCGAATTTTTGGCGTCTAATGGAGCATCACGTACTTTCTATGAAAATTATTTAAAAGCAATATATATAGCGGATGTTTCTGACTATTCGAATCTGGTAGGCGTGGAAGGCGATCCGATTGGAAATGGTCTTGCTTTCAACGTGTATCAGCCTGGACGTGCCGCCGATGAACAATTCCCTGACGTAATCGAACCTATTAAATTAGTGAGTAATGATGTTTTTGATTATCCGGGTGGGACTGCTGGTGCGGTCAGCTACGCCGGCGATTATCGCTGTGTATATTTCGGATTTGGTGGTTATGAAGCAATTGTGCAACCCGATGTACAATTTGAGGTGATGTCCCGCATACTTGGATGGTTGAATGGTTTGGAAATGTCACATACACCACTCAAAGATACCGAAGATACCGGGCATGATTATAAGATGATCGTAAATGCGACAGCCCAGGCGCCCGGTGTTGGCGCGGTTGAACTATATTGGGATAATGACCAGCAACTGCCATATAATCATAAGGTCGCACTCGCTGATAGCGGAAACGGAAAATATGTCGGTTACATTCCTGCACAAACGGCTGGCACAAACGTAACCTACACCGTTTTTGTACAAACAGTTGCCGGCTATTCTGCGCCCTATTCATTCTACAAATTTAAAGTTGGTCAGGATACGGAAAAACCAATATTCGAATCCGTTAGTCAAATTACCAATGCTTTCAGCAAAACAGGTCCGTACACATTATCAGCAAATATTGTTGATAATGTCGGAGTAAATGCGGATAGTGTGAGAATGTTCTCAATACTGCCCAACGGAACGCTCATGCAACATCCGATGATGCCCGTTGGTGATAATTTCGAAGCCCAATTCAGCGGTCAGTTTAATTATGGCGACACCATTCGTTATTACCTGTCTGCGCTCGATCTTGCCGGCATTCCGAATAAGGGCATAAGCGACACACTCTTGTTTATTGTTGGTTATTCCAATTTTGAAGACGGGCTCGTGGATTGGAATGTGAAAACCCCGGGCTGGGGAATTGAGACCGGTGACGCACATTCCGGAAGTGAATATGCAAGCGACAGTCCGATGGGAAATTACGTGCCCGGTGTTAATTCATCCCTGCAGTTAAAATCGGCATTAAGTTTTGCCAATGCCGACAGCGTCGTGCTGACTTTCTGGTCGAAATATCGCATTCAACCTGGCAAGGCGTTTGGTTATGTGGAATTTTCTACCGATGGTGGCGAAATATACAAATCGTATTCTAAAGCAATCAATGGTATCCGCCCAAGTTGGGGGCGGTTTGAAGTTCCATTGGGTGAACTTGCCGGTGAAGACTCAGTACTGGTACGATTCCGTCTTGAAGCGGATTCTACCGGTTCGGATACTTATGATGGCTGGATGATTGATGACGTCCAGGTACGCGAATTTATGGCTACCGATGTGGCTGCCCATGACGCACCAGTTCAGGTACCAACTGAATTCGCGTTACGTCAAAACTATCCTAATCCGTTCAATCCGGAAACGTCAATTCAATTCCAACTAAAAGCGGCGAGCAATGTTACCATCCGGGTTTACAATATGATGGGACAGCTTGTACGCACGCTGGTCGATGCAAAACACGATGCCGGATACTACATGGTGCATTGGGATGGTATGGATCAAGCCGGACGTTCTGTCAGCTCGGGCATTTATGTATATCGGATGGAAGCGCCGGCATTTGTCCAGACTCGGAAAATGTTGTTGTTGAAGTAAATTAAGTTATTGTGTAAAATATGAGTTATCTTCTGTGTTGATTGACTAATCATATATTAGTGTTTTTTTCTAACGATTGAAAAGAATTATGTTATTTTAAATTGTAAGTATCCGCTCAATATTGGCTGGCTTTGTTGGTCCGCTGTGGCAAACTCAGCCAACAGTGTAATCCGTACCCTGAGCTTGTCGAAGGGTACAATCCCCACTATTTATTGAGCGGATACATTAATTAGAACTTGTTATTCGAAAATCCCTTTCAGGAATAAATGCCTGAAAGGGATTTCATCTTATAAATCTGATGTATTGAAAAGTATGACTACTGAAAATCTAAATTCAATCAGGGAACGAGCAGCATTCATTACGCAGCGATTGGAACAGCACTTCGGCGATCCCGTGCAAAAAACACGATCCCGCCCGATGGACAATCTTGTGCTAACAATTCTCTCGCAAAATACCAATGACCGCAATCGCGACATTGCATACCGTCAATTGCGGGAACGTTACGCATCCTGGGAAGAAGTGAAAGATGCCGACCTCGATGAGATTGAAATTGCGGTGCGCCCTGCTGGTCTCGGGAAGCAAAAAGCGTCTACAATTAAAAATGTACTCAACTGGATTTCTGATACTTATGGCGATTTAAATATCGACTTTCTGTGCCATATGGACCCATGGGAGGCAATTGAAACTTTTACCACTCAAAAGGGTATTGGCATAAAAACGATGGCGGTTGTATTATGTTTTTCTTGCGGGATTGATGTTTTCCCGGTCGATACTCATGTCCATCGCATTTGTCGGCGGCTTGAGTTTGTACCGGATAAGGCAACAGCGGATAAAACGTTTCGGTTAATGAAAGATGTGGTGCCTGTCGGGAAATCGTATTCGTTGCATGTCAATTTCCTGCGGCTCGGGCGGCAGATTTGTCACGCTCGCAAACCAATGTGTGAAATTTGCCCAATACGAGAAAATTGTCCGTTTGGGAAAGCCAGATTTGATTAGAGCGAAGTTAAGATTGAATGTATACAAGTATTTTTTGAAATAGTATGAATGACCAGTTGAAAATTAAAGTGGATGAAAAATTATAAGGATTATATCCTGATCACCGCGTGTGGGAGAAGGACTCACCGTGAAAATTGCCCTTCAGCCTGAGCGAAATCGAAGGCGATTCGTTCAATCAGTCATTCATATAAATAGTTGTGAGGTGAACGATGTGTCGTATGTTAATAGCGGTCGGTAAACCACCGATGGACGTTCTGCTTGACGATTTTGCGATCATGGCGAGCAATCGAAATGAAAAGCACGAAAATAATGAAAAGCGGGAATTTCAGCATGCGGATGGTTGGGGAATTGTTTATACTGACAACGAAATTCTGCAAGTCGATAAATATACCCAACCGTGTTATAACGATCCGAATCTATCCAATTATCGTGATCTTGAGTCACCGATTGTTATTCTGCACGCACGTAAAGGAAGCAAGGGACACGGTGGAGTAGAATTGGTGAATACACATCCGTTTTGGTATGGGAATTATATTTTTTGTCACAATGGTACTGTGGATCAGAAATTGACGTTTGATAATGCGTTTTCACCAAAAGGAAAAACGGATTCCGAGCAATTGTTTTATTATATGCTAACAAATATGAACGGAAGTTTTAATGAATCATATATTTCGGATAAATTAAATGCAATTCACGATTTTACCGGAATGAATAGTATTTTTTCCGACGGCCACACTAGTTTTATTATAAACTGGTATCGGCTTCGTCCGCTTTATTATGCTCTCAAATTTATGGAGACATCGGATTACTTTGTTTTGTCATCGGAGATTTTGCCACATTTAAAATCCCAAAACTGGCAGCAGCTAAAGAATCACGATATTCTTCGGTTGGAAACGGAATCGCGATCATTTCGGATTTACAATGGAAATGGAAATCCGCAGTGAAACCAGACGGATTGAATGGCTGCTACAAGAATTAGAATTGTAGATAATTTTTCACCTAATTTAAGAGAAGCAAGCAAAGGATTTTTTTTTGACTAACCTACGTCAATTGGCCAAACAGGCTATCAGTAGATACTATGTCGCATCAGGTGCAACTACATTAAAAGAAAAAATATTGAATCGTCAGCGGAATCAGGCGTTCCGAATTTTTGCTTATCACAGGATTACGAAAGTCATTTCCGCGCCAAATCCGTTTTCTCAGTCCATGAATGTCTCCCCAACAGACTTCCAACAGCAAATTGATTTTCTGACTCAACGCTTCTCCATACTTTCATTAAAAGAGATAGCAGGGCGAATTGAGCAACAGAAACCAATTTCGCCTAAAACTGTCGCGATTACATTTGATGATGGATATCTGGATATCTTCACCAATGCGTTTCCGATCCTGCGTGAACGAAACTTGCCAGCGATGATATTCCTGGCGACTGATTATATTTCAACGAACAGAATGTTTTGGTGGGATGAACTTGAGGCCCGCATCGAGGGAATTGATTTTAGTGATGTCCGTAAGTGGGCATCGCACTATTTTTCGGTGAAGGTAAGTCATTCTAAAAATCACTTCTATCACAATCTGGTGAATCGGTTAAGTACAATGGCAGCGAATCAGTTTGAACATTTCTGGGAGCATTTTCGGGAAGAGTTTCCGGACATTCTACTGGACATCTATTCTCACCTGTCCTGGAAACACATTCGACTCATGAAAAGAAATAACATCCATTTTGGCAGTCACACAAAAAGCCATGCCATCCTAACACGAACACCCAAAAATAATTGGGCAGAAGAGTTGGCTGGTTCAAAGCAAATACTGGAAACAAATTTGCGTACCAAAGTTGATTGGCTGGCGTATCCCAGAGGCAGTTATCACGATGTCGGCAAGGAAGCGGTTATTGCTGCAAAAAAGGCGGGGTATAAATGGGGAGTGATGAACGAATCGGGCGTTAATCATCCACGCTCGGATCGATTCCGGTTGCGACGCATACCTGTGTATGGTCATGAATCGTTCGATACGTTTTTGTGCCGATGCTACGGATTGTTGTAAATATTATATCGTGCTCAGTTGTGGAAATAATTCCAATTGGTGCTCATAAGCGCTGATCTCGCGAATAATTTCTTTTAACCTGCCTGTGTCTTTTTCTATATCAAAATTATCCGTTTCAACTATCAATGCGCGATGGGATTGTGCGTACATATGAATCCATGTATCGTATAAAATATTTAGCTGTGCCAAATATTCTTTGTTTATTCGTCGCTCATAATCCCGGCCACGTTTTCGGATACGGCTGATAAGTGTCCATGTAGAAGCCCGTAGATAAATCATTAAGTCCGGGTAGCGAATCGAGCTGAGCATGCTATCATAGAGTTCGCGGTAGGTAAGATAATCTCGCTCGGGCATGATTTGTTGACGGAATAAATTGTAGGCAAAAATTTCCGCATCCTCAAAAATCGTACGATCCTGGATGCACGTTTTCCGGGTATTCTGAATTTGGTTATTTTCTTTAAATCGTTGAGTAAGAAAAAAAATTTGTGAGTGGAAACTCCAGCGAGACATATCACTGTAAAAGTCGGATAGATACGGATTCTCCACCACTTTTTCATAGAATGGATGCCAACTAAATCGGTCGCTTAGCAAGTTCGTCCATGTCGTTTTACCGACACCAATATTACCTGCCAATGCGAAAAAATAATTCCGACTCAAACAAACTCCTGATATGAATAAATGAAAATATACTATTCATGAGTTGGTTTTGAGATTGTCCATTATTTCTTCTTCATTTGAGGGTGAAGAATAGGAAAAGGTATACAAATAAAAGCTACTCAAAACCATTCTGTAACAACTATAAAAACTTAAAACATCGTGCTTTTCAGATTTACAGACAACCCAGACGGGGTTTTAAGCTATAATCCGAAAAATGACCTGAATTGAGTATTTCTGGAAACATCGAAATATTATTTTTCAACAAACGTCAATTTATTATTCAGATTCGTCAGCACTGTATCATGTTTCCAATTTTTATCATCGACATTGGGATAATCGGTTGTAAAATGCAATCCCCGACTCTCCTTGCGATATTGTGCGCTCTTAATAATAAGTTTTGCCAGAAGTACAATATTGCGCAGCTCGAGCAAGCCCTCGGTTATTGTTGTTTTTTTATAAAAATTTTCAACTTCTCGATATATCAATTCCACGCGACGAAGAGCGCGTTGCAAACGCAGGTTTGAACGAACTATACCAACGTAATCCCACATCAACCGCTGAATTTCCATTTTATCGTGCTCAATCAGAATCCATTCTTCCTGATTAAACGTTCCCTCGGCGTTCCAGGCTGGGACAGGTGGAAACGTAGCTTGCTCACGATTTGAGCGTGAATCAGTAATATCAACATAAATTTGATGGGAAAAAACGACGGCTTCAAGTAATGAATTGGATGCAAGTCGATTTGCACCATGCACGCCTGTGCAGGATACTTCCCCACAGGTATAAAGATTTTGAATATCAGTCCGGCCACGTAAATCGCTAACCACGCCACCGCACATGTAGTGAGCTGCAGGAACAACAGGAATTGGTTGTTTTGTAATATCAATATTATAACACAGGCAATTTTTATAAATGTTGGGGAAACGATGTTTAACCTGAGTGGCATCCAGAGATGTCGCATCGAGATAGACGTAATCATGACCGTATTTTTTAAGCTCGGTATCAATTGCTTTGGCCACAACATCTCGCGGTGCAAGCGATCCCATGCTGTGGTATTGCTCCATGAATGGTTTGCCGTCCTGAGTTTTTAATACGGCGCCAAAGCCACGGACTGCTTCCGAAATTAAAAATGAATCGGCTTCCGGGTGGTACAGGGTGGTTGGATGAAATTGCATAAATTCGAGATTGGCTATTTGTGCCCCGGCGCGATATGCCATAGCGATGCCATCGCCCGTTGCTATTTTGGGATTAGTCGTGTGCAGATATACCTGTCCACAACCACCGGTTGCGAGTATCGTTGTTTGTGCCAGTACGGTATGGACTGTATTGGTGGGGATGTTTAATACGTAAGCGCCCCAGCAATGAATTGATCCCGGATTGCTGCCCCTGTTTAGATAAAGATGATGTTCTGTTATCAGATCAATGGCGAAGTGTTGTTCATACACTGAGATGTTAGGATGTGATTTTAGGGCAGCGAGTAAGGATTGTTCCACTTCCCGACCAGTTAAATCTCGGGCATGGACAATCCTGTTGCGTGAATGCCCGCCTTCTCTGCCAAGATCAAAAATTGGCTGAGCTTCATCCTTCTTTTTCGAAAAATGAGTTCCCCATTTCACAAGCTCGTTTACTCGCGCGGGACCTTCTTTTACAAGCAATTCCACCGCAGCGATGTCGCAAAGACCGGCACCTGCTTTTAAGGTATCATCGATATGAATAGCAAACGAATCATTCGGAGCGAATACAGCGGCAATTCCCCCCTGAGCGTAATTGGTATTCGATTCTGCCCGCTCTTTCTTTGTAATGATAATAACCTGTCCATGCTCGGCTAATTTAAGCGCCAAAGAGAGTCCAGCAATGCCGCTTCCAATAATCAGAAAATCAGTTTCTATATTCATGCGTTTTACGTGACACCTGAAAAAATAAGTGTGTCTGAATCGAGGCCGTTACACGGTTTCCAGAAGTTCTTTAATTTTTGATTTCAGTTCATCCAGATTGGATGATTTGACCAGATATGCATCGGCCGACCAAGTGGAGAAATCGGATTTAAATGTGGAGTAGGCAGAATTAAGGATTACTTTGATATTTTTATCAATTTCCATAATCTTTCTCAGCGTATCAATTCCATCAATACCAGCCATTTTAATATCGAGAATTGCCAAATCGATTGCTTCCTGGCTAACGGTTTGTATCGCTTTCTCACCGTTTTCGGCCAGCAATACGCGGTATCCGGCATCGCTCAAATCTTGCTGATACAATAGACGCAGGTTTTTCTCATCCTCCACGACCAAAATTGTTTTCATAATACCACCCATCTTTAATCAACACAATATCCCAAGTCAATTTAAAACTTATCATAAAAATGGTTAAAAAGCAATAGTTTTTTTAATTATTACAGTCATTTTTCTGGTGCTGTCTGTGTTTTTTTTAACTAAATCAACTCAGAATTGGAAAAGTTATCCAGTGGGCAAAAAAAAAGGCCAGCCCCAAATTGGACGCTGGCCCCCCCCTAATCTCAGATGTGAATCCGTTAATTTTCAGAGAGTTCCCAATTCTCTTCAACTAACACGCCTATATATAGCCTCAAGGTTTGGTAACTGCGGAAAAAAAATATTCAAAAAATGTATAATTTTTTAAGTGAAGTGTTTTTAAAATAGTGAGATAAAATATCAGTATAGCTATAACCCATAGATGACATTGTAGTTGCGCCAACTTGACATAGACCAACACCATGTCCCCAACCAGCTCCTTTAAGAGTTACTGTGCTGATTTGATAATTCGTGGTGAGTGTTTTTTCGATGTAGAAACATGAACTATACAAATGGCTTTTGGAAAATGTTCGCCTTATTTCCAGTTCTTTGCCAATACGAAGTTGTTTCTTGCTGCCGATAATATCGATGAAGATAAGTCGCCCGGAAGCCCCGCGGGAGAGCGGTATTATATCTAATAATTCACCAATATCTTCACCATGTTTTTCACGGATGAGTTGCTCTATTTCTTCCCGTGAATATGTGACCTGCCAACGGAATAAATCCTTGGTGGAATACAAATTTGATAATTTGGGTGGTAACGGATAACGCGATGTATTGCAAAAAACATCCGGATTGCTATCGATAAATTGGCGGGCGGATGCTTCCGTATCCGCAGGGAGATCGATTGAATTGTTGCTGTCGATGCCTTCGACCAGGTATGGAATGTGAATATCTTCCCATACATTGGGATAACTTTCCATAATTCCGCCGCAAATTTTTGAATATCGCGCATCACATACGTGCGAACCATGGATTAAAATTTCACCAAATGTATTCCACACAGCTTGTTGGGAGATGCTCCGTTCGCGCAAAGCTCCCTGGTAACACTGGCAGTGGTCGTCCGAACAAAGATGGAAATCCGTGTTATAGTGGTGTTTGCCCATGGTGGCCAATACCGTGCTGCGTGCTGCGACTGTCTGCGCTTCCAATAATCCCAACGGGCAATCCGGGGTCATCTCCGATGAATTTACGCTGGCAAGGTAATTTTCAAGATCGATTTCATTTATCACGACTAACAGGCCGGCATTGTTAAACGCGATCCGAATGTTACCTCGATATTGCAACTGTTCGTTACGCTGCCAATGGAATTGAATACCAATCGGAACTTCATCGATTGTAATCACGGCATCAGGCTGTTCGGGGATTATTCGAATGCTGTCCTTGTATGTCGTTCGGTTGACAGAAACTGACCCAACAGCGGGTTGAATTATGGTTTCGACAATTTTCGCATCTCGCGGCAGTTTATGCTGTGCCAGAAATGCAGCAGCGGCTTCCATTGTTTCAAATTCTTCAATTGTGACCCACATATCCCGATTATCGATTGTCAAATCGTTAAATTGCAGGATTTCACCAACGGTACGTATGCTGGTGGCATATTGTTTCTGGCGATAGGATTGGTTGATTTTAGATGCGGTTTCCATATCATTGCAGACGGCAACACGGATGCTGTGAATTATGCGGGCGGGTATGCTTTCTGAAATGGTGGCCTCATACGGCTGGCCCGGTGTACCGGTCGTGATTCTACCGGCTTTCGAATGCTCGATTGTAAACGTACCGGAACACGAAAAACGAACTTTTTTTGCAGATTGAATAATGCCAATTTTAATAATCGGGGTAGTCGGAGCCGGGGGAATCGGATTCATGGTGCACCTCATAGATTGCATAAAGTTTCCTGAAGCCATACACACACATCACAATTGCTAATACGAGCAACAATGGATTGACATGGTTGCCCATCAAGTACCAGGAGGTTTTTGATTCATCGAGATTAGTAAAAATGAGCGCCGTGCCATTATTGATGAAATGAATGATCATTGACGGAAAAACACTGTTTGTTTTCCAGGCGATAACACCAAGAAAAATACCAAAGACAATGAGTTGAATTGTCCACCAGGGATTGAAATGAATAATTGCAAAGACAAGCGCGGTTAACATAACAGCACGTGTGACATCGAACGTATTTTCGAAACTCACTTGCAAGAATCCACGGAATAAAAGTTCTTCACAGACGGCAGCAAGAACGACGGCGGAAAAAACAATAAGAATGAAATCAGTTGTTGTATTTATCTTAAGAGAATCCTCGATTGCCTTTAATAATACTTCTGGCATTGGGAAAAATATTTGGACCAAACGATCCATTTCATCGGATGCGAATGTTAAACCAATGCCAATCAGGATAGCACAAATGATGACATCTCGATTGATACAATTCAGACGAAAAACCCGATGGAAGGAAAATTTCTGGGTTTTTGTATAGACGATAGCCGGAAGAATAGTGAGCACTTCAACTAGAAAAACCTGGGTTTGTTCCATTCCACCATTCATGGCAAGAAAACCGACACCAAACGTGAGGAAAATCGTTATAACAACAACCAGTAGTGCTTGTTTATGATTCGGAAGTTCAGGATTTGGGGGAGTTGGTTGTTGTTCTTCAAATTGATTCATTTGTACCTGCCATTTGATTAAGAATAATTCCACTCGCGATGGCAACGTTTAACGATTCGGCTCGACCCTGGCCGGGGATCGTCAGTTTTGTATCTACCAAATGTAAAAGTTGATCTCGTATCCCTTGTGATTCATTGCCAATGACGAGTATTTTTTTATTAGAAAATTGGATGTCATCCAAAGCATGACCTGCGCGAGCGACTGCGGCATAGGTTTCAAATCCCAATTGTTTTAGTTGTGGGAGTGCTTCAGTCAGATTGACTGTGGTGATGCTGAGATGGAATAATGAACCCATCGTCGAGCGTAATACTTTCGAATTATAGACATCAACAGTACCTTCCCCGAGAAGAATTGCCTCAACACCAAACCAGTCTGCCGTTCGAATAATCGTTCCCAAATTTCCCGGTTCCTGAACTGAATCCACGGCGAGCATAAAAGAAACGTGTCGGAAATCAGGCGAATTGGTTTGCATTGCTGCGACACAAAAAACGCCCTGCGAATGGACGGTATCACTCAGTGCATTAACCATGTCCGATGAAATTTCGAAACTGGGTATCCCACGCTGATCGCACAAGTATTTAAATTGGGATGCAATATCATCTGAAACAACTGGGGGATAGTACAGGAAAGCGTCGATGTGAATGTGAGCGTTAAACGCTTCGTTGCAAAATTTAATCCCTTCAATCAGGAATTTTAGTTCGCGTTCACGAGATTTTTTTTGTTTCAGGGACCGATAAATCTTGAATTTTGCATTGGATAAAATCGGCAAAGAACTCCCTCGGTTTAGATTTCGAAATACTTTTCTTCTTCACGTTCTATGATATCCATTACTTCCTTCGAATCGTGAGCTTTCAATAAACGATCCCGAAAATCAGATTTATGCATCAACCGGGAAATACGACTCAATGCTTTCAAATGTGGACCAGTTTTGTCCGGCGGACCAACCAGCATAAAAATAAGCCGAACAGGAAGATCATCAACAGACTGAAACTCAATATCATTTTCTGCAATGCCAAACAATGCAACAATATCTTTTACACCTTCTGCTTTACCATGGGGAATCGCCACACCATATCCGACACCGGTGCTCATTACTTTTTCGCGGTCCAGAATAGCTTTCAATATTTTATTTCGATCATCAATACGTTTCTTTTGATGAAGATGATCGACCATTTCTTCTATAATCTTATCTTTATTATTACTATGGAGGGGAATAATGACAAGGTCCTCAGATAGTATATCATTTAACTTCATTTAAAAACTCCTTGCAGGATAAACGGCAATGTAAACAAATTTAACGAAAAATGCAAATACATTTTCGGTAAATTTGCATCTCTATCCGGATTCAATTTCCCTGCAGATACCATGTGAACTGTGAATAATAAAAATGTCTCTGTTTATACAATGTTCGACATTTACGCACAGTGGTTATTGCTATTATCGACCACTTGTCGGAATTGATAAGCTGCATTTGCCAATTAAGTGTAGCAATTGTCCGACGCGTGATGACCTGGTACGGCGGTTCAAATTTTATGTAAGTTTTAAACTGATCTTGCAACAAAATTATTTCTACAAATTCTATATTTAATTTTGAAACAGTGTACTTAGAAATTCGAATTGTGAGGATTTTTCTGTCAATTCGTTGTGAATTTGATTTCAAATAGATCAGATCTAGAAAAGCAAAAAATTTAATAAATTTATCATTCTAAATCAAGTCTTTTTCAGAAATTTTATTTAATAGTGCAAACAAAGTGGATTTGAGATTTGCTTTAACTTCTTATCGCTATTCTAACAAGATAATTTAGTTTGAACACTCTTTTCATATTAGTACAAGAGCTTATTGATGTTTCGATATCATGTTCTATATTTGTTAAGGATTAGAATTTCATACTGAGTTATTGCCTTGAAATTAAATGAGAATTTGGGGTGCAGCGCCTTCATCGTCTGTTTACATTAATAAAATTAAATGATTATGAACATAAATATCTGAGTTATCTACATAATCATTTAAAATTATATTAGGGAAACGATGCAGGTATGCGCTGCGAGTGAGTGAAATCCATAAAGGTCCAGCCTGTTTACTTTTTTGTATTTCAAACAAATAAAGCTGGACAGGGATTTTACTCCGAATTTTTATAAGCGATATGAAAAATTAAACCATAACGAGTATATGTACAGGAAATGGATTGCTTCTGCGGAGAATTTAACAAGCGATTTTCCGATGTTACCAATCCGAAAATATGGGGAAATGACATTTTGCTTGACAATTAAGCTGAAATTCGATAACTTGATTTTCTGTTATTTGATGAGTAATATGACTAACCAGTTGAACCACGAGCCTTCGAGTTCGCTCAGGCTGAAGCTCCATCTTCACAGTGTGCGGAGTCGAACTGTGATAACTTTATAATTTTCGGGCCACATCAATTTTCAACTGGTCATTCATATGAGTAATAATATTGTATTCGAATACGAATAGATGGAAGCTTTGGAGTAATTATGATAAGTACGGCAATAATTGATTTACATTGCGATACTGTGATGGAGCTTGTAAGCGGGAATTCGTTATTAAACTCGCACACGCAAGTCAATTTAAAGGCCATGCGACAAGGTCGTATTGGAGCACAGGTGTTTGCCTGTTATATCCCCCCTTGTATTTCCTCCGGTAAACGCCGGAACATGGTGATGCAGATGATTGATAAATTGGAACAGACAGTCACTGAAAATTCAGATGATTTTGCGCTGTGTACAAATTACGATTTACTGAGACAGTCGTTGGATGGTGAACAGATTGCATTCCTGTTAGCGATTGAAAATGGATCGGCAATAGAGAACAGTCTTGAACAATTGGCGGAGTACTACAATCGTGGTGTTCGTTGTTTAACGATTGTGCATGCCAGAACCCATGATTGGGCAGTCTCATGTGGCGATGCCAATCCTGCGTTCGATGGGCTTACGGCATTTGGTGAACAGGTAATTGCTGCTATGAATGAAATGGGAATGTTGATCGATGTTTCCCACTGTCACGATCGCACAGTGGAAAAGGTGCTGGCGTTAACGAAGCGTCCGATCGTCGCATCGCATTCGGGCGTGGCAGCCATATGCCCGGTTAAGCGGAATTTGAGTGATCAGTTGATTCAGGGGATCGCGGCATCGGGCGGGATGATCGGGATTAATTTCTACAATGGTTTTTTGGATGCCGATTACGCCCACATTACAAACGGACGAGCAGGCGATTTGTTCGCCGAACTGAGTCGCTATGAACGTGCAGCCGGTGATGATATTATTAAAATCAGTAACTTGTTTGGCAATTTTTTAGTGAATTACAGGCAGGCGATTGGCGATATCACCGTTCCTGCTGACAGAGTGCTGGATCATGTGGATTATATTATTAACCTTGTTGGCGATGATTTTGTCGGCTTTGGCTCGGATTTTGATGGTATGCCACACGCACCGATTGGATTGGACGATTGCAGTGGGTTTGCATTGCTGAAGCAAAAAATGCTGGAACGCGGTTATTCACAGACGACGATGGAAAAAGTATGCTATAAAAATTTTCTGCGGGTATTGGAAGCGCATGAACGTTAACGTCTGTATATTTTATGCCAGTTGATAAATGGTCACTTGAAAACCGGAGATCAATTTGCTTCTTTATGACGTGTCATCTCTTTACTTATCGAGATGACACGTCGCCTCAATGATGTTGGAATGAGGAAAAAAAATCATGATTTCAAATTTTTGTTGAATAAATTCCAGCGATTTATGTTCTGCTAAACTGTGCTATTTTCAAGTTTTACTTTCCCCTTGAAAAGCCGGTATGCAAAAATAGTATAACCAATCACAATCGGCATGCCCACCAGTGCGATGATTAACATCACCGTCAATGTCAATTGACTGGATGATGAATTGTGGAGTGTGAGGCTTAATGCTGGATCATTGCTCGCTAACACCAGATTGGGATAATGAACAGCTCCGGCAATGCCCCACAAACCAGCAAACATGATAGACGACATTAAAAATGCCCGGCCAAATTTATCGTTAACGAGAGCGACTTTAGTTAAATACCAGGTGATTAAAACAACGAGAGCAGCAACGTACGCTAAAAATTTAATGGCAATCTCATTGAGAAAAATAAGCGCCGCAATGAAACTAAGCGCGAATAATATGATAAAAGCAAACCATAATGTTCCGGTTACTTTTTTCGCCTTTGCCTGTTGAGCGCCGGTTGTTTTCATGGCAGCGAATATGCTACCCTGCAATAAAATTGCCACCAATCCCAACAAACCAACGACAAGCGGAAACGGTCGCAGCAAGGTGAAAAAATTGCCCGTGAATTCCATGTTAACATCCAGGGGGATGCCAACAACTACATTCCCTAAGGCAACGCCATAGAGCAGTGCTGGTAAAAAGCTGCCGATAACAAACGCCCATTCCCATAATTTTTCCCGCTTCGGATCATAGGTGCGAAACTCGAGCGCGACTGCCCTGAAAATAAGAGCGAATAGCACCAGCATCAGCGCCAGGTAGAAGCCACTGAACACGGTCGCATATACGAAAGGAAATGCCGCAAACAACGCCCCGCCGCCTGTAAGCAGCCAGACTTCATTTCCGTCCCAGAAAGGACCAACGGCATTGTATAAAATCCGTTTTTCATGATCATTTTTAGCCAGGAATGGCATGAGTGCGCCAACGCCAAGATCAAATCCATCAAGAATTGAATACCCTATTAACAATACGCCAATAAGGATGTACCAGATATTCTGGAAGAGTGCTAAAGCTTCCATCGAAACCTCCTATTTAACATGGATTGTAGTTCTCAATCAGTCCAGGCACATCACATAATATCGGGATTATGACGTGCAGGATTTGGTCATTAAGGAATTTTAATAGCCGGGAGCAGCGATTTCTCCTGGCCCTTTTTTAACGATTTTTACCAATACACTGATGAAGACGATGAATAATAGAAGGTAAATTAAACTGAACATGATCAGGGAAAATAATATTTGACCAGCAGGCACGACCGTGGAAATTGCATCCGCCGTTCGCATAACGCGATAAACAACCCAGGGCTGCCGCCCGACTTCGGCAGCTATCCAGCCAAACTGATTTGCCACATGGGGTAATGGAATCGAAAATAGCAGCAGTGTCAGGTACCATTTTGATTCCCAAATTTTGTTTTTGATGAGCAAATAAGCGCCAATGATGGTGATGGCGATAAAGAAAAATCCCACAATAATCATGACATGATAGGAGACGAACGGCAGGAAAACCGGAGGCCGTTCATCCTCTGGAAATTCGTTAAGGCCTTTTACTGTGGCATTGGCGTCGAAATACATCAGAAAACTCAATAATTTGGGAACGCCAATATAAAGATGATTCGTTTGATTTTTTGCATCGGGAATGCCAAACAGCGCCAGGGGCGCGCCAGATTGTGTTTCGTACATCGCTTCAAAGGCAGCTAGTTTTTCCGGTTGCGTCGCCCCCACCTGAATGGAGTGGGCATGGCCCAATGCTAGTTCGAGCAGCGACGTTACCACCAGAAGTATAACTGCAATTTTCAGCGCTGCCTTAGCATATTCAATATCGCGCTTCTTTAACAGATACCAGGCGCTGATACCGGCAACCAGAAATACACCGGTGATCCAACCAGCAACGATTGTGTGTGTGTAGCGAATAAGCGTTGAATGATTGATCGCCGCTGCAAAAAAGTCTTTCAAAACAGCGCGTCCGCCTTCAATGGCAAAACCAGCCGGGGTTTGCATCCATGAATTGGCGATGATGATCCAAAGTCCGGACAGATGCGAGCCAAAAAACACCAGAAATGCCGACGTCCAATAGGTTTTGGGCGATACTTTATTTCTGCCAAATACCAGAATTCCTAAAAAGACAGACTCCAGAAAAAACGCAAATACACCCTCTGCGGCCAGCGGGGCGCCGAAAATATCACCCACCATGCGCGAGTAGTTCGCCCAATTAGTACCAAATGAAAATTCCATTACGATACCTGTAGCGGTACCAACGACAAAAACAAGTCCCAGAATTTTAACAAAAAAGTCAGTTAGCTTTCTGTATAGCTCTTGCCCCTTTCGGAGATGCAGCGTCTCGAAGATGAGAATAGCTAATGTTAGGCCAAGCGTAAGTGGCGGGAATAAAAAATGAAAGCCCACTGTTACAGCAAACTGAATCCGGGATAATAAAACAGCATCCATACAATTTCCTCCCTCTAGGTTATTTGAAAGTGCTCTTTAAAATCCGAATTTATGACCAGGTCTTTCAGTGATTTGCTTTTCAAGATATCGGTAAATGATCGTTGGGCTTCGTGCCAAACACAATGCACCGGACACCACGTACTGGATTCACAATTGCCAGGTCCAGTCAAGCATACATTTAAAAAGATTTTGCCTTCAATTGCTTCGATGACGTCCAACAGTGTAATTTGATCAGCAGGTCGGGCTAACGTAAGTCCGCCGCCCATGCCACGTGATGACGCAACAAGGCCAGCTTTCGTTAGGCTTTGCAGAATTTTTCGAAGGAAGCTTTCGGGAATAGCCCAGGTTTTTGAGATGGTGGCGATTTGAGAAATGCCTTCATCACTTGTCGCTGCCAGGTGCAGCATGGCGCGAATGGCGTATTCTCCTGCCCGGGATAATTGCATGTGAATTATCCTTTTTTATGGTTAGAATTGAAATTTGTAATTGTTCACCAGGTTGGTAAATAATAGGTCGCCTGAAGCAATTTCAAAAATAATCGTCCATAATTTCTCCCTTTTTCAAAGGGAGTTGGAGTGATTTTTTTAAAAAAAATAATAGATTTTTTTTGAAAATTGCATTACCGCTGAACTATTAATGAAATTTTATGTAATGGGTCAAATGTGACCTTTTTTGTCCTGTTACAAAATAAACAAATGTTATATAAAAGTCAAGAAATTTTTTTTGTGTAACGACTATGATGAATTTTTTAGGGCGTGGGTATTAACCAAAGGTGTTTTCATGTGCATAGCGCTTACAGCAGAGAGCATGGCGAAATCGCAAGTCATCAGCGCCACGGATCACCAATGACCGAACATTGATTACCGGATTTAAATTTTCTTCTCCAAAATCATATACTTAAATTCCTGCCGAAATCCAAGCTCTGTCAATAACGATGCCGCGCGGCTCATTCGTACCGGCTCGTCGTCATAAAATTCAACCTTAATCGAACGCCGACTGCCATCATCGCCAGAATTTTCCAAAATAGCAGGTAGTGTGTGCAGCGCATGATAGAGTTGATCGTCGCTCAGATCATGCAACGGTGTTAGGCGCTCGCCACCAGCTTCCACAGCAAGTAGTGGAGAACCATTGTGCAGAACGATGAAGTTATTGGGATGCCGTAACAGACGCCAGCCAATCTGACGTGGATGTATGATCGGAAACGGACTGGCAGCGCCATACAAATTCGCCGGATCGTATGTGTTGATGATAACATAGGCCGTTTCATTGGCTGAAGTCGATGGTTGGTTCGGTTGTGCAGCCGCCAACAAGTCGTCCGCCGCCCTTGGCAACGCAAACTGAATGCCCGACAGTCCTTTCACAAAATAACCGCGCCGGATGTCGCCGCGCCATTCCAGTTTGACGAGCGTTTGGTAAAGCTGGCTCCAGGGAATGCGCCAATTTTCCATGTGATATAGTTCATGACACAGCAATCCGTAGCGCGTCAGCAGTTGGAATGCCAGCATTTCCAGATTATTCGATTCCGGCTGTGTTTCTTTATTCGATTTGATTAACGACCAGCGACCTCCGCCCAATAGCGGACGATATTGACGCTGATAGGCACGTCGGCTGCCCGGCAGATGTCGACCGCTGTGCTGTTGCTGGTTTCCGGCAGGGATGGCAGGCTTTCCGGCACGGATAACTGCAAACGAATCGTTGGTCACACGGCCTGTCCAAATTAAATCCCACAATTCTGCTGTGCATTGCGAAGGCGCTAGTCCTGTCAATTCTGCTAAATCGTGGATGAACAGCGCGCCGTGTTGTTCCAGCGCATTTAGAATGTGTTGCGCCTGTTCAGTAATTGTGGGTTGCTCATGTTTCAATAACGGTTCCAGCGATGCATAATCATCGATATAAAAAAATCCCAGCCGACTATTACTGTCTGGTTCGCCATTCCAAAACATCTGCCCCTGATTCAGCCATTGATCCAGCCACTGCGGACGGTACGACGTTAACCGGTTGGGAAGAATATCCCGCTCCCACATGCGGAATGGCAGATGCACTCCCTGCATTTGTCCCAAAACAGTGATGAGTTCGTCCGGATTGGCGTTAAATTTGTAAGGCCCAACGTGTTGCCAGCGCAGTAAAAAGGTGGTGAATTGGGCGGCATCGATTGGTTGTATTGAGCGCCGATTTTGCAGAATCGTCATGCGGCGGATACGTTCCATGGTGTCGGGCACAATCCATGCGTCAGCGTGGGTGGGCGAAGCTGGCAGGTGGAGAACAGTGCGAGTTTGTTCGAAATCAGCCAGAATTTTTTCCACTTCGGCAGCCGAAATTGGATACCGATTGCAGATGTCGGAAGTGGTAACGAAGCTGTGGTTGTTCAGATAGCGCTTGATGATATGTTGTTGAGCCGCCGACTTTTCCGGAACGGGTGGTAATGATTTAAAAATTTTGGTAATGACATCCGGCGCTAACTCATCGTGAGCGTCTGGCTGCATGCGCGGATGCAATTCAACGACCTCATTTTTAGTGGTAAGCGCTGCGGCGTACAGAAAGAAATCCTCGGTGCAAATCCAGCGCTGCGGCTCAGCAACACCATCCAGGTGGATGTATACGATTTGATATGATTGAGAAAGCTCCGACAGTATAAGATTGGCGTCGAACTGAATCCGTGCGGCAAGTTCCGCCGGCGTTACGTCGCCAATGCGCCGCAACAGTTCGACGCACTCCGCCGGTGTGCGCGCCTGATAGCCGTCGTTGACGCCCTGCAACCGGCTTTCTACGGTGTGGACGATGGATTCGTTGAACAACTCGCTCTGGCGGTCGGCATGCAGCAACTGCGTTAGCAAATCCTGATCGAGTTGCAGCGCCCCTGAATCGTTTTTAGGCGCGTCGTAGGAATACATGTAGCCGCCCATAAACTCAAACAACATTGATGCAACAAACGGCGACGGATGGTTGACGTGCTTAAACTGCATACGTGTCTCGCCGCTTCCAACATTCCTTAGCAGCATTTTTAGCTCGCGAATCGCCAGCATGTCATTAAGGCTTTCGCGGTACGTTTCCATCACAATCGGAAACGACGGGTACCGACGGGCGACTTCCAGCAAATCGCGCGAACGCATGCGGTGTAACCACAGCGGCGTGCGCTTGCCCGGACGCGCGCCGGGCAGCAACATGGCGCGTCCGGCGTTTTGGCGAAAACGTAATCCGAAAAACGGCGAATTGGCAATGGCCTCAATGATAAGCTGCTCAACATTGTCCGCGTTTACCTGGCGCACAATGCGTTCGATAAGCTGGAGATCAGTCGAAGGGATGCAGAACATGATGCCGATATCCGAATGCAGCGATTCCGGTTCCACATGCATCTGTTGACGGAACTGCGCCAGTAACGCCAATTGCCAGGGCAGGTGCAGTCGTCCACCATAAGGCGTCATCAACACCACACGAAAATCGCCCAACTCGTCACGGAAGCATTCAACCACAATATTGTTAGCTGTGGGAATGGAATCGATGGATTTTGATTGATCCTTAAAATATGTAACCAAATTTTGAGCGGCATTGGCATCGAGACAATATTCGTGTCGTAGCCAATTAATTGTTGATGGTTGCTGAAGACGATCCTGCATTTCCTGGCAGAACTGCGCCATGCGTTCGCCCAGATGCACGCTGCGGCTGAAATATTCCCCCTTCCAAAACGGCAAACGCGCCACTTCACCAGGCGCGGGTGAAACGATGACCCGGTCGTGCGTAATTTCCTTGATGCGCCACTGGCTGGTTCCCAACGTGAATACTTCGCCCAGCCGGCGTTCGTAAATAAACTCTTCTTCCAGCTCGCCGATTTTCGTATGTCCGTCGTCGAGATAGCAACTGTACTGCCCCGTTTCCGGAATTGCGCCGCCGTTCATAATCACCATGCGCTGTGTACCCGGCAGCGAATGCAGGATGTTGTTAATGCGATCCCACGAGATGCGCGGGCGCAATTCACGAAACGACGCTTCCGGGTAGCGCCCGGACAACATTTCCACCACACCGATAAAATGGTCGCGCGGTAAAGTGCGGTAGGGATAGGCGCAGCGGATTACATCGTATAATGTGTCGGCGTTCCATGATTCCAGCGCCACCATAGCAGCAATTTGCTGAGCCAGCATATCCAGGCAGTTGGTGGGAATTTTAATGGGAGCAACATCGCCATCCTTCATGGCTTTGGCGATCACGGTCATTTCCAGCAAATCGGCGCGGGTTTTGGGAATCATGCGGCCTTTGCTGACTTTGGAAAACAAATGCCCGGCGCGACCCACGCGCTGTAACCCGTGCGCAACCGATTTCGGCGATTCCACCTGCACTACCAAATCAATCGCGCCCATGTCGATGCCCAACTCCAGCGTGGCTGTGGCCACCAGCACCGTTAATTCGCCACGTTTCAGTTGGTGTTCGATCTCATGTCGCCGCGTTTTCGACACGCTGCCATGATGCGCCTTCGCCAACTCGCGCCCGGCGCGGTCATTAATTTCCGCAGTGATGCGTTCAGCAGCCGCCCGGCCATTGGTAAAGATCAGCGTGGATGTGTGCGTCTGAATCAACTCCATCAATTCACGATAGATGTCCGGCCACACCGATTCATCGGGCAGCGCTTTGAAATCTTCCACCGGCGCAATGATTTCCAAATCCAGCGACTTGCGAACACCGGTGTCGACAATTGTCACCGGCCGGTCGACTACTAGTGGTTTTTCATCCGATGTGTTCCATGTCGCTCCGCTCAAAAATTTAGCGATTTCCTCCAGCGGTCGCTGTGTCGCCGACAAACCGATGCGCGTAAATGGCTGACGCGCGACGATCTGCAATCGTTCCAATAAAATGCTCAGAAAGGTGCCGCGTTTGTTGTCCGACAGCGCATGAATTTCGTCGACAATCACAAACTCCACCGTGCGCAGCATCTCCCGCGCCCGTTCGGATGTCAGCAGCAAATGCAGCGACTCCGGCGTGGTGATGAGAATATCCGGCGGCTCGCGCAACATGCGTTGGCGTTCTTTCTGCGGCGTATCGCCGGTGCGCACTGCCGTAGTGATGGTGGGTACAGATAATCCGAGTTTATTTGCCTGTTCAGCAATGCCGGTCAACGGTGCTTCCAGGTTGCGCTCGATGTCGTAGTTCAGCGCCTTTAACGGTGAAATGTACAGCGTATGCACACCAAACGGTTTGCTGTTCGCCGCACGCATGTTCAATAATTCATGAATACACACCAAGAAAGCCGTCAGCGTTTTCCCGGAACCGGTAGGGGCGAGAATCAGCGTGTGCTCGTGCCGGAAAATGGCGGGCCAGCCCATCATCTGCGGCGGCGTGATGGTGTCGAATGCGTTGCTAAACCATGCGGCAATCGCCGGATGGAAGCGGGAGAGTAGGTTCTGTTCGGTTGGGGTCATGGGAATTTGTTTACCTGTAAAAACACGATTTCAGTAACACGAATTTTTGCTTGCTTTTGATGAGTGATTTGTATAATTTTATGTGAGTAATATAGGTTACTCATCAATTTAAATCAAGTTGAAAATACAAGTGTCATAACGTGTTTTTTACTTTTGACTTTTACGCTCGTTTTTATAGTGGAGAATCTCTAATGGCAATTAAAAAAATAAGGGTGTCCAATTTTAAGAGTTTTAAAAATATGGAAGTAGAACTAAGCAATTTTAACGTGTTGATTGGTTCAAATGCTTCCGGTAAATCGAATTTTGTCCAGATTTTTAGATTTATAAGAAATATAATTAATCATGGATTGGATAATGCAATCTCTATGGATGCGGGAAGTGTTGAATACCTGAGAAATCTCAAAATCGGTCGTGAGGAAAATTTAGAATTACATATTTCTTCAGATGAAAAATTTGGGTGGTTTGGAAGTCGGACAAAAAAGAAAGGAACTATTGGTATCCGGACTTTGGAAGTCTTATACGACTTTGCAATTGCTTTTAACAGAAATGATAATGGATTTTATATTGCACATGATGAATTAATTCATAAATGTGAATTTGTCATGTTCGAAGAGCAACAGAAGGATTTTCAAGAAAATGAAGCTATAGGAACAGGTAAAATTATCTACTCGCGGGCAAACGGAAAATTTCAAATAGAGATAATAACAGAGCCCCAAGACATTCCTTTAAGTAGAGATGATTTATTTCCTTCATTTTTCTTAGATGAGAAACTGGAGCCGAAAATTAGTTTGTTACAGACTCCTTTTTTTTTAATCCCCCCCATGCGAGATATTTTTAAAAACATAGCAATATATGATTTTGATCCAAAGTTACCCAAGAAGGCAACATCGATAACAGGCAAGGCAGAATTGGAAGAAGATGGAAATAATTTGGCAATTGTGCTTAAAAATATATTAGATGATAAGGAGAAAAAGAGAACGCTTTTTAATTTGGTTCAGAATCTTTTGCCCTTTATCAAAAACCTTGATGTAGAAAACTATTCTGATAAATCGCTTCTTTTTAATTTACAAGAAAAATATAGTGAAAAACATTTCTTACCAGCATCTTTAATTTCCGACGGAACAGTTAACATTACTGCTTTGATTGTTGCCCTATACTTCGAAATGAAGCAGATGACAGTTATTGAAGAACCTGAACGAAATCTTCATCCTTACCTGATTGCCAAGCTAATTGAAATGATGAAGGATGCTTCAAAGCATAAGCAAATAATTGTTACGACGCATAATCCTGAGGTGGTGAAACATGCGGGATTGGAGAATATTTTATTTGTTTCACGTGATAAAGATGGATTTTCAACGATTTCAAAACCGGGTGATCAGGAAGAAGTTAAAACGTTTTTGAAAAATGAAATCGGGATCGAAGAACTTTTTGTTCAGAATTTGCTCGGGATATAGCTATGGCATATAAAAGGTTATTTATCTGGTTGGAAGGTACCGATGATGAAATGCTATTTACCAAAATCTTTAGACCAATTTTTTTGCTGGAGTATGATTGGGTTGAAGTAAGATTATATGCAAGTTTAAAAAAGGGATATGTTGATCGTTTTATTACCAGCATCGATGCAATGGATGCAGATTATATCCTTGTCACTGATATAAATAGTTCGCCATGTATTTCCAGTAAAAAAGAAAAGATATCGGAACGATTTGAATATGTAAACAAAGAAAAAATATCTGTAGTAATAAAGGAAATTGAGAGTTGGTATATTGCTGGTCTAAACCAAGCTGAATCACAGCGATTAAAACTGCCCTGGATAGAGCAGACAAACGAACTGACAAAAGAAGAATTCAATAAACTCATTCCGACACATTTTAATTCACGTATTGATTTTATGCTAGAAATATTGAATTGTTATTCTATAGACGTAGCAATACAGAAAAATCAATCGATTAGTTATTTTGTAAAAAAATTTATTCGTTCAACTGCAAAGTAAGTCAATTTATGTGTTTTGAGAAGATTAAAATGGTAGTTTGATGGAAGAGTACTTGTTAAGTACATATGAATAAAAATTCAATCTGATTTGTAGATTGACTTATTAATTCTGCAACTAAAAGTATAGCATGGTTTGGTTTTCTAAAGTTGAATGTGCTTTATCAGAGTGAAGACTGCGGATATGATTAAGAGATTCATATGGGAACAATGTTTTGGTTGTATTTATGTCCCTGTTCAATTGCTTTGGCATAAAGCCACTGACGAAAACGACTTGGGCTTTAGCTAACTGTCTAATGTTCATCTTAATAAATAACAGTCTGATAACTCACTGTGTTTCAATGAAATTACTCCCCTATTCTCTATGAATGTTTCAATCGAAACTTTTCATATTCCAGCCGAGTTACATGAAAAAGTAAACAATCAAATTATAATAAGGAATTAATGAATGATAAATCAAAAAATTTTCTTGCAACATCTGTGCTTCCATGTTATTGCATTTCTGATTTTCACAATTTTGTCCCCCCTTTCCATGTTGCATGCGCAACAACCCGAACGAATCATTTTAAATGTTACCGCTCAACCAGCCACCAGTATGGCTGTGACGTGGCGTACAGCCACAGAAGCAAGTGATCCCAAAGCGGAAATAACAATTGCCCGTGCCCAACCCGATTTGGATGAAGACGCGCTGAAATTTATCCCAACATCCGAATGGGTATCGATTAATGAAGATCAAAAAGTACAGTACCATTCAGTGGTGTTTACGAACTTGCAGCCAAATACACTGTACGCGTATCGTGTTGGTGATAACGATCATTGGAGTCCGTGGAACCAGTTTCGCACGGCCAGCGTACAGCCGGAACCGTTTAAGTTTGTCAATTTTGGTGATCCGCAAAATGATATCTATTCGCTCTGCAGCCGTGTGTTCCGGATGGCGTATACAATAGCGCCTGATGCGCGGTTTTGGCACTTTGTCGGTGATATTGTCAATCATGGTGACCGTGATAACGAGTGGGGCGAACTGTACGATGCTTTCGGCTGGATTGCCCAGGTGACGCCAATGATGCTGCTTCCCGGCAATCATGGTTATCCGAAAGTAATGAATAGCTTGAAGAAGGAATCACATTTAAATCAGTTCTGGCGACCACAATTCACGTTGCCGCAAAACGGACCGAAGGGTTTGGAAGAGACGGTGTATTTTGTCGACTATCAGGGCGTGCGACTGATTATGCTCAATGGTAATGAGATGCTTGAAGAACAGGTCGTCTGGCTCGATTCTATTCTGGCCGATAATCCCAATCGCTGGACCATATCGGCAATGCATCAGCCATTATATTCAACCGGGCGCGATCGTGACAATCCGAAACTGCAACAATTATTCGGCCCGATTTACGATAAGTATCATGTTGATTTGGTGCTGCAGGGTCATGATCATACCTACGGTCGTACCGGGAAAATATTTAATGGGAAACTCGTCGGCGATAATGAACAGGGAACCGTTTATGTCGTTTCCGTATCCGGTACTAAAATTTACGATTTGAATCCCCGGTATGAAAAGTTGATGGAGAAGATAGGCACTGGCCGTCAGTTATTCCAGGTAATCTCAGCGACTCCTAAAAAATTGTCGTACGAATCGTGGACGGCGAATAGTGAGTTGTTTGATCAATTCGAACTAAAAAAGTAATACTTAAAAACGGCGATTGGCTATTAGCCATTGGCCGTTTCTTCGTTTTGCTATTAGCCAAAATCCAACAGCAAATAGCACAATTTAGGTGATAAAACTTATGTCAGAAAATGAACCTACTCTTCGTGTCATGCCGATGCCCAAAGATACTAATCGCTACGGCACGGTTTTCGGCGGCGTCATTCTGTCGCACATCGATATAGCCGGTGCTTTGGAAGCGCGCAAAACCGCCGTCCTGAATTGGGTTACGGTGGCGCTGAACAAAGTGATTTTTCATAATCCGGTGTTTGTGGGCGATCAGGTATCATTTTATACGAAAACAATTCGCATCGGTCGTACCAGTATCACGGTGAAAGTAGATGTCGTAGCAAGCCGGTACGACGATCCATCTCAGAATATTCCGGTAACCGAGGCGGAGATAGTGTTTGTTGCTGTCGATGAAAATCGCAATCCTGTACCAATCTACCCGGATGCACCAGAAGGGAAGTTTGTATGAGTTCGCAGGTTAATATTGAACGGGCGGTTGTGAATGATATTCGTTTCATCGCAGAAAGTCAGGTGGCGATGGCTTACGAGACCGAAGCAATGGCGTTGAGTCTCGATGTGGTTTTGGCCGGCGTGCAGCATATATTTGATGAACCCGATCGTGGCTTTTATGTGCTTGCACGAACTATCGATGATAACGCACCGATTGCCTGCATGCTGGTGCTGAACGAATGGAGCGACTGGCGCAATTGCGATGTATGGTGGCTGCACAGTGTATACGTCGTGCCAGCGTTTCGCGGAGAAGGCGTTTTTCGGAAGATGTTTAAATTCATCGAGACAATGGCGGTGGACCAACAAATTCGAGGTATCCGGCTGTATGTTGAAAAAAGTAATGCACGGGCACAAGCCGTATACCGGGCGTTGGGCATGTCAGATAAACATTATGATTTGTTTGAGAAAATGATTAGTACGTGAGACGGTAGACGTGAGAAGTGAGACGGAAAAAGGGAAAATGGACAACGGACAACAGAATAGATACGCAATAATAGGATAAAATTAAGGTTCGATTTTCGTATAAAAGTTGGGTTTTTAAGCTAAACGCTGACGGCTGATTGCTGAAGTAACTGGCAACAGCTGCATTATATTTATCACCTGACCTTTCAAATTTACAATGTTAAAATCAAAAATTAAAGATTATTTTGAAGTCAATCGTGAAGCCATCGAACGCGACATTGTCGCGCTGACGACCGAGATGTGTCGGGAACGAACGGTGAATGTGACGAGCGACAAACTGGGCGAACATCCATATCTATCAGCTCGTGGCGATGAGTACCGGGTGGCAGATATTGTGAAACGGTCGCTGGATGAATGGCATATTCCTTACCAACAATTTGCACGGATTCCTGAACGACCGAATGTGGTCGGTACGGTTGGTCGCGGTAAGAGCAATGCAAAGCTGTTGGTGGCTGCCCATATGGATGTTGTACCGGCTGGCGATGGCTGGACCAGCGATCCCTGGCAAGTGATTGTTCGTAATGGCAACATGATTGGCCGCGGTGTGCTGGATAACAAAGGCCCATTGGCCAGCAGTTTGGTCGCTGCACGCGTTATGAAGCAAGTAGTGGGAGATGACCAACTCGCCGGGCAATTCATGATTTCCGCGCTTTCAGACGAAGAAGCCACCGATCCGGATGGCGTTGATTATGGGATAGAATTTTTACTGGCCGAGAAACACATCCAGCCGACTTGCGCTATTATCCCGGATATTGGTGAAAATATGAAACGGATCGACATTGCGGAAAAAGGGCGTATGGTCGTTAAAATTACAAGTATCGGAAAACAGGCGCATGGATCAACACCGGAGAGAGGGGTGAATGCAATTTATCCAATGGCGGCGTTGGTGAGTAAGTTCGAAAAAATGAGAATGAATTTTGCGCCCCATCCGTTGCTGGTGGAACCAACGATGAATTTAGGAGAAATCCACGGTGGCGCTGCGGCCAATATTGTCGCCGGTGAATGCAGTATTGTGCTGGATATTAGGACGCTTCCGGGACAAACCAGGGAAAAAGTCGTGGCGGAATTGCAACGCGTCATTGATAGCGTTCCTGGCACTTTCAAAATTCATATCGATGAATGGAGCGATCCTCATAAAATTGAGCCGGATAATCCTCTGGTAAAGGCGATTCAGCAAAACACACAGGAATTTCTTGGATTCACGCCGGAAACATTTGGTATGGGCGGTGGCACGTTCGCCAAAACATTGGTGCTAAATGGCATCCCGGCCGTTGGTTTCGGTCCCGGTGATGATGATGCTTTCCACCTGGCGGATGAATATGTCGAAATTAAACAGCTCGTCGATTTTGCTGGATTAATGTGTCTGGTGGCTGTTGACCTGTTGGCATAAGACCTGAGTTCTATGTTTTAATCGGGAGTGCATATTGCATGGCTTTGCATCGAAATTTTTCGCGGTAACGCTGTTATCTTATTATCCTGAATGCACACCGGGAACAGTTACAACCTAAAATAATTCAATCTCCCGTCACCCATCTGTCAAAAAAATCTTGATTATTTCGTTACAAGTGTTATATTCCGTTAAAATGAAATTTTGATTGGGAAGCAGTATTGCTTATCAATAAACGTGCATCTGTCACTTAACACGAGGACCTCCCATGCTTACGAAAAAAGACATCGAAAAAATTGACGGCCTTTATCAGGATTTACTGTACTCCCACAACGCGTTCGCGTCCCGGGATTCAAAAGCGTATGAATCGTATCAAATATTGTTTAAAGAATCGATGAAAGACGGTAATCTCGAACGCATGTACAAAGAGCTGATTGCCGTGGGGATCGCTGTGGTGACCAATTGTGAAGGCTGCCAGGCATATCATATCAATGAAGCATTGCGAAACGGCGCTACGGAAGAGCAGGTGGTGGAGGCAATTGAAGTTGCTGTGGAAATGGGTGGCGGACCAGTGGTTGTTGGCAGTAGCCTGGCGTTCAAAATTCTTGAATATCTAAAGGACAAGAAGCCGCTGGGTATGGGCAATATGTTATCGTATCACGTCCGCGCTCAACTTGATAAATTCAAATCAAAGAAGACATCACAAAATTAATATCACCAATTCAGATTACAAAAATTATAACGATACAAGTTATTCCGGCATACTTTTTCTACAGAGGAATTAAAAATATAACATAGCAGGAGGCAATACAATGAAACTTGTCGCTGTGAATCCGGCAACCGGTGAGACGATTGCATCCTACAATGAATCAACGCCACAGCAGGTGAGCGAAAAAATTACCGCAGCCCACCTTGCATTCCCGGAATGGCGATCTATGTCTGTTAACGATCGCTCCCACCTGATGAAACAAGCCGCCAAAATTTTACGAACCAATGCAGACGAGTATGCACACCTGATGACTACAGAGATGGGAAAGACACTACGTGAAGGGAAAGCGGAGGCGGAAAAGTGTGCCTGGGTATGTGAGTATTATGCGGACAACGCCGAATCTTTTTTGCAATCCGAAGTGATCGCCACAGATGCCAGTAAAAGTTTTATTACATACCAGCCCCTCGGTGTGATATTGGCGGTAATGCCCTGGAATTTCCCGTTCTGGCAGGTATTTCGTTTTGCAGCGCCTGCGCTCATGGCTGGTAATGTTGGCGTATTAAAGCATGCATCCAATGTGCCTGGCTGTGCTTTAGCGATCGAGAATGTGTTCAAACAGGCCGGATTTCCCGAAAATGTATTCACAACATTGCTGGTGGGAAGCAATCAAGTCAATACAATTATTGAAAATTCTTTGGTCAAGGCGGTTACACTGACCGGAAGCACTCCAGCCGGACGTGCTGTCGCTGCTAAGGCTGGAGCGATGTTGAAAAAAACAGTGCTTGAATTAGGCGGCAGCGATCCATATATCGTGCTTGAAGATGCTGATCTTGACGAAACGGTTAATGCATGCGTCATCAGTCGCCTGATTAATGCCGGACAGAGTTGCATTGCCGCCAAGCGCTTTATCGTGGTGGAAGCGGTTCGCGCTGAGTTTGAAACGAAGTTTGTCAATCAGATGAAAAAAATTAAAATGGGTGATCCGCTTGACCCGGCAACCGACATTGGTCCGCAGGCGCGTCACGATTTGCGGGATGAATTGCATGTTCAGGTAATGAGCAGTATCCGTAATGGTGCCCGGCTAGTGCTCGGGGGTGAACTCCCTGCTGGAAATGGCGCGTTTTATCCGCCCACAGTGTTGACCGATGTTAACAAAGGCATGCCCGCGTACGAAGAAGAGCTGTTCGGTCCGGTTGCTGCTATTATTCCGGTAAAGTATGAAAGTGAAGCGATTCGTGTAGCCAACGATTCTTCATTTGGGCTTGGCGCAGCGATCTTCACGCGGGATGTTGAAAAGGGTGAAGGTATTGCCGCTACTGAAATCGAAGCGGGTTGTTGTTTCGTAAATGCATTCGTCAAATCCGATCCGCGACTGCCGTTTGGCGGGATTAAGGAAAGCGGGTATGGTCGTGAATTATCGTATATCGGGATTCGTGAGTTCGTGAATATTAAGAGTGTTTATGTGAAGTAAGGAGTAGGGGAATGTGAGACGTGAAACGAAAAAAAAGTGAAATGTGAGATGAAAGCACAATGAAGGATGGAAAACGGAGAAGGGAGAATGGTGAAGTAAAAAGAAAATTGAGAATAGAGAATAAGGATAGAGACAGTTGATGTTGTACAATGGATGATGAGATAAGTCGATCAGGCGATATGGAAAAAATGAAATATCAATCATCACCCTATCACCTGGTCTCCTTATCTCACAATCTCTTTGTCGCCCACACTTTTACTTATTTCTGCTAAACGCCGTCAGTAACATACACACCTGATCCTGAAAATCCATCACCACCTGAGAGCTGCACAAAAAATTATTTGCCATAATAGAGAACACAACATCCTCATTGTCGGCAGTCGTTGCATATCCCGACAGGCAACGGACGTTGGAAATCGTGCCGGTTTTGGCCCTCACTTGTTCCTGCGCAATTGTCCCATGCAGACGGTTTTTTATCGTGCCGTCAATGCCGGCGACAGGCAGGGCGCTCATGAACGTTTCGGCGTATTTATGATAGTACATGCGCCGCAGCACGGTGGTCAAGTGGTTTGGGGAGATATAATTGTAGCGGGCCAACCCCGATCCGTCCTGATAGGCATATGACGTTGGTTCTAAACCTAACCGCTTCAATGTGGCGTGCACTACTTCCCGGCCTTCCTGAAATGTGCCGACTTTTCCAAAATATGCGCCCAGCAACTTGACAAATGTTTCCGCATAAAGATTCTGCGATTCCTTCATCAGTATTCTTATCATTTCGGACATCGGCGGCGATTGATGGGTGTAAATCAATTGCAGGGAATCCAGCGTTACGGTCGTAAACATGTCATCTCCGTCGATTTGATCACCATGCACTCGAATACCGGATTTTGCTAATTCGTATCGTAATCCATGAAGAAAGTATTCGGTTGGATTATGCACCGAAATATCCTGTCGATAATGTTTGCCGGCAAGCAATGTTCCTGAAATAATCACTTCATTGCTACCCTCCACCCGCAGCACATTCATATCTGTTTCTTGCATTTTATCATGTGTCGAGGTAGCTTTATTGGTAATAATAAACATCCCGTAATCAGGATTGATGGAAACGTCAATTGCCCCGGTCGCACTATCGACTGCCACTGTCAATCGCGCTTCATTTTCATTCAGTGAAAGACCGCTGATTTGAGTGGCATAATAATAGCTGAGATCGTCCAGCGACCAGCCGTAGCCGATTGGTTCATCGTCAAAAATATCATCCACGCCAATCAGGTTGCCAGTGATTGCTAGGATGCCCGCTTGTTGTAACGCATCGATCCATGGTTCAAAAAAATTGCAGTCGTCAAGGGATTGCATTTTACATAAGCGAGTCCCAAGCGTGGGATCGCCACCGCCTACAATCACCAAATCGCCGTTCAATGTACCGGCCTCGATTTCGCCCTTTGCATATACTTTGGTTTGAAGCTGAAATTCGGGACCAAAGCTGATTAACGTAGCCGCGGATGTGAGAATTTTTTCGTTGGAAGCAGGCATCATCATTTTATACGCATTATGTTGAAATAAAATTTCTCCGGTTTCCCCCGATTGTACCATCATGCCGATAAACGCGTTGTCAAACTCCGGGCGTTCAATCTGGAGTCCGATTTGGTAAGCGAGTCGTTCTTCAGGAGTTGCTGGCGACGATTGTGAAATGTGTTGATCAGCGCATCCACCTAAGAATAATGACAGAATGAAAAATGGAATGATGTTTCGCATGATGACTTCCTCCGGATGTAATTTTTTATTATTATTGCGGGTTAGTTTGTAGCATGTACCTAAACCATCGCTTGGAGCGATTGCATCGGTTCAAACGGATTGTATTTTAAGGTATATCGATATTTGAAAAATGATTTGGCAGTTGCTACTAATACTACAACGTTAAGTTAATCAAACAATATCCTGTTGGGGAAAATTCCAGGATTCAAATCCCAAAAAACAAATAAATGACAAATTACAATATCCAAAATTCCAAACTAAGCCATAAATTGCCAGTATCTTCAGGTATTTTATTATTGGAATCTGAAAATTGGATATTATTTGGTATTTGCCATTTGACAATTTGGAGTTTTCGCTCAACGAAGCTATTAACTTAACGTTGTAGTACTAATGCCATCTGTGTAGAGTGATGTAGATGATAATATCAATTTTTTAAAAGAATGTCAAGAATAAAAATAAATCATATCGTTAGATAGTTCCACCGGTCTGCGGCGGAATTCAGTAAGGACGCTCTGCGTCCAGTCTTAATTGGTTAGATTTGATAGCGATTGTTCTAATTTAATTATGAAAACACAACACAAAACCTTCGGAGAGCGACGGAACTGCATTCCTTCAGAGGATTGACAGAACGATAATTTGTAGTTTGCGGAGCTAACAGGATAATAAAAACAACTCAGATAGACAACATATAATTATCACGGTAAAGTCGCTGCTTAACCGTTCCCGGCGAGACGTTGGGAATGATTAAATAATCCAACCCAAGGCAAATAAAAACCTCTTGATTTCAACCGAAAAAATGCCTAAATTACCTAACTTTTTATTGTTTGTAACATGAGGAAGCTATGCAAACTGAACACATTCGAAATTTTTGTATTATTGCACATATCGACCATGGGAAGTCCACGTTAGCCGACCGGATTTTAGAAATGACCGGCGCCGTGAACAAATCAGAGATGCAGGAACAGGTGCTGGATAGTATGGACCTGGAGCGGGAACGCGGCATTACGATTAAATCCCATGCGGTCACGATGGAATATAAAGCCAATAATAAACAGACGTATTTGTTGAATTTAATCGACACCCCGGGGCATGTGGATTTTACATATGAAGTATCACGAAGTCTGGCGGCCTGCGAAGGAGCGTTGCTGGTTGTGGATGCCTGTCAAGGTGTGGAAGCGCAGACATTGAGCAATTTATACCTGGCGCTGGAAAATAATCTGACAATCATCCCGGTGATCAATAAAATTGATATGAACAATGCACAACCAGAGGTCGTCAAACATCAATTAATGGATTTGATCGGCATTGATGAATCGGAAATATTGCTGTGCAGCGCGCGCTCCGGCGTAGGTGTGCCGGATATTCTTGAAGCGATCGTGGCACGAGTTCCTGCACCGAAGGGTGATACGAATGCTCCGTTACAGGCATTGATATTCGACTCCGTATTTAATAACTATCGCGGCGCTGTCGCGTACATTCGTGTATTTCAGGGTGAGTTGCACAAAGACGATGTCATTAAATTTTTTGCTCACGACCGACGGTTTGAAGTAGATGAAGTGGGAATACTTAAACTGAAACAGATTCCCCGAGATAAATTAAGTGTTGGTGAAGTGGGTTACGTTATTTCCGGCATCAAAGAAGTTCGGGATACGAAAGTTGGTGATACCATCACAACGGCGAGTAATCCAGCGCGGGAGCGTCTACCGGGTTATCGGGACATCAAACCAATGGTATTCAGCAGTATTTTCCCGGCGGAAAATGAAGATTATGAAGATTTGCGTAGTGCAATTGAAAAATATGCCCTGAACGATGCAGCTCTGGTTTGGCAGCCTGAAGATTCTTTAGCGCTCGGGTTTGGATTCCGCTGCGGTTTTCTCGGTATGCTCCATCTGGAAATTGTTCAGGAGCGGCTGGAACGCGAATATAATCTGAATTTGATTACGACACTGCCGAGCGTCGAGTTTAGGGTCACCAAAACCAATGGGGATGTGATCACTGTGGATAATCCGGTGGATTGGCCGCAACAGACGTACATCCAGCGCATCGAAGAACCGTATATCAAAGCCAGTATTCTCACCCCAACAGAATTTATCGGCAACATTATGAAATTGGCGCAGGAGCGCCGCGGTGAATACATCAATACCGAATACCTCGATCCGACGCGGGCGGATTTACATTACGAATTCCCCCTGATTGAAGTAATTTATGATTTTTATGATAAATTGAAATCCATTAGTCGGGGTTATGCCTCGCTGGATTATGAATACATTGGCAGCCGGCCGGGCGATATGGTGAAACTGGAAATTCTTGTCAATCGTGAGCAAGTGGATGCGTTGTCTATGATTGTGCACCGATCCAAATCATATGATTGGGGCAGAAAAGTTACCGCTAAATTGAAGGATCTAATTCCCCGTCAAATGTTCGAAATCGCCCTGCAATCAACAATTGGCAGCAAAGTAATCGCACGCGAGACGATTCGCCCCTTGCGAAAGAATGTGACTGCCAAGTGTTACGGCGGCGACATCACCCGAAAGCGTAAACTGTTGGAGAAACAGCGCGAGGGTAAAAAACGCATGAAACTGCTCGGTCAGGTGCACGTGCCGCAGGAGGCATTCCTGGCGGTGCTGAAGGTGGATTAGTAGTGTAACGAGAAACGCCAGACGTGAGAGGGCTTAGAGCAAAGCGCAGAGAGTATAGCAAAAAGAAAATAATACACAGTGCCAAAAGCAAATAGCCAATAGCACGTTTTTAAACTTCATTTATACCAACCTATACATGTGTTTGCACATCACAAAAGAAAGCAAAATCATGATTGAAGCCAGCCAGCTCTGCAAACAGTACGGTTCTCTGGCAGCCGTCAATAATCTAAATCTGCATGTTGAAAATGAGCTATTTGTGTTTCTTGGACCAAACGGCGCTGGAAAAACCACAACAATAAAAATGATGACTGGCTTGCTGCGCCCATCCTCCGGTAGTGTGAAATTAGGAGGATTTGATATTGTTACCCAACCGTTGAAGGCCAAAGCTATTCTCGGACTTGTTCCTGATACTCCCATCCTGTACGATAAATTGACAGCACGTGAGTTCATTACCTTTATGGGACAAATGTATGGAATCGACCGCGGCACAATGCAAAAACGGTTGATTAATCTGGTGGAACTGTTCGATCTGACAGATCGCATGGATGATCTTATCCAGTCATTTTCTCATGGCATGAAACAGAAAGTCGCGCTGGCCGGCGCCCTGATACACGATCCGAAAATTCTGTTTCTGGATGAACCTACTGTTGGTCTCGATCCCAAAAGTGCTCGTAATTTGAAAGACCTGCTGCGCGGCCTGGTGAAAAAGGGCACAACTGTGTTTATGTCTACTCACATTCTGGAAATCGCCGAAGCAATGTGTGACCGTGTGGGCATTATTTACGAAGGTCAATTGGCTGCGTATGGTACGATGGATGAATTACGGCAAAAACCAGAGTGGCAGGGACAATCGCTGGAAGATATCTTCTTGCAACTTACCGGCAATGACGATGCTCAGGAAGTAGCGAAATTTTTAGAGGAGAATTAATGTATTTTCTTCTCGTTAAAAATAAAATATTCATGTTGCTCAACGATCTGCGGCGAGGAGAATCCGGCAAACGCCGGCGGAAGCAACTTGCAGCAGCGGGAAGTCTGTTTGTGTTCTACTTGATTTTCAAATGGTCGACGGAAATGTTTAGCGTAATAATCGGTAGTCATGGCGATGCCTTGCAACTATTGAATGCAGCTTTTGCCGTTGTTTATGCGGCGTTTTTCATTTTTCTTGCCATGAGTGGCATTACCGTTTCCATTCATTATTTATTCATTTCATCAGATCTGCCTTTGTTGATGAGTGCGCCCCTGCGTCCTGCAACCATTATCAATTTTAAAATGACAGAAACAGTGATTGCCAACACGTCGTTGTTTTTTGTATTGGGAATTCCCGTGTGCAGTGCTGTTGGTGTAATATTGCACGCGCCATGGTACTATTACCCGATTATGCTGGTAACCAACATTGTTTATCTAATGCTGCCCGTATCGATTGCATTTCTGATTGCAATCGTGGTTGTACGTATGATTCCCGCACATCGGGCCAAAGATGTGGTGGCGGTATTTTTAGGGATGGTATCGTTCGGTTTGTGGATCGGTTTGCAAATGGTGCGAGCGTCCCAATTTAATATAGATTCTCCGGATTTCCAACCCGGCCGTATCAATCAACTGCGCAGCTTAATGACAGATGCAATCGTCACTCACCTGCCATCCACCTGGACATCGGATGTGTTGGTGCAGGTCGCGGCTCATCATGACTACGTTTTAATAACCCGATTTATTCCGCTCGTTTGCCTGACTGCCGTAATCTGGATATTATCAGTTTTACTCGCTCGTCGATTATTTGCCAATGGAGTTGTAGAATCATCTCAGGAAGTAAATCTCAAAACGCGGCGTATTTCCGGGAAACCCGCGTCACTAATAAATCTGTCTCAACAGTCAGCATCCATCATAAATGTAGTCGCAATGCGCGATGTGCGATTGATATTCCGTGATTTGCGTCAATTAACAAACTTGATGTTGTTGATAGTAATGATGATTGCATTTCCGCTAGTCCGTGGCTCATCAACCATCGGGGATGCGGAATTTATGCCGTTTCTGTTTATTGTGCTGTTCGCTCCGATTGTTGCTGCCCAAATCGCCTCGCGATTGATTCCGATGGAACGAAAAGCATTCTGGATGTTGCTGATCGCCCCCCAATCAACGATTCGAATCTGGCTGGGGAAATTACTGGTCGCATTCACCGGCAGCCTTATTGCTACCTGGCTGGCTGTTACTGTAACGATTGTTTTCTTTCACATATCGCTGCGCATTAGCATCCTGGCCTATGTGCTGACGGCATTGGTTGTCACCGTTTCCAGCGTTTTTGGCCTGACTGCCGGTTGCTGGTTTGCTAAATTCGATTGGGATCATCCCAAGCGCATGCTCACCACAATGGGAATGCTGATCACCCTCTACGGGCCAATTCTGATGATGATCGTATGGGGAGGATTGATTGCCGCTGTCTACACGATTGGCGATTATCTGGGATTTGGTACATTAACGCTCGATGTGATGATGATTCTGGTGAGTTGCGTCATTACTGCTATTGTAATAATCGCTGGGATGCTGCTCGGCAGTCGGAAATTATCGCGGTTTGAATGGCAGTTTTAACTGAACCATTCTGTAAAAGTGGAGTATAATAGCTATCGTTTCGAGGTAGTCAATCCTGATGATTCAGCAGTAAGCTGTTGATGTGCAAAAATTTCATTGAATTTGAGCACTATTAGGAAAGGGAGACAAGGGGATAAGGAGAGTGGGAGGAAGGACGAAATTCGGGAAATCTCCAATTCTCCGTGTCTCTGTCCCGTTGTTTAAGATTTTAGATTTTTGATAAAAATATTTAATTAAAGCGATGATGAGCTTCCCGCGCGTTTTTTGCGCGGGTTAGTTCAATCATTATTTAGGCCGCATCCCTTTAG
>JAFGDW010000022.1 GCA_016931935.1 Candidatus Zhuqueibacterota bacterium | reverse complement strand
TAGAGGAAGAGATTATACAAATCCTGTGAATCCGTGAAATCCTGTCTAAAATATGTTTTAACATTTTCTGCCAAAAAATGTCAGAAAGTAATTTCTCAGTTACTAAATAAAATGGTTTTGGGATTTGATCCCCGATACACTTCACACGAAGTGTCTTGGATATGCCATTAACTCATCCCAAGACCATTTTATGTTTATATTGTATCAACTCAATATTAAATGGTGATGTCGTCCCGCCTTTTCGGCGGGATCAGCCAACGGCGTAATCCGTACCCTGAGCTTGTCGAAGGGTACTAATTCCATAAATTATTGAAAGGATACTATTTTTTTTATTTAACACAACCACAACTTATCCCTTCAGGCCAAAAATTTTATCCACCAATGAGCGATAATTTTTCCCGATTGGCAGAAATTTTCGGGCAATCTCAATCGAATTGCCCTCCAGCGCATTAATTTTATCGATAGAAACAATATACGATTTATGAATACGCACAAATTGATTCGCCGGCAATTGCTCTTCCAGTTGTTTCAGGGAAGCCAGTGCGGTGATTTGCTGTCGTTTGGTGACAAAAGTAACGTAGGCCTTTTGACCTTCGATGTAAATCAGATCATCATAATTGATTTTGTAATATTTTCGATCCGCACGGATGACCAGATAATTGTCATGGAGTTGAGGGCCTGTTAATTCTGCCTCCGACTCGCTGTGGTCATGAACCGGTTGTTTTTGTTCAACCAGTTCAGCCACCTTATTGACGGCTTTCAGGAAACGTTCAAACGGGAACGGTTTCAAAAGATAATCCGCCACGTTCAATTCATAACCATCAAGCGCATATTCTTTATAAGCAGTGGTTAAAATAATGTATGGCTGGTTGTCCAACGATTTTAGAAAATCGAGTCCACTAATATCCGGCATCTGAATATCGAGAAACAGTAAATCTAGCGCATTGCTTTTCAACAAGTCAAGTGCTTTCAGCGGAGAATTAAAATCCCCTCTTAATTCCAGAAATGGAATTTTGCTCACATAGTCTTTTAATAATTGACGAGCCAAAAACTCGTCATCAATAATTACGCAACGAATTTTCATTTTATTTGAATCGTCAATTGTACGTTAAATTCATTCTTTTCGGGCTGAATCTGCAATGTATATTTTCCCGGAAAAATAATTTCCAACCGTTTTTTAACATTATCGATACCAGTACCGGCGCCTGGCTTGCGCAGCCCTGCTTTCGGAATGGAATTGCGTATTGCAAAGTGTAAGTCATCCTGATTCGTCGTCAAGTGAATATCGATAAATGCACTCTCAAAATCTTCAATCTTGCTATACTTAAAACTGTTTTCAATAAACGGGATAAACAGCATCGGCGGGATGAAGGCATCGCAATCGGCTTGTTCATAATCGAACACAATGTTTTGCTCACCCGGCGATTTCATTTGCTGAAACGCAATGTAATTTTCAATATATTTAATTTCTGATTTCAGGCTTACCTTTTCCTGCTCGCACTCTTCAATAACGTAACGCAGCATTTGCGATAGTTTTAGTACACTTTCCGGCGCTTTCTCGGACTTCATGTAAGTAAGCGAATAAATATTATTCAATGTGTTGAAAATAAAATGAGGATTGATTTGTGCCTTCAATAATTTGAGTTCTGTATTCAGTTTTTCAGCAATTATCTGTTGCGTTTGTTCAGCCTGTTTGCGAATGCGATCTTGCATCATATATACTGTGCTGATCATATCAATAAAAACAAGCCAGAAAAAACTACGCATAAAAATCATTGTCATATGCGGTTTGCCGAACGGCATCTCCTTCATTATGAGTTTTGCCACATAGAAATAATCCGCAAGGGTTTGGCACAATGTCACAATCAGTATAAACGCTGTCGTGACTAAAATAAACCGAACGGTAATTGCCAGTGAAAAATATCGAGGGAATAACACATAAGAATTAACATAAAAAACGATTGCTTGAAAAAACAGAACAAACAGTGTGGAAAAAATGACCAATTTAAGCGGCAAAAAGTAAATGCCAAAGCCGATATTAATGCCGGCAATAATTAACCAGAAGAGAATTTGTAGATAAATTCGTTTGGACATAGTTATAAACTTTGTAATTGATATTACGAGACTAAAAATTAAAGAGGACAGATCACAAACAACGCTGAGCTTATCATTGACATGCTGCAAAATGATTTCAATTATTGGATTAGCCCATCAACCATCGCCCCGGATTTGTGTTTTCAGACGATGTTACGTCGTTATACAAAAAGCGTAAATCGGCACAATTCCAGCAATTATAACCAATATAACCATTTTCATCTCAAATCCAAATTAAAATTAACCAAGTCAGCACTTCAATTAATCAACATTCAAAAATGATGAATTAACTGCAAATTGGGCAATTGATTCACCGAATCTTGGTATTGGTCTATTCTTCCGTGGTTTTGGTTCAAAATAGTAAACTTCATTATCTGATTTTGAGTATTATATAGCAGAATTTTAAAAGACCCGATTGTGCATTGATTCGATAACGTCGGATCGAATATTTAATTGGAATGAATTTCATTTTTACTTGTCTAATCTGTACACAATAAACAAAACGATTTCTGCAAATAAAATCGGGGATTCATAAAATGAGTCACAAAATTCATAAATCATCTACCAACTTTAACACTAACACGTGAAAGGTACAGTTATGAAAAAACACTTGGGTTTAATCGTCTCGATCATTGCGCTGTCAGCAATGAGCCTATTTGCTGCAAAACCTACAAATTTCTCAGGCACCTGGATGTTAGATGAATCCAAATTGGAGGCGAACGATGATGGCAGGCCACGGATGGAAGCCAAAAAGATTGAAATTACGCAGGATAAAAAAATCATAATGATTAACAGATTTCTGTCGAATCCTATGATGGGAGATTTTACAGTCGCTGATAGCCTGACTTTGGACGGTAAAGAATGTTCGAGCGAAACCCAGTTTGGCCTGCGCAAATCAACCGTCAATTGGTCGGATGATAAAAAGGAATTAACAATCAAAACGACAATTCTTATGAACTGGGATGGTCAGGAAAATGAAATGAAAGCCACCGAAATACTAGGGTTGGACAAAAAAGGAGATGTACTGAAAATTGTGGCCACTCGAGTGAGCCCGATGGGTGAAATGAATAATACAATCTATTATAACAAGAGTAAATAATGATAAAAGTTCCGTCCCGATCTAACGGGGCGGAACAACTTTTAGTGATAAAAATGAGATGATAGGAGCACCAAGTGAAACGTAAGACGAAAATCACCATTCCGGTGATTATAAGTATGGCTGTCATTATAGCCGCTTTGGCCTTTCGGGGAAAAAAAGAAGACGACAAAACGACCTACACATATGCAGAAATAACCAAAGGTGATATTGAAAACACCGTTGATGCGACCGGCACGATCGAACCGGTAACGACTGTCGAAGTCGGTACTCAGGTGTCGGGTATTATTAATAAAATTTATGTGGATTTTAATGATCGTGTAAAAAAAAATCAGCTTATGGCGGTAATTGACACGACTATTTTGTCAGTCCAGGTTCGCGATGCCAAAGCAAACCTGCTGCGCAGTCAGGCGCAGTTTGATGAGGCAAAATTTAGTTTTGAACGGACGGAAGATCTTTATAAACGAAATCTGCTCTCGGAACTGGAATACATTACAGCGCAAAGCAATTATCAATCCGCCAAAGCCGGAGTAATGTCATCACAAAATAGCCTTGATCGTGCGGAACTGAACATGCGTTATGCGTTTATTCGTTCGCCAATTGACGGTACTGTTATTTATCGCGAGGTGGAAGAGGGCCAGACCGTTGCATCCAGTTTCCAAACGCCGCGTTTGTTTCTGATCGCTGAAGATTTATCCAAAATGGAAATTCATGCGCTTGTAGATGAAAGTGAAATCGGACAGATCAAAGTCGGCCAGTCGGTACAATTTGAAGTGCAGGCATTCGATGAAAAAAAATTCACCGGCACTGTCCGGCAGGTATGGTTACAGCCGGAAACTGTTCAGAACGTTGTGAATTATACCGTTGTGGTGGATGCAGACAATCCGGGTAATCTACTTCTGCCAGGGATGACGGCAACAATCGATTTTATAGTTGAACAGAAAAAAGATGTGCTGCTTGCACCCATCGCAGCCACCAAATTGCAGCCGACTGAAAAAATGGTAAAAATAATGATGGCCAACATGCGCAAGCAATTTGAAAACAGGAAAGACTCCACAGGCGATTCCGGAAATCGCAGAGGTGGTTTTCCCGGCATGGGTGGTAACATGGGTACGACAATGCCAACGGTGAGCAATGGAAATTTTGCAGTTATCTGGTTCTTCAATGATAAAAACGAATTACAATCCATGCCGATTCACACCGGCTCGAATGATGGCAAAAATATTGAAATTAAGCCGATGATGCCCGGATTAGAAATTGAACCCGGCATGCAGATAATCAGCAAGATTGAAACGACAGAACCGTTAGCCAGCGAAACAATGAGAATGCCCGGTCGGCCGGGCGGCGGATTCGGCAGACGGCCGTTCTAATTACTATTGACAATCAAAAATATGAGATAGTATCTCGTATACTAGTGAGTTAGTATTCGAAATGACGTGATCAGCAATCAGCGGTCTGTTATCGATTGAACAACACTGAGTACTGATAACCGATTGCAGATCACTCACTGGTACTTTCAAACTGAATTATTGGATAAAACAATTATATAGAATTAATACGTATCAAAAGAGTGAAACCATGAAACCAGTAATTGACATACATGAGATAAAAAAAATATATCACGTCGGAGAAATTGAAGTCAATGCCCTGCGTGGGGTTGATTTGGCTGTCCACACCGGTGATTTTGTCGCGATTATGGGCGCATCCGGTTCCGGAAAATCCACACTGATGAATTTAATTGGCTGCCTGGATGAGCCCACCTCCGGTCAGTATTTCTTGGATGGCGTCAATGTTAGCGCGCTGTCACGAAATGAATACGCCGACATCCGTAACCAGAAAATCGGATTCGTGTTTCAGGGATTCAATTTGCTTTCACGAACCACCGCCCTGGAAAATGTTGAATTACCGCTTTTTTATGACCGCACCCATCGCATTAAAGATCCAAAAAAAGCTGCAGAAGAAGCGCTTGAACGCGTCGGCCTGGCAGATCGTATGGATCACGTCCCGAATCAGCTTTCCGGTGGACAGCAACAACGTGTGGCGATTGCCCGCGCGTTGGTGAATCGACCAAGCATTCTGTTAGCTGACGAACCCACAGGTAATCTTGACAGCCGGACATCGGTGGAAGTGATGTCTGTATTTCAGGAACTGAATGCACAGGGCATTACCATTATTCTCGTTACCCATGAACACGATATTTCATTATACACAAGTCGGATTGTTGAAATGCGCGACGGACGTATTCGGAATGACGGACCTGTGGAAACACGGCTGAGTGCCGGCGACATTCTGGCGCAGATGAAGGAGGAAGACGAATGTTGCAACTAAAAAATCTTCTCAAGGCTGCTTTCAACAGCATTATGAAAAATCGAATGCGCAGTTTGTTGACCTCGCTTGGCATTATTATCGGTGTAAGCGCCGTGATTGTTATGGTCGGAATTGGCTCGGGTTCACAAAAGCGGATTGCGCAGGAAATTAGTTCTTTCGGAAACAACATGATAATGGTATTCCCGTCGTTTAGTCAGCGCGGCGGCGTTAGTCGTGGCGCCGGCAGTTTCAACCGGATGACCATGGACGATGTGAAAGCCATTCGTGAACAGGCAACGCTGGTCGAATACGTTTCCGGGATCGTTATGTCAGGTGGCCAGGTGATCGGCAACGGCAATAATTGGAACACCAACATACAGGGTGTTGAGCCGGATTACCTGAAGATCCGTGTCTGGAAAATTAAATCCGGTGAATTTTTCGACGATCGGGATGTCCGGTCACATAAAAAAGTAGCTGTGCTCGGCCAGACAGTCGCGGAAAATCTTTTTGGTAATATGGACCCGGTTGGTCAGAAAATCCGAATTCGTAGCGTGCCATTTAAAGTCATCGGTGTACTTGAAAAAAAGGGACAGGATGCACGCGGGCAGGACCAGGATGACATTATTCTGGCGCCATCAACAACAGTGCTGTACCGACTAAAAGGCGATCGATACATTAATATGATTAACGCCAGCTCCTATTCAATCGATACCATCGATAAGGCGCAACAGGAAGTTACAGAAATCCTCCGTCATCAACACAAGCTCGATTATGGTCAGGAAAACGATTTTATGGTGGCCAACCAATCATCGGTGACAGAGATGGCGTCAGCCACATCGCGAATTATGACGATGCTACTAGGTGCAGTGGCTGCCGTGTCGTTGATCGTTGGCGGAATTGGTATTATGAATATTATGTTAGTATCAGTTACCGAGCGAACGCGTGAGATCGGCATTCGCATGTCGGTCGGCGCGCGCGGCAGCGATATCTTAACCCAATTTCTGATGGAAGCGGTTGTGCTGTCACTTTCCGGTGGTATCATTGGCATTTTGCTGTCCGCCGGCATTGCATTGATTCTTAACACCTGGACGGATATTTACACGTTAATCGAACCGGTCATTGTCATACTTTCGGTTACATTTTCCGGCGCAGTTGGAATCTTTTTCGGATTTTATCCGGCGCGTAAAGCTGCAGGCTTGAATCCGATTGAGGCGTTGCGCTATGAATAATTGAATTGTGCAGCATCAGCTTCTGACATGATCAAATGGAATGATAATAAAACAAGATAGATTTTGAGGCACACATGAAAAAAGTAGCAATCGCACTATTTATTATTTTTGCAGGTCAGAATGGATTCAGCCAGTCACTATCATTAAATGAATGCATTGATCTGGCGCTAAAGAGTAATCCCGATTTACAGAAAAGTGAATACAACGTAAAGCAATCGCAGCTCTCTACCAAACAGGCTTATTCTGAACTGTATCCCGGTGTGTCAGCGAATGCCAGCACATCCAGTTCGGGACCGATCGCGGACAAATTGCAGGAAAATTGGGACTGGAACGTGGGGGGCAGCATTAGTCAACAGCTCTATCGTCCGGGCATGTATTCGGGAATTGGTTTAGCAAAAGCGCAACAGGCAGCATCCCAATATTCAAACACTTCACTTCGCGACCACATACGTACGTCCGTTGAAAAGTTATATTTTCAAATTCTTGCATCTGATACGCTAATTGGTGTCTACAATGCGAATATTCAACTCGCAGACGAACAAATCACAAAAATGGAGCGGATGGTTGAACTGGGATTGAAACGCCACTCCGACCTGCTGAAATCTAAAGTTCAACGCGGAACGTTCCAATCTCAGCTCATCCGCGAGCTGCAATCATTAGCATCATCCAAACGATCGTTGAACATTTTGATGGGAAGACATCCCAATACAGATATTGCTGTACAGCCAACTGCTGTGAATCAAATTTTGGTACCGGACTATCAAACAGCGTATGCCATGATGTTGGAACACAGCCCGGACATCAAACGACTGAAATCACAAATCGATGTGCAACGACTCGCATTGCGAATTTCGAAAGAAGCATACCTGCCATCAGTGAGCGGAACCTACTCATATTCTCAGTACAATAGTGCCTTTGGCGGTTCCGCGCTTGACAATGATCAAATCAACGTCAGATTAAGTATGGATTTATTTGATGGCTTTTATAAAAAACAAAACGTTCAAAAAAACCAAATCAATCTGGATGAAGCTAAACTGGATTATGATGCTGCACTACGCGATCAGGAAGAAGCGCTCTCAAACCAGTACAAAGCGCTGGAAACTCAAAATCAGCTAATCGAAATCCATGAAACCAATCTTGCCTCAGCGCGTCAGGACCTCGATGTGGTATCGGAACAGTATGATGCCGGACTCAGCACAATTTTAGATCTAAACGACGCCCGGGTTTCGGTGCTTGAATCGGAAACCAGCCTGCTGCAGGACTTATATACACGAAAGCAAATTGAAGCAGAAATTAAGCGGTTGATTGGGGAATAATTGCGCCTTTACAGTCAATCGTTTGTTGCAGGTGAATTGAAGATATACATTAATGATTGTATGTTGAGTGGGAGACAAGGTGACAAGGAGACTGGGTGATAGAACATGTTCATTTTCTCATCTTCCCCTTGTCTTCCTATGCTACTATATGTTGAATTGATCCAGGTTATGAGATAGAGCAACAACCCAAATTAATCAATCATTTTCATGCATATCTACTCATTCAAACAACAATTTCCATGTATAAACCGCAGTCATCAACGGGCGGTTCCGGTGGAATTGTTTGAGATATTCCGGATAGAATCCGCTCCGCTGTCCATAACGCGGCAAATGCATCCAGTACATCATCGGCGCCACTGGCAAGTTGATGCCGTTCGGCCAACGCGGCAGCAATACACTCACCGAAAATTGGTTCAAGTAATGTAATTCGTTCTTCCCTGCCCGCGTGACTTTTTTTATTCAATCGCATAGCGTGTTGATCAGCCATAAAACAGAAACAGACTTCCGGATGGACTTCGTGTACCCGGCTTTGTGACTCCGGCTGCTGACGCAAGCATTCATCCATATCCTTAATTTTGGAAATAATATGCCATGCTTGCTGCGAGACTTTTTTCCCTTCAATCTGATAGCGGATATGACACGCATCGACATAACTACGTGCGGCCAACACGGGCCGAATCGGCGCCGGAAACACACTGCTGGCTCGCGGCGTGCCGAGCAGCTTTCGCGCCGCCTGGTCACACATACGCGGCCCTTGTTCTGGTAGCCCAATAGGAATATCAACAGCGATGATCCGCGGTTCCGGTTCTTGATAAATTAACTCCCGCGCATTTTTGCACAGTTGCCACGTGATATCGCCGGTATCGATATTTTTTGTAATGGCAATCCAGCCACCTTTGCAGCCATCAGCACCACGGATAATTCGCATTGAACCTCCTGCTTTCCACATATGCCCGTTAACTTAAGGAATCTGGAGCAGTTCCAATAAGTAAAATTGCACTGTCTTCTGTTTTTTATACATTACATTCTAATGAATAAAATATCAGAATCCCCTTGGGAAACGCAGCGCATCAAAGTTGGCTGAAAAAAAGATGAGATTCCGGTAAACTCCGAAGGATTTATATTTAGTCAAATAATCACTCTATCCTGGATATCTTGTTGATCCTGGCGGCAATAGTTTGTTTTGCTGTTTTAAAAGCTTAATCTAATAGTAAATTATAGAAAACATTTCAATGAAAATCAATTAAATACTTGTTACAATATCTCATAATCGATCATAAAAAACGCTTGCATCTTACTTTTAAAATATATATCTTTGTTTCATTGTCGTCATAACTGAATTCGATTCGGAAGGAATTATGAAATCCAGACGTGGACATATCCTCATTGCCTTTCTCCTTGCCATATTCCTGACAAGTTCGACTTTCGGTTTGTTCAACAATATGCATATGCATATGCTTCATAATGGAATGTATGTTGTCCACTCGCATGTGCACCCGCTACCGACATCACGATTTCCGTCATCCAATCCATCGCATACCCATTCTGATTCCGAATACCTGGTTTTGCATTTACTATTTCACATGATTTCCTGTGCGCTGATCATTCTTGGAGGCCAGTTATTGCTCCAATTTATCAGTTCATGGTTTGCTCCGTTTTCTTCAACCCAAATTTTTCATCCCTTCATTGGTTGCCTTCCAACGCTGCGCGCTCCTCCTGTCCTTTCGGTTGCATGACACCATTTTTATCACAATCGATGTTTTGACTCAGGCAACACAGTAATCCGTTCAACTTTAATTTTCTGAAGACGAATCAGCGTTATATGAACGTTCTGATAGTATTTTCAGGTGCGTAATTTTTAACCGCACTGAAATACAACGTATCATAAAAATTCGTATTCCTAAAACTTCAAAATACCTGATAGGTGATTCACATCTATGTAAGGAGGAGTCTGCATGCGTTGTTTTTTCTTTATCATCATGAGTTCGTTATTTTTATGCTATGCAACATTATCCGCTGATACACCGGATAGTACGCAATCCATAAAACATATTGAACGACAGCTTTCGGATATGCAACGTCAACTGAATCAATTACTGCTCGAGAAAAAGAAACAGGAGCAGGATGACACTCTCAAAAAATTACTGCAGGAAGCCAATCAGCTTACAACTGTCGAAAAGAAGACAGATGAAGGTATCGGTAAAAAATTCCAAAGTGGCACCCGGCAGCAATCGGCATTGAATCCCAACATCAGCGTGGGTGGTGATTTTTTTATCGGTGTAAATTCATCGAAAGCTACTTATGGGCATGAGCCTGGTGAGTTTTCCTACGGCACAAACCGAATGCAACTTCGGGAGATGGAAGTCACCATGCAGGCATCGCTCGATCCCTTCACCCGGGGAAAATCTCACATTTCGTTTTCCGAAGGTGAAGTCGCAGTGGAAGAAGCCTACATGGAATGGCTGAATTTACCGGCAAACATGAATATGAGAATCGGATTGTTCAATGCTGAATTTGGAATTTTAAACCGTTACCACAATCATGCTCTCCCACAATTTGACCGCCCCCGTGTGCTGGTGAATATGTTCGGTATTGAGCCTTTGGGCGGATATGGAATTGCCGGAAATTTTCTATTGCCAACGCTGTTATTCGCTGATGCGTCTTCGCTGGATATTTCCGTTCTGCGCTGCGCAAACGAATTCAGTTTTACGACCGACGGCACTTACAACCTTGTGTACGTTGGTCAGTTTAAAAACTATTATGATCTCAACCGCGATACATTTTTCGAGTGGTCATTGAGTGGTGCGGCTGGTAACAACGATCCTGGCGAAAAATACAGGAGTTACCTCGGCGATGCTGCGTTTACATTAAAATGGGCGCCGATTGGCCGCGCGAAATATCGTACGATCGAATGGCAAAATGAATTCATCGACAGCTATCGTGATACACCGGCCGGTTTCATTAAATCAAAAGGATTTTATTCGTCGCTTCAAAACAAATTGAACGCTCGTTACTGGATTTCCGGCCGGATCGGCTATACGGAATTTCCGTTTGATCATTCCCAACATGAATGGGATGTGACAGGCTGTATCGATTTCTGGCAAAGTGAGTTTGTGTTTTATCGGCTACAGTATCAGTACAATATGCGGGCTATTACAAATAATCCCTATCAATCCGGTCCCTACCCCGATCACGACCATTCGCTGGTTTTGCAGATCAGTTGGGCGATGGGACCGCATAAACATGAGAAGTATTAATTGAGGTTGGTGTGTGCGTCGATTAACGTCTGTGAACCTCCCCCTGATCCCGTTGCAAGCAACGGAATCGTCTCCCTTCGAAGGGGAATATTCTATCTCGCCTCCCACCACTGCGGGACGGGCAGCGAAATGGACTCCAGGGGATGTACACGATCCGTAACTTATACACACACCCATTTATCAATCTCTATCTATCAAAAATAAAAACAATCATCCTTAAAATCGGAGGACTCCATCATGCGTTTTTCAAAGCACTCCATATACATTGTGGCGATCATCGCTGTACATTTCTTCATCACATCTTTAAATTGTGCATTCGCCCAGAACCGGAATCGCCACCGACATGGCAGAGACGACAGGCTTCAAATTGTCTGTTCATTTTCCGATTACGCCTCCATTGCAAACTACATTGTGGGTGATTACGGACACGCCGATTACATTGCTGCCGGCGAGCAAGACCCGCATTTCGTTCCCCCAAAACCGAGCTTTGCCATGAAATTACGCAATGCCGACATGTGGATAACCACCGGTATGGACCTTGAGGTGTGGTCGACAACCTTGCTCGACAAAGCCCACAACAAAACGATTATGGATGGCGAGATCGGCTTTGTTTCGGCCTCCGCTGATGTGAATATCCTGGAGAAGCCGCTTAAAGCCGACCGCTCGGAAGGCGACATTCATTTGATGGGCAATCCGCACATCACGACCAGCCCGCTTAACTGGAAACAGATCGCCAGGAATATTACCATCGGACTGCGTAAAATTGATCCGGACCATTCGGATTACTACATCCAGCGGCAAAATGAATTCATCGATAAAGTCGATCGCGCCATGTTTGGTAACGCGCTGGTGGATATGTTCGGAGGTGAAACGCTGCAAAAGCTGTTGGAGAACAATACACTGTTCACATTTCTTGACAAGGAATATGAAGGTGGTAAATTAGTGGATCAATTAGGTGGCTGGTTGAAAAAAGCATTACCGTTTCGCGGATATAACATTATTTGCTATCATAAAAACTGGAGTTATTTTACTCAGGCGTTCGGACTGAATGTGCTGGGCTTCATCGAACCAAAACCGGGAATACCGCCATCTGCAAAGCATGTACAGGATATGATCGAGCTTATTAAGGATCAACATATCAGCGTTATGATCGTCGCCAGTTATTTCGAGAAGAAGACTGCACAAATGATCGAGGCGAAGACCGGAGTGAAGGCAGTCTTTTTACCATTGTACGTCAATGGTGTGCCGGAAGCAGCCGATGTATTTTCTCTGGCAGACTACTGGATTGATCAGATAAATAAGACGATTAAGCGCACTCCAGACTCTGAAGCGGCACTAACAGAATAAAATAAAGGTAACCACAATTATGATACAAACACTCATTTTTCTATCAGCTCCGATAACCGCCTGTGTCCTGTTAGCCGGCATGCTCAGTTATTTCGGCAATCATATCTTAACACGCGGCATTATTTTCATCGATATTTCACTGGCGCAAATTGCCGCATTGGGCACAATGCTTGGCCTGTTGTTGGGATATACTGAAGGTTCGAGCAGCGTCGAGATTATTTCACTGTTGTTCACAATTGTAGTGATCACACTGTTCGCTCTGACGAAACGCGAAAAACAGACCATTCCGCAGGAGGCGATTATTGGCATCATTTACGCGCTGGGACTCGGCCTTGCGATGTTATTGGCCGAGAAAATTCCCGGCGGTTCCAATTACATTACAAAAACCATTTCCGGAAATATTCTGTGGGTAACATGGAAACAGGTTTTATCCAGTTTGTTGATATTTATTCCTATTAGTGTTATTCATATGATATTCCAAAAACAATTTATTGCCATCTCCGAATCGAAGCGCAAATTGCCATTTTCCATCAGTCATGTTCGCAAATTTGAGATGTTGTTTTATATGACGTTCAGTATAGTCGTTGTTCGTGCGGTGATGATTGGAGGCATTTTTTTTGTGTTCGTTCTTTTAATCGCGCCAACAGCTATTGCTACCCTGTTCCACTCGGCGTGGCGGCTACGATTTATCTGGAGTTGGTCAATTGGACTGGCCGGAACGATTGTTGGAATTTACCTGTCGTACCAATTCAATATTTCCAATGGCCCGGCAATCGTCTGCTTGTTGGGTGGTCTTGTATATCTGATGACATTTGTGAAAATGGCGCCACATCGACAATCGGTGAAATAGAATAAGGGTGAGTGGATCGCGGAAAATAATTAACTGAAATCGGTTCGAAGAATTCTATTTTCCGTTTTCCCTGTTCTTTTACCATAAAATTTTTTTTTGAAGTTAATCCAAATATATCCGGAGAAACAATGAACTCTGCCATCGAATTTATGATTGCTCCGTTTTTCGCAACCATGTTGCTGATCGGAATAAACGTTTACTTTGGTATTCACGTAATCAAACGTGAAATTATTTTTATTGATATTGCGCTTGCTCAGTTAGCAGCGCTCGGAGCTACGGTCGCTTCTGTTTTTTTTGAGCATGCTCACAATCACGGTCATGAAGGCACGACGCTTGAAGAATATATATTTTCAGTGGCATTTACAATTCTGGCTGCCTATATTTTCACCCTGTTTAAAAGCCGTAAACTCCCGATCCCATTGGAAGCACTGATCGGTATTGGGTATGCAATTGCTGCTACCGGATCGGTGATTTTATTGGACACCGCAGCAGGCGGGGAAGTTCATGTGAAAGAAATGGTGGAAGGCGCCATTCTATGGGTGAGCTGGGGTAAAATCATTGAACTGGCGATTGTCTTTGGCCTCATCGGACTTCTGCATTTTATTTATCGACGCAAATTTTTGGCACTCACCGACGATTACAGTAAAACGCAACCCATCAAACACGCAATGTTATGGGATTTTCTGTTCTACGCATCGTTTGGCATTGCGGTCGTACATTCTGTATCAGTGGGTGGAATTCTGACCATTTTTGCATTCCTGATTCTACCAGCAAGTATTTCCGCATTGTTCATGAAGAGTTGGCAATCGAGGATATTTCTTGGCTGGGGACTGGGAACAATTGTCACTGTCTGCGGATTGTATTTGTCGTGGAATCTGGACGTGCCCAGTGCGCCCACGATTATTCTTGTGCTGGGTGTCTGCCTGCTGCTATCGTTGATTGTAAAAAAAGTACTGCCATCATCCGCATCCTGATCGCGGAACATGATGTTATTATTGGCCGGGTTTACTCATTATTTTCATTCATTCCAATCTGTTTAAGCCCGGCCACAATTCGGTCAAACTGCACATACGAATTTACATGTGGCTCCCAATCGGGTGTATTGCCGCCGTGAAACCAGGAGAATCATTAACAAAGTAGCGATTCTGTACAGTTTCATTGGGTATCTCCCATAGAAGGCATTATTTGAAGCGATGGCATCGATGGCGCCCTACTCATCTATTACTAATTTTTTATATCGGACAATTGCCTCCAAAAGATAGTAATCAGCAAAAATTGCCGGTACATCAACATTGCTATTGATTGGCAGGTAGTGCACAGAATGATCGAGAATACAATTCGATGCGGTTGATTCAATAAAACATGGCGGCTGACATAACGCTGCAAGCATTGCTTCAGCCTCGGATTGGTACTTCATCTTTACATCACGTCCATCCAGCGTACTCGCCAGTTTGAACAATGCTAAGCATACAATGGCTGTCGCAGATACATCGCGATAATTCTTATCAGAATCAAAATCCCACGCAGAAACATGATCGGCAGGAAGATGTGCTATGAAATAATCCGTCATTTGAAGGGTGTACTTCAAAATATCCGAATCGTTGCTGTAGGCGTATGTTTCCACCAGCCCATACACCATCCAGGCGTGGCCGCGTGACCATGTTGTTTCATCACCGGCACCCTGCAACGTACCTTTATTTATAATGGTGCCAGTATTCTTATTGTAGCGGACGATGTGGTAGGTACTACCATCCGGACGAACAAAATCGCGACACGTAGTACGCGCATGGGTAAGTGCATATTCAGATAAATATGCAGGAGCGCCGTTTTCCGCAGCCCAGAAAAGAAGATTGAGATTCGCCATGATATCGATCACTACAGGGAAAGAATTTCTAATTAACACCGCATCCCAATTAGAACTCAGACAGCCAACTTTCTCATTGTAGCGTCTTGACAATGTGGAAGCGGCAGTTAATAGAATTTCTTTATAGCGGCTATTTTCTGAGTCGTTGACGAACGGCAAACCGTTGCCGAATGTACATATGAATCGAAATCCCAGATCATGCGTTTCCGTGTTGTATTTCTCATTCTCGATGGAAGCTGTCCACATTCTTGCCCAACGTTCGAATTGTGGATTGCCGCTTAATTCGCAAGCATACCACAGGCAACCCGGATAGAATCCGCTTGTCCATTTGTCCGAACCATCAAGTTTCCACTGCAGCTCGTTTGTACCATAGGTCGGAAATCGTGTGGAATCACCAATTGATACGGCGCTATGTTCAAGTTTTATTAGTGAAACTACGATGGCGTTATCCACCAAACTGTCCAGGTTAGCATTTGCTGAGAGTGATGATGTGAATGAACATAATGAAAATAAGCATGTCAATACATATTTCAGAATATTACCTCTTGAGCTCCAAAAAGTGAGACTGATATATACAAATGATTATTTTACTCATGCAATAAAAATTTTTCCGTGAAAATTCAAATCATGTGTCTATCATTAGAAAAACTTCCGAAATTATGGGATTTCGGAAGTTTGTGAAATTTCAATTGTCGACAACTTTTTATAACAGGATTTTGGCGAGGTTTACGTAGGATGTGATTTCAATAAGAATAATAGTATTGTTTTTTACCTACAATACATCTGTCGATAATTTGGCGCAAATACACTCAAGCAAATCCTGATCAAACTGCGTGAACGGTGATAGCTGGTGGGAATCGATATCCAGTTCGCCAACAACATTGCCCTTTTTGAATATGGGAATGACAATCTCCGACTTTACAAACGGACTGCATGCCAGATAATTCGTCTCCAGTGAAACATCCTGTACCACAAACGTCTCGCGGCGTTCTGCAGCCTGTCCACAGATTCCCTGACCAAAAGTAATCCGGGTGTGCTCCGTTGGATCGCCGGTAAATGGACCAAGCACTAATTCATCTTTTTTCTCAGGATCGGTCAAATAAAATCCCACCCAGTTGTAATGGGATATACGGGAATGTAGCAAATCACAAATTTTTTGTAGAATTTCTTTTTTGGAAAGCGATTGCCCGGTTATATTGTCAACTTCCTGCCGAATTTTCTCGAATTGTTTTGTTTGCTCACTCATTAGTATTCCCCTTCTGTTTCAGCTCATCCCATGCTTTAATCGCCCGGCGTAAGTGGGGAATCGTAATCGACCCACCCACAACCAATCCAATTGCCATGGTTTCTTCCATTTCTGAATCGGTCACGTTTTCATCGAATGCTCTGCCGATATGATATTTCACACAATCATCACAACGCAATACCAGCGAAGCTACTAATCCCATTAGCTCTTTGTATTTTACCGGAATGCTGCCTTCACGATATACCTGCGAGTCAAGACTGAAGAATCGTTTTATTTCCAGACCGCCATAATCGAGTACCAGTTTGTTCAATGCCTCACGTTCGGCGGTGAATTTTTCCATGTCATTCATTGGTCACCTGATAGAATCATTAAGACTAAAACATACTGAATTCTTTTGAAATTTCCAAGCAACTTTTTATCGAGAGCGGTGCATATCATAAATGGTTTCCATACGTCCACCGGCTGCCGGATAACAAATCCCTAAATACCAATTCATACAAAGAAGGATTCTCCCGTGAACAATTGAGAAAAGCCATTATCAAATCATCTATTCCGGTGACATCAAACCTTTGGTTCCCACCCGTTTTCATATTCTCTGCTCCACATCTGCATCGCTTTCTTGTCGTGACGAATGTGACCGTTTGCCGGATCAATTTGCAGCGATCGTCGGGTCTTCCAGGCGATGTTCGAGAGCTGCAGCATGGTAACAGCAACGTTGCCTTCATAAATCGGCGAATTCAATTTTTCTCCCATGCGAATGGCATTAATAAAATTCTGAAAATGCCAGGTTGTCATCGGGCCGGCGCCGACAATATCCATGCTGGCATCTTCGACAGGTTTCTTATATTCTTCCACAACATTCTCATCACGATCAAATACAATAAAACCGTCACGGTCGATCAGAACAGTGCCTTCGGTACCATGAACCGTAGTGCCACGGCCGCGGTTGTAATATTTCTTGCCCTGGCAGCTTAAGCCTTCCCACGCGATCATTTCATCACCATACTCAAAATTTGTTATAAGGGTATCATAAAATTCCCAATCATCGTTATCATGATAGCGGCCGCCGGTTGCGGTTATTTGTTGCGGATAGCCCACCTGCAACGCCCAGCGTGAAATATCAACCTCATGCGTGCCATTGTTTAAGGTTTCGCCAGCGCCCCAATGCCAAAACCAGTGCCAATTATACGGATGAATATTATCCTTGTACTGACGCCGGGGCGCCGGTCCTTGCCACAATTCCCAATCCAGATAATCGGGCACAGGCACTTCCTTACCCACACCGATACTGGTTCGCGTGTTACTGTACCACGCTTTGCAGTAGTAAACGCGGCCAATCAAACCGCTGTGAATACGCTTAATAATGCCCTGTGTGGTTGGGCAAGATCGTTGCTGATTGCCCAATTGCACAAGTCTGTTATATTTTTGCTGTGCTTTAATGAGAAGCTCACCTTCGCGAGGATTGTGACTGCACGGCTTTTCGATATACACATGTTTGCCGGCTTCCAGTCCCATAATCGCCATGGGCGTGTGCCAGTGCTCTGGCGATGCAATCGTGATCGCATCGATCGATTTATCTTCCACCAGATTGCGGATGTCTTTTTCAGTTACGGGCAATTGGCCATACTTCTCGTTTACCATTGCCGAGACCAAATCCAGTTCTCGTTTGTCCACATCACAGATATGTGTGACCACCGCATTGTCGCACTTGGAAATTGAACTTAAATGCGCTTTACCACGGCCATGCAAGCCAACGATCGCAAAGTTAATGCGTTCATTTGCGCCTATTATCCGCGCGTAACTTTTAGCTGACATAGACATAGCTCCCACAGCAATACTACTGGCTGCCAGGGAACTGCGTTTCATAAATTCTCGACGAGAAATTTGATTTTCCATGCAGACGCCTCTTTTTGATGTTTTCAGATAAAAAAAATATCGGTGGGAAGGTCGTGCAGAATGCAGTGCTAAATTAATAGTAGCTAAAAAAATACATTTCCACAATAGATTTTTTATAAAAAAATTGTGTTGTGAGCTAATGTGCTACGCACTTTGAAAGTGTGTAGCACGTTGTAAACGCTGGGGGTTGGCATTGGGGATCCGTGTTATCTCACCGCGTACCTCCATATCCAACTTTACTGTGGTTGTGTACCAGGAAACCGAGCCAAGACGTGTGATCTGTTCGGGCGATAACTGTGCTGCCACCAGATGCGGCAAATCCTGAAATAAGACATTATCCGAATGGGCAGCCAACACATCAAAAATTGCCTGACGAACCGTTTCATATTTCCATCTGTCAATATTTGTTGGCTGTTTTCCCGGCGTTGGTGTTTCACAACGCACTTTCTCGCTCATGGAATTTATATTGACCTCCATCATAGGAAACAATTTTATTTTGCCTGTTCGTACAAAGCAGCTACGGCACCAGCCGGATCTTTAATCACACAAAATCGGTTACTCCCTTTTTCACCTTTGGGTGGAATTAGTATGGTTCCATTGTTTGCCTGACAAGCTGCCATGCTTGCTTCCAAATCATCCACTGTAATATAAATTAGCCACACCGGTGGCAATTGGGTGTTCACACCGCGAGTGTGACATATACCGGCAACCGGATCGGAACCGTCTGCCGGAATCATGCTATGGTCATTATATCCGCCCATGTCGAGCGGTTCGTTCTTCCAGCCAACCACTTGTTGATAAAATTCCCGGATTTTTTCGGCATCGGGAACAGTCAGATCGACCCAGCCGATTGTGCCAGTTTTTTGAGTGCTCATATTTGCTCCTGTTTTGTGGAATACCAAATTCCGCGTATTTTTGAAATACCTGGTGTGAATTATATACTAATTCAACAAGTACTCTTCCAGAATCACTTTTTCATCAGGAAGTTGCATGAAGATTTGAAGTTTTAGCGCCGTTGTTTCTGCGCCCATTTGACCAATCACCGAACCGTTTTCTATTAACGTCCCTTGCACGATCCAGTAACTGTCTAACTCCGATGGTTTAGTATTGAAAAATGCTTTTCGTACACGAACGTTGTTCAATGCATAATTCACGCCATCCTGTGTCCAGGAGTTATTCACAACGCGATCTATGTTCTCTACAAAATTGTCCACATAAATACTTTTATAACGATATTGCTCATTGATCGTTAAATTGAATCCGGATGCAGTTATAGTACCGGTTGTTTGTTCCTGCACTTCATATTCGGCGCTGCCCACATCAACGCTGGATGTATAGCTCCCCTGTTCTGTCATATTTACGGTATAGCTGGTGTTTTCATAAATAATTGTGCCCGAAACTACGGCTTGTTTCGTGCCACCATTCTGTAATGATTGTACCTGCAAATTCATGGAGCCTTCTGCTTTTGCCGAGAAGAAAAACTGATGATCATTTTCCAGAAAGTTGGACGCAGTGGATGAAAAGTCTCCATTAAATGCAGAAATCATAAATTCGATTTGTGTGCCATTAGAAAATTTAACTAGAAGTTTGTTGTTTGGTGTTGAATTATATATGAAATTTTGTCCCGATTGTGTTAGTGTTCCGGTGGTTACTAATTGTCCGCCATTTTGAAGACTTGCTTCCCACACTGCCTCGGCACACAAGCTGGCGCCATCTGTCGCGCTGGTGCGTACAAAATCGGAAGCACCATATCCGGCTTTAGCGGTTGCAGCCTGATCAACGACCGGTTTTTCAATAATAGCAAATGCTTCTGCAGATGCGTTATTATCAGCATTGGAGGTCGCCTTTACTTTTACTGTCAGTGAACTTGGCGTGATGCTGGCAGGCGCGGTATAACGGCCTTGATTATCGATGCTGCCCTGATTTGGATTAATGCTCCAGGTGACGGAAGTATCGGCAGCGCCAGAAACCATTGCGTCAAATTTATGGGATTCACCGGGCGCCAATCTTACTTCATCAGGAATTACAGTAACGATTACATTGGTTTCAGTGGATGGTTCGGTTGGACTTTTCTTTTTTACGGTATTTTTGGAACAGCTTGTCGTAATTAAAATTGCAAAAATAGCTATTCCGGGTAAGATAAGTACTCGTTTCATTTGATTCATATTGTTCTCTCCTGATTTCTTTTACATAACTGCATCCTTCATGTTTTGATTTGGAGCTTATCGTAAAATATTTTTAAAACTTCGTATCGAATGAGATGTAGTCCATACTACAGTTTTAGGATGGACTACATCTATCAACATTATATAAATTTATCAATGATTCAAAGTATCCATTCACAGGGGGCTAAGCGTGCTACGCGCTTGAACACCTAAGCAAATGCATTGGCATCTGAAATATAAGCGGAATTTATCAAATAAAAGTGCGTAGCACGTTCGCATTCCACAGACCTGTGAACACATACGATTCAAACGTATTATTTTTTACAACCTAAAATCAAACCAATATAATCCTATATCTAAAAATAAACAAATACAAGACTAATTTGTTCCGATTTAGATTTAAAAAAAATCCAAAAATTTCCATAACTATGCCTGGTACATCAGTAATTTATTATTCTCCTTATTATGCCAACAAATACGGTTTCATCGGACGCCATTTGTTTTTCCAGATAAGCGGAATCAGCACACCTGTCACAATCCACGGAAAACTTTGCGCAAAAACAGTTCTGACTTCGCGGGGCATATTGTATAATAGAAATGGCAGCATCAGTTGCGCTGGTTTTGATTGTTCCTGGTTGTGTTGGCCAATCCGCGCTGCCAGTTTGGCCTGATCTATTTGCGGTGCAACAGAACAGACGCAATCACCACACAGATGGGTTTGTTCGATGTCAATGTGTGGATACCATAGTTTTTTCAATTTGATAAGTTGATTGTTTAATTCACCAGCAGCCGTTGAAATGTTATCAAATGATTTGAGTTTACTGTTTGCAGTATCGATCTGCTTAAGAATGCCCACCATTTCACGGTGATCTCCAATCAATTTTTCAAAAGGTGTTTCCGGAAGTTTATCTTTGAAATAGGGAAATGCAATGTCATCTTCAACTTCATGATGTCCTTCAAGAAATGTTACAAAGCAATCGATGAACATTGTGAATCCGTGTAATTCGTGGTCCGTTGGAACTTCGGCTTGTATTTTCGCACTGCTTTCAACGGCCACTTCAAGCGCACGTGTAATAGCGCCATGGACCCGTTCAAGGTCCGCTGCAATATCGACATTGTGTGCCATAATATATCTCCTTTGATTTGTTCGAGTAATGTTAGTTAGCGGGGAAAAAATCAACTTTGGAGGCAGAAAAGTCGTACGTCCTGCTTATGCTGTCGTAACAAGACAGCATCCGGCGTTCCGGATTTAAGTCGGAAAGACGACAACCTTATCCGTTCGGTTACGAGTATGGGTTATCACATTTCATTGAGGCACAAACCAGGGCAACCGCGATCAAAACCTGAGCGTTCCTTACTCGCAGCCAATTCCTGTACAACTATTTTCTGGGCAAAACTGCCCATAAGAAACAGTAGAACTATGTATTATTAAAAAGGTTTCATATTTTCATACTCATTTTGCAACGTGCCAAACAACAATTTAAGCAGCAAAAACGGTGTTTTTATTATATGACTATAAGTTTCCTGGCTAACTCTGGAGAAATGACTGACATATATTTGATGTTATTCTTGTTAAGATAAGGAATTTAAGTTCGGTATCGGAGTGCGGTCCCTTTATGGCCTGCACTGTGTAACGCATAAAAGCATTGCACGCCACAATCAATGACATGAAAAATATTCCTTAACATGTATTTAATAAAAATCCCGGCCTTATTTGAATAAAACCGGGATTTTTTTGTAAGGAGAAAAATAATTAGAGTGTGTATGCGTAGCCAATTTTCGTGAACACGGTGCGGTTAGTCTGAATCAGGTCGATTTCCTGATCACTGAGATAGTCGTCTGAGTAGCCAAGAAAAAACATGGTTTGGGGATTGATTTTGTAGGAAAACAAAATCTGCGTAAACAATTTTTGCGTCCTGGCATTAACATCTTCATCGTCAATATATAATGCCAAATTCCGTTTGTAATTTTTGTATTGAAAAATCGTTCGTAGAAACGTGCGTTTATTAAACTGGTACATCAGTTTCAAATAACTAATATCCGCCTTATAAAGACGGCCACCTGCTACATCAAGATGTTCATAGGTATGAGATGCTTCTATTTTTATATGCAGCCCAATCCGAAGCAGAATATTCGGATTTAATAGGATCGACTGGCCTAAACGTGTGTTCGCATAATCGATACGATCACCAAAACGGCCGTACAAATGCACAAAAAGTGCAGGCGTTAAATAAAGTCCAGTGCATGCATCCAACCATTCCAGCCTAAACTCTGCGCCATCATAATAATCTTTGGCAAACTCGCCATAAATATGCGCATGTGATTGTTTTGGACCTTCATAGTACCAGTTATAGGCATACGCACGATGCAATAAATTTCCCGATTGATCACGCCGATAGTTAAAACTGCTGAATAATTCAAAAATAGTGTACCAGTATCCCGGATCATGCTGCCATTGATAGTCCACGGCCAGTTCATCGTATTTGTAGCCAACCTGGGTAATGAATCCCAAATCTGCTCGAAACGGACGATCGACTTCTTCATGGGTAGCGAAAAAATCAAGCGATCGTGTGTTATACCAATAGTGGGCATACCAGGCTGTACCTGTAATATCGCCTGCACGTTGATCATATTCCGACCGGATACTATCCGTGTAACTGGTGTTCGATTGAAGCACCTGAAATGTCACCCGATTTTTTTGTGTGAATTTAAAATCGCCATCGATACCGCCAAGCCGATTGAAATAGTTTTCCCCCTCACGATCGGTCAAAATGAGTCCGAGATTCGATGATTTTAGCACGTCGCGTTTGTAGCGGAATACAGAGCCGACTGATTTTTGATTGTATGAATCGGAATCTGATCCTTCAGTACCGGGAATCAAGATATTTGTGATATTATCCTGAACTGTATAGTAACCGATACCACTTGCGCCTTCTTTACCGGTAAATTTTACCCCCCATTTGGGATCTGCCGATGATCGTGTATGTACTACGGTAAATGGCGTGCTAAAAAAGTCGGCGCCCTCAAGAAAAAACTGTCGTTTTTCAGGATAATAGATCGCAAATTGATTATTGATATCCAGTTGCAGAATGTCGGATTCCACATTGGAAAAATCGGGATTCAGGGTTGTGCTCAGTGTCAAATTGGGAGTTACGCCCCACTGAGCGGTCAGCCCGGGTTCGAATTTTCGCTCGGCTGTATGGAACGGCCTGGCGGTCTCATCGACGCGTTCCTCGGTAATAATCCCTGACATTGTTGGATCAAATTCAATATTTCGACCTGGTGTCACGCCTGCGAATCCGACCAATTTATCTGCCTGGCACATATAACAATTATTGTTGCGGTCCCGCACCCAGGCTCCGATATGATGGCGCACGGAGCGCGGATAACTGCGTACGGCATCGAAGCCCCACGTTTGCTCGCCTTCACTGCGCGGGAAATTAAGCGAACTGAACGGAATCGACATTTCTACAATATAACCTTCGTCGGTGATGCGACCGTCGGATTCCCAAATGGCACATCCCACTCGCCACCATCGCCGGTCGTTGTCTCTATCATTTCTGCTTGAATCCCCAATGGATTGCACGCAAAATCATAAGTTCGCCGTTGATCGTTAAATGTATCGAACAGAATCAGCACCCAGTCGTCATCAAAAATCTGGTCGCGATCGCACAATCGAGCGCGGATTTTTGAAGGCTCGGGATCATGAGCAATAAATCCAACAAAAAGATGGGTATGATTATGTGCAATCAGAACTTCAGTCTTCACCGGCGCCGGAATATTTTCACCCGGACGCACTTCAATGTTTGCATCGATTCGTACGGCTTGCGACCAAATAGTTTCATCCAGCCGCGCATCAACAGTAATGTGATCGTCCACCAGGGGGACGCGAAACGTTTTATGTGATGTTTCGGGATTGGCACTGGCTAAAGATTGGAAGGAAGACAAAAAGGCAAGACAGATTAAACAAACACGTAGTTTCATAGTTTTCTCACGGTTTCATTTCGGGGAAGGCTGGTTGGAAAAAGTATGTTACACTGATTAGACGTCATTTCAAAAAAAAGGTTGTCATGAGTTGTCAATTGATGTATTTTTTTGTAATTTTAGCCGTTATAACTCTAAAAAATCAAAATAACTGACTCAATCAGTAAAATCATTCATTAACTTGTTTGACTTGTCACATTTTTTTTATATTATAAATGATATCGGTTACTGTTACATGTATTTTTTTCACATTAGCCAATTAATAGGAAAAATTGAAAGGGAGAACATATGAACCATAGTCCAGTCAGGCTTATGTTAAAATTATCATGCTTGATAATTCCTCTTATCATATTATCATGTAGTGGACGGGCCGATAAAAACATCCAGAGCTTCTATCCAATTTCACCCGTGCAATTTACCGATGTTCATCTCACAGATAATTTCTGGGCAAAACGCATTGAGGTAAACCGCACAGTCACTATTCCATTCGGATTCGACAAGTGCGAGACAGAGGGCCGCATTCGTAATTTCGAACGCGCCGGTGGTCTGTTGGATGGCAAATACGAAGGCAAAATGCCGTTCGACGATTCCGATGTTTATAAAATTATCGAAGGGGCATCTTATTCGCTATCGACTCACCCCGATCCAAAGCTGGATAGCTATCTCGACAGTATCATCAAAAAGATTGCTGCCGCTCAGGAAGAAGACGGTTACATTTGCACATGGAAAACGCTTGATCCGGGCAGCACGCCTGCATGGTGGGTTAAACCAGGACCGCGCTGGTTCAATTTGGCTTCGAGCCATGAATTGTACAACGTAGGTCATATGTACGAGGCGGCTAATGCCCACTATCAAGCTACAGGCAAACGAAATTTCCTGAACATTGCCCTTAAAAATGCAGACCTGATCGACCGGGTGTTTGGGCCGGGGAAAAACACGGAACCACCGGGTCATCAAATAATCGAGACCGGTTTGGTGAAGCTATACCTTGCCACACATAATGAAAAATACCTCAATCTCGCCCGGTTCTTTCTTGATCAGCGTGGTAATGCAAGCGGGCATAAACTTTATGGCGCCTACAATCAGGACCACATCCCGGTTATTCAGCAAAAAGAAGCGGTGGGACATGCGGTACGCGCCGGTTACATGTATGCGGGTATGGCGGATATTGCAGCCATTATGCACGACACCGATTATCTGAATGCTGTCGACAATATCTGGCACAATGTGGTGGAAAAAAAAATTTATATTACGGGCGGCATTGGCGCTCGACACGAAGGTGAATCATTCGGTGACAACTATGAATTACCCAACATGACTGCATATAACGAAACATGTGCCGCTATTGCCAATGTGTATTGGAACCACCGCATGTTCCTGCTACACGGTGATGCCAAATACATCGATGTACTAGAACGTACGCTTTACAACGGAATGATTTCCGGTGTTTCACTCAGTGGCGACAAATTTTTCTACCCCAATTGTCTTGCATCGGATGGCAAATATAAATTCAATGTTGGCTTTATCGGCCGGCAACCCTGGTTCGATTGCTCATGCTGTCCGTCGAACGTGATCCGATTTTTACCGTCCGTCCCCAATTATGTGTATGCAAGTCATGGCGATTCCCTTTACGTTAATCTGTTTATTTCCAATTCGGCAACAATACCAATGGAAAAAGGACACGTTAAAATTGAGCAACAGACAAACTACCCCTGGGACGGCGCTATTAGAATCACACTGCACCCCAAGATACCTTCTTCAATGTCGCTACATATCCGCATTCCGGGCTGGGCAACAAATGAACCGCTGCCAGGTAATCTGTACCACTACACTGATGAAAGTGCGTATCCGGTTGTACTGAAAATCAACAGCGAACCAATCGATCTCAGCATAAACAAAGGTTTTGCCATAATTAATCGCCAATGGAAAGATGACGACGTGGTCGAATTAATACTACCAATGCCAATCCGACGCGTTGTAACCGATGAGAAAGTGGCAGATGACCGCAACAAAGTTGCACTTATCCGCGGTCCGATCGTGTATTGTGCAGAAGGTGTGGATAATGATGGCGAAACACTCGACCTGGTTATTCCAGATAATGCCGAACTTGCTGCCGAATTTCAACCTGAATTGTTGGATGGAATTACTGTTATTAAAGGCATGGTCACTGATACATATGGCAAGAAACGCAATTTGACTGAGATTCCCTACTATGCCTGGTCCCACCGTGGCATTGGGGAAATGGCTGTATGGATGGATCGGAAATAATTGGGCTACCAGACTGTGTGGAACCACGTTAAACAAGCTATCTAAATTTTAACTTCTAAGAGATTAACTATCAGAATTTATCAACAATTTTTTCGTAATCAGGATACTTCTCCCATGCTTTCACACAGTCTGTCCGTTTAGGATAAAAATTTTGGTCTCTTAATTGAATAAAATCTCTCAATCGACTACAGATTCAATTTAACAAAAACGTAACATATAGCTATAAAATTGTAACATTTCTTCTACTAGTTGCCCCAATAAATTTCATATCTTTAAGAACGCGAAAAAAAATAATTATACCTTGGCATTTGCTACAATCCCTATCAATACTTTTTTGTTGAACTATTTGTTTGTCTGATGAAATAGTCATCATTCAATCCTGTTCATTAATTAAAACGATTGGTATCAAAGAATTTTCGTTTATAAAGGACAGAAGTAGCACGACTGTTGCTTTTTTGGCACTTACCACAAGCTACCAATGCAATGTTACGGATTGAATTGTTACTAAAATCAACTTTGATAATCGCTTATTGATTTATGCTTGTTAAAGTGGTTTTGAGATTCTTTTTTTTATACCTCACTTAATCTCATCCTGTAAAAAGTGAAGAAATTATGGAAAATCTCAAAACCACATCGTAAGAAGTATAATATACCCAGCCACTCTTTGCGAGCATCATTGCAGGTTATAAACAATTCAAACTATTTCGTTGTAAATGTGAGTTTGCACTTTACAAATTAGTTTGGCGCAACAAATAACTAAATGGAGGTAAGGCCATGCAACAAAAATCGTTACAAAAGTTAGGTTTACTCACATCAGTTTTTCTTGTATCTTTTCTGGTAACCCTCGTTACAATTCCAACCGTTTTCGCTCAAAACTTAATTGCCAACGGGGAGTTTGATAATGGTCAAACCGGTTGGGAAGGCTGGATTAATACCGGTTCAGTTTCTGTTACCACAACTATCGATACAAACAGTGTACTTTCCGGAAAAAATTCCTACAAAATCGACATTACAAACAGCAGTACAACTTCATATTTCATTCAACGGAATACTGCTGCACCACTCCAGTTTGGTAAATCCTACAAGGCAGGTTTCATGGCCGTCGCAAGTCGTGCAGACGTTCGTATAAATGTTCTGTTCGAACAAGCCGGATCACCATACGACAAATATTTGAATGAATGGGCTGTTGTCGGCACAGAACCACAAACTTTTGAGTTTACCCTGGATTGGAGTAATGTTACCGAACCGACCAATCAATTAAAGTTACATTTCGGTGGGACAGATAGTACGAGCAACGACAGCGCTACTGTATGGATCGATGCAGTTTATGTTATTGAAGAAGCCGGCACTTATCCTGTTCCTGAAAACAATCTCATCCAGAATCCTGAAATGGATTTAGGCCAGGCTAACTGGGAAGGCTGGATAAATACAGGTTCTGTGACTGTAGCTACCAGTATCGATACAAACGGCGTACTTTCAGGTAAAAATTCATATATGCTTGACATTACTACCGGTAGCAATGTTTCATACTACATTCAGCGTAACACTACGTGTCCTCTCCAGTTTGGCAAAACCTATCATGTCAGTTTCCTTGCCGTTGCTGACACAAATGATGTATGGATTAACGTTTTGTTTGAACAAGCAGGATCGCCATATAGCAAATTCTTGAACGAATGGGCTGTTCTTGGTAAAACGCCGAAATTGTTCGAATATGACCTTGTATGGAATACAAACAATGAGCCGACCAATCAATTGAAATTACATTTTGGCGGCACGGATACAACAAGTGTAAATGATGGCGTTAAAGTGTGGTTCGACGCTGTCTATGTAACCGAAGAAGATGCTGGTGTTAGACCTGTTCCTGAAAATAATATTATCCTGAATTCTGAAATGGATAGAGGTGATAGTAGTTGGGCTGGCTGGATCAATACCGGTTCTGTGACTGTTGCTACGAGTATCGACACAAACGCTGTTCTTTCCGGTAAGAATTCTTATCGGCTCGATATTACGAATGGTGGTAATGTTACGTACTACATCCAGCGCAACATACCTTGCCCAATTCAGGCAGGTTACACCTACAAAGTTAATTTCCTGGCCGTTGCAAGTCGGGAAGATGTTTGGATTAATGTTCTGTTTGAACAATCCGGCGATCCGTACACAAAATATCTGAATGAATGGGCTGTTTTAGGTACAGAACCCCAATTGTTCGAATATACCCTGGAAGGCAACCAGGTTACTGAACCGACCAATGAATTGAAGTTACATTTTGGCGGCACCGATACTACAAGTGTGAATGACAGCGTAACTGTCTGGTTTGACGCTGTGTACGTAATTGAAGAATTGGCGCCAACAAGTGTAAGTCGTACCAATAAGAATGCTCCAAAGGACTTTACATTGGAACAGAACTACCCGAATCCGTTCAACCCAACAACCAATATCCGCTTCTCTCTGAAAAAAGCCAGTGAAGTTAAACTTGTCCTTTATAATGTTCTGGGCGAAGTTGTACAAGAATTGGTAAATGGCAAATATGAAGCCGGTAATTACACCTATTCCTTGGATGCAACACATTTATCATCGGGCGTATATTTCTATAAACTGGAAGCCATAGGATTTTCAAGTGTAAGAAAGGCCCTGTTAGTGAAATAGTACCTATCGAGATGTTGCAAATCTCTGCTACATTAACCGGAGCGCATGTTGGAAAATCCAACATGCGCTGTTATTTTTAGTCGTATTAATGTCGCGATGACGAGAAAGACAATCAACTTCTGTTTTCTGATAGATGAATTCGTTTCTGATATGCTATAATACATATTTTTTGCAATTGATTTTTCAACAATTGTTTTATACATTGAACAAAAGATTTAATGAATAAAACCAACTGAAAATAACCACCATTCTCGGCAGCCCCCGGATTAACGGGAACACAGCATCCATCCTCAAACTGTTTGAGCAACATGCTATTTTACTCGGACACTCCATTGATCGCATCAACGTAGTACGTTACAAACTCAAAGGCTGCACCGGGTGTGATAAATGCAAAAAAATAATGGATGCACCTGGCTGCGTTTTGAAAGACGACATGCTCGCACTGTTCGACCGCATGATTGCTGCAGATGTCATTATTTATGCATCGCCATTGTATTGCTGGGGATACACTGCCCAAATCAAACCACTTATTGACCGGCAGTATTGCCTTGTCAAAAATTATGGAACACCACAATACAAATCATTTCTTCAGGATAAACATATGGCGTTGCTTGTCACTGCTGGTGATATAATCAAGGATAATGCCGACTTGATTCCACTCGCGTTTCAACGGGAATGTGACTATACAGGCAGCATAGCTGTCGGGAAATACATTGTGCCATTATGCACAACGCCGGATGCCCTTGGAGACAAGGCTGAAATGACTGCTGACCAGATGATTCACGATCTGCTCGGATAAGGCCGCTTAGAAAGTCATTCGCATAACGTGTTTCTATCAATCTTAGTATTTTGTTAATTCCCAATCACAGGAGGAATTATGTCAGGCGACGGTTACTTGCAAAATAAATTAATTCCATTCACATTTTTATTCTTAATATTACCAGCATTGCTTATGGCACAAACAGGAAAAGTACTGGACAATCTATCCATGAAAAGTAAAATTCTTAAAAGCGACCGTTCGTACGCAATTTATCTGCCGCCGGATTATGAGACATCGCAACGATACTATCCTGTGCTGTACCTGCTCCATGGTGGCGGCGATGATCAGACTGGCTGGATTCAGTTTGGAGAAGTATTGCGTATTGCGGATAAAGCTATCAATGACGGAAGTGCTACACCGATGGTTATCATCATGCCAGATGCGAATACAGGGCGGCGGGGCTATTTTAACGATCTTACGGGAGATTGGCGCTATGAAGACTTTTTCTTCGATGAATTGATGCCATATGTCGAAAAGATGTACCGAATAAAAACTGAAAAACGCTATCGTGCTGTGGCGGGATTATCGATGGGTGGTGGAGGCACTTTTATTTATGCATTGCATCGTCCGGATTTATTTTCTTCGGCGTGTCCGCTTAGCGCTGGTACCGGACCACGAAACGCAGACGAAATCAAAAATCGCAGCGAACGCTATACGGATAAATCCATAGCGAGTCTGCCGGATAGCTTGTTTGAATCGTACTACAAAAAGTACAGCGCTCGACATTTAGTCGAGCAAATGCCTGATGATATAAAAAAAGCAGTGCGCTGGTATATTGACTGTGGCGATGATGATTTTCTCTACGAAGGGAATTCACTTATTCACATCGCAATGCGTCAGCGCGATATTCCCCATGAATATCGGGTGCGCGATGGTGGGCATAACTGGACATACTGGCGAGCATCCTTACCCGAAGTAATGCGGTTTGTTTCCGATGGATTCCATCAATATTGATGAAGTTGAACGTTTTAATTGCTGGCTTTAGGAATCAGCCGGCACACTCAACGGCTTGATCACAGGGCGTAGCCGTGATTTCGGCAGTGTCGGACGCGGCAGATTCAACACAATAATCAGAATAATGCCAATAATGATCAGCAAATAAAATGTGAAAAATCGCCATGCCAGCATGCTCGGATTCAGCAATCCTTCAGGAATCAGACCGCGATAAATGAACAGATAGGCTGCTTCCGCACCAGCAGCAGCGCCCGGAGTGGGAATGAATACTGTTAATGAAAAAACAACCCATTGCATGGCAAATAGCTGATATATATTCACTGGCCCGTTCATACTCGCGATCAAGGCAGCAATAACGGAATAACGGCAGACCCATTGAACGGCTGTAATAGTCAAGCTTGCCGCCAACCGTTTACGCCCCCTACGCCCGATTAGTCGATATACTGATTTGAATTCATGCCAGAATTGCTTAAGAAATCGATGCAGGCGCTTCATAAGCGGTGAATCAAGGAACCGATAGCAAATAGCAGGTAGTCGCAATCGCGGTCGATATCGGTACATAATAAAAAGGCCTGCTAACAGAATAGCGACGATTACTAACGCCCACACAATAATTGGCCAGATACGATTCAGAAACAATTGAATTCCCGGCATATGCCACGAGCCGGAAATAGTAAGCGCCAATGGAACCAACACAAGCATAACAATATTGTCTTCAATACTTCCCAACGCGGTAAGCGAGGCGGCAACGCCACTGGATAATTTCTGTTGCATAAGCATGGCTGCCTTTACCGGCCCACCGCCAATCGTCGATGGGCTAATGGCTGCACCAAGCTCGGTTCCCAACACAATTTTAATAGCGCTTTTAAACGATATTCGTCGTCCCACAAAATCGGTCCAGATAATCATTCGCCAGGCATGAAACAGCCACGGAACCAATGTCAATAACAGCGCAATCAGGATATACCACATATTAAAATGGATGCCCGCATTCCATAACGAACGATCGGATGTCCACAATGCAAATATTATATTTCCGAGTAAGCCTATTACGACAAAAATAATCAGTTTTCGAACAATGCCGGAAATATTACGGGTCGAAAACGCGGTCAGGTCAATAAGTGGTTTCATAGTATCCAGTATTAAAAAATATTCACAATATTCGAATTATTTACTATACATATTCATTATTACGATGAGTCTTTCTGATTATATCAAGGCAGGAAAAATTTTGAGCTATCCCCAACGCAAATGTCGACGCCCATCGAGTAATAATCAGCTATGGGGCGATATTAATCATTCCATTCCCTTTGGTTATCGACCGACTAATATTTTTCTTGATCGCCAATTTTAGAGGGTGTATATTGTGATTTTCTAACAAATAACTTGATTTTGTAATAATATCTTCATACATTTTCGGTACAGTTCATGGAAAATATAATTGATCGAGAAAATTCATTATACGTACACGAAAAGAGCGGTCCGAGCAATAGTAAATTTTCAATGCACTGAAAGCTTTACCTACCGGAATTCCCGCAGGAGTATCATGTGAACGATGATTTACGGAACATTATCGAGCAAAATGGCTTGTTATCTGCTTTATTTTCTGCTATTCCGTGTTCAGTCATGATAATTGATCATCAGTATAAAGTCCACATCATTAATGACTATATGGAACGAAACTTTGGGAATGATCGTCATCAAATTTTCCTGAAAAGTATGGGCGAAGTCCTGCATTGCCTGAATAATGAACAATCCCATAAAAGTTGTGGTAATACCGGTCAATGTGCCGATTGCCAGATATACAGTGTTGGCATGCAAGCCTTGCAGGGCAAAATGATCACCCGGAAATGGGTAAAAAAACAATTACTAATCGGTAAAAACGAGAATGAGATTACGCTCCTGGTAAGTGCTGCCCCTGTTAATTATCTTGGCAAGTCGATGGCGGTGCTGCTACTCGAAGATATCACCGAACTCAGTCAGCTCCGCCGCCGATTGAAAACCGTACGTTCATTTGCAGGACTGGTCGGACGTCATCCAAAAATGCTGGCGTTGTTCGATGCAATTGAAGAAATGGCGCAGGTAGACATTCCCGTTTTAATCCAGGGCGAAAGCGGTACCGGCAAAGAGTTGGTGGCATCGGCCATCCACTCAGAGGGTCCGCGGTCGCAACAACCGTTTGTGGCAATCAACTGCGGTGCAATCCCCGAAAACCTGATCGAAAGCGAACTGTTTGGCCATGTGCGCGGCGCGTTTACCGGTGCAATGCACGATAAAAAGGGCCGGTTCGAACTCGCCGATGGCGGCACACTATTGTTGGACGAATTGAGCGAAGTATCTCCGGCAATGCAGGTAAAGTTGCTGCGAGTGTTGCAGGAAGGGACGTTTGAACGGGTCGGAAGTGAAAAAACGACGCGAGTAAACATTCGCATTATTAGCGCGACCAATAAGGACCTGGCGCAGGAAGTGGCAAACGGTCATTTTCGGGAGGATTTATACTACCGACTGGCTGTAATGCCAATTACCGTTCCACCACTGCGCGACCGCCTGGAAGACATATCACTTCTTGCCGAACATATTCTGCGAAGTATTGAAAAAGAACTCAAACGTGAACGCCTGGTAATTTCACCTGAGGTGCTGCAACGTTTTACGAACTATGCATGGCCTGGAAATGTTCGTGAACTGCAAAATGTCATTAAATTCGCCGCCGTAAAATGCAAAAAACAACTTATCGAACCCGAACATCTCCCCCCTGTCTTCAATAATACCGATGGAAAACGCGTGCGCAAACGTAAACTCACCATCCCTCGCGTGAAAGACGCCCTCGAAAAAAATGATGGCAATAAAGTGCAAGCAGCGCATAGTCTCGGCGTATCGCGGGCAACACTTTACCGATTTATCACCGATATGAAAGATGCATTTTCGTAACGAAATTTTTGCGATCGCTTATTAAATCCTTCAACCTGCCCCACCAACACCGGCTGCAGCGTTAATATTAATTGTTACAGATGCCACCATATGACTCATGCTGGCTGCTGGTTCTAACGATTTAGCATGTATCGAATCCACATACCAGGGGAAGTGTGTTCTGAACTGGTTTTCAGGAACGTGAGCTAATAGTAAACGGATTGTTTTCAGCGGTACACCAAGCGCAATACCATAAATCAAAAAATCTTCCACCGGCGTGTGTTTGGTGAATTGCATCTGTTGAAAATGATAACGGGTCAGATAACGCCGATATGCTGCGAGTTTCCGACGCAGCAGTTTTACACCTGGCGTCAACCGTAGTACAAAAAAAGATGCCCCGGCAAGCAGTAGTCCGGCAATGAAACCAATTAATCCTGCTGGTCCATCTGTGATAATTGATCCTAGCCCGATTGCGATAACAATTATAGAAAGACACATAGCACCAATCATTGCATACACGCTTGCCCTGTCAAATATCGGCCGCTTGCCCCACTGTTCTATCACCATTTTTTTCCAGGTATGAAACCAGCGCATCATTTTAAAACCGGCTTTTCGGACCTGCCGTAGCGTTACCTGCGGCGTTTCGTCGGCTAGTTCGCCGTAGAGAAATTGCACCATGGATAGTTCATACTTGGCCAATTGGTCATGATCTTCATCAAATATTTGTTCATTCAATTTAATGGAGATTTTATCTGATGCACTAAATGGGAATCGTGCCCGCCCAACTGATCCGTCATCAATTCGCAGATAGCTCCATCGTGCCAGGTCGAGAATAGTGGAGACGAGTGCACCGCCATTCAGTTGACCAAAATTGTAAATATAATTTGCCAGTGCGGGTGAAATATTTTCCGGCAAGGTTGAGGTAATCATTTCATTGTACGGCACATCAGCGCCGCGCCCCCACAACCAGTAAAGTACGCTAATCGATAGCATTCCCATCAATGCAGTGATGATATTCCACTGCACAGCCTGACTTTCACTATCATTCCATGGAGCATCAAGCGAAGCATTGCTTTTATCCAAGGTGTTGATCGCGCGTAGCCGTTCCTGTTCTACAATTTCTTCATACTTTAATACCGGATCGTAAGTCATTGGCTTTCTCACCCACGCAGGTGGGAAAATTACTCGTAATTCAACATTCTGGCGGTACGGAATGGAATCAACCCGTGCGTGGATCATCCCGTTCGAGAATCGGAGATTCCCGTGCAACGGCGCATGCAACCAGGCTTTTACACGGCTGGTATCTGCATCGAATAGTAATTTCAAACTAACGTCGATACGATCGATGGATAATTTATTATAAGCATCCAAAAAATTATATTGTAAATCCGCAACATCATCATACACTTTTACCACATCTTCAATCCGATAGCGAATGATAAATTGACGCGACTCATTTTTAGCGTGAAAATACCAGCGCAGGTAGAATTTACGTCTATCCTGATACACCTGGAACGTTCCCTGCTGTTTCGACTTTTGATCCTGCCGCCATTCATTCGGACCATCGAATAATTGAATATCTGTCACTTCCCCTAAATTAGCCAATCGGCGTTCGTAGTCGGCCCAATGAAACGTACCGTCGAACCGGTAACTGCGTGTTTCTTCGATTATCAAACTGCCATCCGGTAAAACGTCAGATCGGATATCAACAAAATCGATCTTAACTTGTTTGCTCCATCCGTTCGCGTGGATACCAACCAGAGTGAAGAGTAATAACAATATTTGAAAATGTCGGTGACCATCGCATATCATGAAATACTCCTATTTTTCAATGTCTGTTGTTTGCTTTTACATATTTCAAAAACCTGCTCCATTTTTACCATCGACACGATTCACATAAAATGCAGGCAGCAATTGACCAAAGTGCGTCTCACGCATGAATGATTTGTATAATTTAAATGATGTATCATCAAACATTTCCCCGTTTCATTCTGAATAGATTACAATTATGTGTTAACCAAATTTAATGTTTGCCCGGTGAACTATTTTCAACCATAAGTCGTATAAAACAAAAATTTTTATAGCATATTCCAGGATGGAAGTTGATTGGAAATCAAAATGCGAACCTACCCCATCATATTACGACATCTCAAGAAGTAAACAACCATTTCAGGAAGAGAATGATTGCTTCGTCTATAACCCATGGATTTGTCGGATTTGTATTGATCATAATTGCTTTGTATTTCATAATCCCACGTACTCGCTGGATTAAATACATTGAATTAAATACCACAGCTTTTGTCATTACGCATGTGTTTGGTATAATCTATGCAGCCCTAAGTCTCGTACTTATCCTACTTTTTCCCGATGTGCTGTTACAGCAAAACGTATGGCTAATTCTGGTTGCCCCATATATTGTGCTCACATTTTACTGGATGATTACCAGGCAGCAATTACGGATCCCGAAACGCTATGAAGATCGGCAAATATTATCATCTGCGAAAATAGCAACCATGTTGATCGTGTTTTCAATGGTTGGCATGCTTATTATTTTATTGTTATTTCACAATTCAATCATCGGCGGGTATATATGGCTGCCATTGTACATTTTTATTACAATGTTTATCAATTCAATCGTATCGCTCATCATTTTCAAGCGCTTATAATTTACAAAACGAATCACATATTATTCAATCCCAACAAGTCAACATTATCATGAAACGAATCACTTCACTCATCGTTGTTTTATGTATCATTTCGTCATCACTGTTCGCACAGGGGACAGTTGTTTCACCCCATCCCGTCGCAACAGAGATCGGCATGCGTATCCTCAAGCAAGGTGGCAATGCTGTGGACGCTGCACTTGCTGTTATGTTCGCGCTATCTGTTGTTGAACCGTGGGCATCGGGCATGGGTAGTGGAGGCGAAATGATCATCTCCACTCGCAAAGCCAAGGCGCCGGTTGAAATCTGTTTTCGTGAACGTGCGCCAATAGCTGCAACGCCGGGGCGTTTTTACCGGAATCCCGACGATTTCCGCTTTCTGACGACCACAGGTTACCGTTCCGTGTGTGTTCCCGGCATGCTTGCCGGCGCAACCTTAGCGCTGGAAAAATACGGAACGATGGACGCCACATCTGTGCTCACACCAGCCATCGAGCTTGCGCATAAAGGTTTTGCTGTGACACCGCGACTGCACCAATTGCTGGTTGATTATTATGATCTGGTGGAACGTGATCGTACCACAGGCGATATTTTTATGCCGGACTGGTTGCCGTTAGCAATCGGGGACACGCTAAAACGGCACGATTTGGCAACGACGATGGAAACATTTTCGATGAAAGGTATGCGGGAATTTTATGTTGGCGAAATGGCCGACGATGTATCGCGCCAATTCAGAATTAACGATGGCTTTCTCACACTTAAAGATTTCCAACAATACCGGGCAGTCGAAAAAAAGGTGATGAGTGGTACCTATCGCGGCTATACCATTTGGTCATCATCTCCGCCATCCGCCGGTGGATTGTTACTAATTGAATTGATGCAGATTCTGGAAAATTTTAATATTCGAGCCTACCGGCAAAACAGTGGGCCGTATATTCATTTGATATTGGAAGCATTGAAATACGTGCTCAAAGACCGTACCTATTTTCAGGGCGACCCGGCGTTTACCACGATCAACACTCACGATTTTGAATCCAAGTCATATGCAAAAGGCATTGCTGCCCGAATTGATACTGCAAAAATTCATAATCCCGAGGCATTGACCGCTGATATCGAAAGCGGTAATGGCTCACACTTGTGTGTCATCGATAACGCCGGAAACGCTGTGAGTGTTACTCAGACCATGGGATTTTATTTCGGCTCGGGCGTAACGGAACCGGAAACCGGCATTTTGTTCAACAACGGCATGTATCATTTTTCGCGCGATTCCTTAAGCATCAATGCCGTTCAACCGCGGAAAATGCCAGCATTGAGTATTGCACCGACAATTCTTATGTTGGGCGGACGACCAGTGTTAATTATTGGCGCATCCGGCGCCGATCGAATTATTTCAGCACTGGCACAGGTTATTTGTGGAGTTATCGACTTCGACATGGATATTCAGAACGCGGTCGACGCACCACGATTTCACTTTGAAAACGGCGTTGTTCACCTGGAAACCCGAATCGATTCCGATGCTATCGAATTTTTAAAACACTTGGGTCATAATGTACGTCTGCGCATTGATTACGATACATATTTCGGAATCGTTCAGGCGATTTATGCTCCGTCCGGTCAACCGGCTAAAAGTGGCACCGATCCGCGTGGTGCGGGAAATTCGGTTTTAAAAGGGTTAGAATATTAAGCATTTTTGAAAATTCGCTATGGAAATGTACTAAATTCAAGATTCGTTTTCTATCTATCCGATTTATATTCAAAACGGGCAATTTGTGAATTCATCTCCTAAATATAACATACTAATTTTCGATCTCGACGGTACCATTTCCGATCCAAGTGATGGCATTATTCATTCGTTGAACCATACGCTCGAAACATTAGGTTTCGCATCGTATCCGCGGAGTGAGTTGATAAAATATATTGGTCCGGGATTAAAGGAAATATTCCGGCAATTGGTGAGTGATGAGCCTGCGATTCTTAAAAAGGCCGTTCAAATATTCAGGCAACATTACAGTGCGATAGGTTATCGGGAAAATGTACTCTATCCGCATATTACCGATGCATTACACAAGTTATACGATAAGGGTATAAAACTTTTTGTGGCAACGTCAAAGCGTGAAGATATTGCAAATACTGTCGTTCGCTATTTCGGATTGGAAAATCTGTTTTCGCATGTATACGGCTGTGGCGATGACTTGAATAAATCACAGTTAATCGCCCATATTTTGCAGAGTGCGAACAACGCATCGGCGGCCTTATATATCGGAGACCGTCTAAGCGATTTGTTGGCGGCAACGGAAAATCGCATCGATACAGCGATCGTTACCTGGGGATTCGCCAGCGAACACGAATTTGAGAAAAAGCAGCCAGCATATTTTATAAACCATCCATTGGAGCTAATCAAAATTGCATTTGATATACTTCAATAGCCATTGTATCTAACAGTGAGCGAAGAAGGAAACCAGTATGATAAAAAAAATTGCAGGGCCAACGGTAATTCAAGCTGCAGGAAACGTTCCCAGGCTCATCGAAGAATTTGTCGGACGCGTAAACTCTGGCGTGAGTATCGCCCGAATGATCAGTCCGGCCGGATGGATTGAACCCGGCCAGACACCTGAATTCGATGAGTATACGGTGGTACTAAATGGTACGCTGCATATAGAAACACGTACAGAATCGCTGGATATCAATAGTGGCCAAGCAATTATTGTAAAAGCCGGCGAGTGGGTGCGATATGGTTCCCCCGAAAAGGATGGCGCCGAATATATAGCTGTCTGCCTTCCGGCATTTTCACCAGAAATCGTACACCGCGATGGAGAGTGATGTATGTTTTTTGAATATAAAACCGAACAAATTAAAAAAGCATTGGCATCTATTTTGGATAACGATGACAAGTTTATTATTCAAAAAATAGATGATGCACTTTTTATTGAAGTCTATGATGAACGTAAATTGGAAAAGATCCACAAAACCCGAGCCATCCTGATAAAATACGGCAAACGTCCATTTATTTTGTTCAGCATTATTCATATTGTTGCCTTCACTGCTTTTTTGATTTTATTAGCTATGGTGAACGCCAACCTGCTGGACAAATTTGGTCTGAATTTTTCATTTTTGAATAGTTGGGTTGGATATGTATTGATTATTGTGTTTTATTTGACATTCACCAATAGTCTTCGCAAATTGATAAACATTGCATATTACAGCTTGGTTTGGCGGAAAATAATCCGCCGACTGAGAAACCTCGATGTGGACGATATGTTTCTCATCCGTGAATTTGGTCAGAATTATGAATTTGTCGAACTTATTGCTTTTTTGACCAAAAAATTTGACAGGCTGAAAAGGACAGTGTAGTGCAATGCAATCGCTTTCGATAAAACTATCCGCCATCAATTTACATGAATACGAAGGTTATTCCCATCCTGCACATCATTTCAACATGCTGCAAAACGTAGGGAACTTTTGCCTCTTCCCGAACATTCAAGAAATAGTTTTGTAGCGATTTTCATAACTCATTGATCAGAACCCATCGGTAATAGTGATCCGCGAAATAAACTGCACTTATCCACCCCAGGGTCGGTCGCGAATCCCCTCAACCGAAAAAGGAACTCACGCATGAAAAAATTGGTGCCCGGGCTTTTCGCCCTGTTGTTAATTCTAGCGCGTTGTGAAAGCGACAATCCGGTTTCTCCTGCAAGTACCATCCCGGAAATCACACTAATTACTGCTCCAGATACCCTTTACACAATATCAACTATTCCTCATTACATTTTTGCACATGTGACCGATGCACAAGGTCTATCAGATATTGCCTCGGTCGAATGCGATATTGTCCCGGCGAATCAATCATCTACGGTGATGACTCTCAATCTCGTTAATGATGGTACAAATGGAGATGCCATTCCCAGTGACAACATTTTCACTTCACCAATAAACACATCATTTGCCAACGGCAATGCCGGTACCTATTGGCTAAAAATTATAGCAACTGACGATGCTGGTCATGAAAGTGTTGTCAGCCAACACAGTGTTGTTGTTCTGGACGGGGAAGAAAACAATCCCCCGGTGGCCAGTCAACTTTCAACGCCGCAAACAATTTCCATTGAAAAAGAACTGGATTATCTGTTTACTGCGCATGTGTCCGATCCGCAAGGAGCTTCCGACATTGAACTGGTCCTGCTAAATTTCTATTCCGCTACATCACCCATTCCGGCAGCAACCGATACGTTGCACGATGATGGGCAAAACGGCGACAATGTTGCCAACGATGGCGTTTTTACAGCGGCTGTTCCGCATTCCAAATTTAGCGCGTTTGTTCCTGGTCAATACACAGTGAAAATTCAGGCGCAGGATAAAGCCAATGCCAGAAGCAATGCACTGCTTATATTCATCAAATTCATCCGCGAAGGCAACGATCCGCCGGTTATATTTGATGTCGTTGCGCCGGATACCATGTTAATACCGTTGCGCGGGGACATATCGACAGTATTAGCAGTCACGGCAACCGATCCACAAGGACCGTCCGACATTAAATCTGTTAACTTCTACACCATCAAACCGGATGGAACATATGGCAATAACGGAAATCCACTCAATATGGCTGATGATGGCCAAACTGCCAACAATGGTGATGCGACTGCCAATGACGGAATTTATTCGCTTCGAATCTATCTAATTTCGACCAATGCGACCGGTGATTACACGTTCCGCTTTCAGGCGGTTGATAAATCGGATTCCACCAGCAATGAAATCAATCATATTATTACGGTTGTAAAATAAAGGAATTTAAAACTGATGAAAGAATATGCACTGGCCCTTTTTAATTTATTTCTTGCTGTAAGTGTTTCCGCACAATCCCTTAATAAACCAACGTTCCAATTGGATACGCCTGCGCCGTCAACGCGAATGGGCGGAAATGGAATTAGCGTGCTTCAGGTGCAGGAAACCGATAATAATACGTTTATCTGGATCGGTACCGGTGGTGGTGTCAGCCGCCTCGATCCGCTTACCAACGAATGGCGTACATACAACCGCAAGCACGGATTGGGACTTGGTGGTGTATCAGCGATTGCCGTGGAAGGCGATGTAATTTGGGCAGCTACGGTGTTCGATTCGACAATCGGCGATGCCGACCATCAGGTAGGCGGCGGATTGGTATTCAGCCTCAACGGCGGTGAAGATTGGAAATATGTCCCGCAACCGTGGGAAACACCAGTCGATAACACGACGTGGGATATTGGAATTGATGACACGACTGTGTGGATTACCAGCTTCGGCAGCGGTTTGATGAAATCGACTGACTGGCGCCGGGATGACTGGTTATCCGATTCCGTACAACCTACTTTCAAAATACGTCCACCGGATGAATATAATTTTGATCCCAAGAATTTGATAAATCACCGGGCATTTTCCGTACTGATTGCGGATGATATTATTTGGGTCGGCACAGCCGGCGGCATTAACAAATCTCTGGATGGCGGCGAAACCTGGGTAAATTTCAATCATCAAAATCAGGCAGAGCCAATTTCGGGGAACTGGGTGCTGGCAATTGCTCAACAAAAATGGGATGACCACAATATTATCTGGGCTTCCACAATGGAAACGTCTTCCGAATCAGAAGATTATACCGAATACCGTGGTATTTCCAAATCCGAAGACGGCGGTTACTCATGGAAAGTATATCTCGAAGGTATCCGGGTCGAAAATTTCGCGTTTGATGATTCTGTCGTTTATGCCTGTACTGAATACGGTTTGTTTAAATCGCTTGATGGCGGTGAAAACTGGGCAGTCTTCCCGCCAATCGTTGACCGCAGCGGTGATGTACGAATATTATCCGAGGCTGTCTATTCCGCAGCCGTTACCGACGGACACGTCCTCTGGGCAGGCGCCGGTGATGGTTTGGCGAAAAGTAGCGACAACGGATTGACCTGGGACGTGATGCGCGCTTTTGTGCCAACCGGAAAATCGGGCGAACCCCGCACGTATGCATATCCCAATCCGTTTTCTCCTATGCGTCACAACCAGATTGGCAGCGATGGCTATATTCGTTTTCAATACGACACGATCAACAATACCAACGTTACTATCCGTGTGTTTGACTTCGCAATGGAATTAGTAGCCACCGTTGTAGAAAACAAATCGCGCCCGGCCGGTGGAGATTTCGCTGAAATTTGGAATGGCCGCACATCCAAGGGCGATTTGCTGGCCAACGGTCCTTATTTCTACCAACTGGTGCTCGATGGCGACGGTACTTATTGGGGCAAAATTCTGATTCTTGATTAATAATGTACATAACAGCACATTCAAAAGCAGCCTATTATCGATTATCAAATACTGATGGGAATCCCATAATGATGAAAACTAAACGACTTTTAATCCTTTCAGCGCTCGTTCTGCTAACTTTTTCATTGACAACCGCTGGCGCTATTGCCGGCGACAATGATGGTGTTTATGCCGGGGCATTTTTGCGTATGGGAGTTGGCGCACGACCGCTTGGCATGGGGGGCGCTTACACCGGTGTCGCTGAAGGCCCGGAAACAGCTTATTACAATCCCGGTGGCATGCCATTTCTTCAGGAACCACAGGTGATCGCCTCGTACCGCTTTCTTTCGCTCGACCGCAATTTCAATTATATCGGATTTGCACGCGATATTCAACCTAAAGTCTCGGCGCAATCCAAAGAGAAGCCATTGAACGCTGGCATGGCATTAAGCTGGATTTATGCCGGTGTCAATAATATTGACGGACGTGATTTTAGCGGGGAAAAAATCGGTGATTTCGCCTGGCATGAAAATGCGTTCGCCATGTCGTTTGGCGTCAGTCCGGTGAAATATGTCGGGATCGGCCTGTCAGCGAAAGTGCTTTATACGCGAATGCCCAATATGAAAAACGATAATTCGGCATTGTCCGAATGGAGCTTTGGAATTGATCTGGGCGTGCTGGTAAAACCCGTACCATTTGTTTCATTGGGATTCATGATCAAAGACTTGAACGCTCGCTATGACTGGATCACAGATAAAGTCTACGAAAAAGATATCGATAAAATGGACCGGTTTCCACAGACAATGCGCGGAGGGATCGGCGTTCATTTGCCATGGTACAATACGCTGGTTGCGTTTGATATTGAAGCGGATAATCAGCACGATGGCGAAAAATATTTTGTGGGCGTGGAATCCACGCCGTTTTCCAATATTGTTCTCAGAACCGGCTTAAATGACGGCAATTTCGCCGGCGGTGCAGGTTTCGGATTTACAGTGTACAATCGGCCTGTCATGATTCAGTATGCGCTGGTTACCAAGGATTACGATGTCGCAGCAGAACATGTTTTTTCATGGATATTTCAGTTCTAATTGCGGACAGATAATACAAAGCCGGCAACATGACTTACAGAAATAAAAGAATTGAAGCCGTCATTTTTGATCTGGATGGCACCCTGTACCATCAATCCCGTTTACGTATTCTGATGATAGGATATATAGTTCTCGCACATATGTTTAGACCGAAACAACTCAGCCGGGTAATTAAAATAATAAAAAGCTTTCGGATCGCCCATGAAGAGTTGCGACGAGCAAATGAACCGTCAAACAGTTCGATTCAAAAGATTCAATTAAACATCACGAAACGCTATGCATCCGCAAGCGATGACGTTATCCGTGCGGTACTCAATGACTGGTTCTATCGGCGTCCGTTGCCGCTACTTTATATTTGCAGAAATCGGAAAATGCAACAACTTGTGCAAAAATTGCACTCCGAAAAAATGAAGCTTGGACTCTATTCGGATTATCCGGCACAGGAAAAATTGGCTGCGCTTCAAATGGCTCATTATTTTTCAGTAATCACATCATCTTACGATCCTGATATCAACCGTTTGAAACCGGATATTACCGGATTTCAAATGACCGCTCAAAAATTGGGCGTTCAACCGACGAATACAATTTATATCGGGGACCGGCTTGACGTGGACGGAGCCGGGGCAAAAAATGCTGGAATGATATTTGAACATGTGAATGATATTACTTCCTTGATGAACGTCGGTGTAACAGAAGATAGTAACGAAAATAAATGATCTGTTTGATAACAATAAAACGCAACCATTCAGAATTTGTCGAACTCTCATGGAGGAACACTTATTGTTATCATCAATTAAGCCATATATACAAATTGCCCGGCCTGACCACTGGTTTAAAAATGTATTCATGATTCCGGGCATCGGATTCGCCATTTATGATTCGCCCGCATCCATTTCATGGGCGCTTTTACCTGAATTTATTGTCGCATTCTTAGCGCTATGTTTAATTGCTTCCAGTAACTATACCATAAACGAAATACTGGATGCACCAAAAGACAAGCTTCATCCGGTTAAAAAATACCGACCAGTGCCATCGGGCAAAATCAATATCAAAATTGGTTACATTCAATGGTTTGTTCTTACTGCTGCCGGCCTATTGGTTGGATTGGCAGTCAATAAATATTTCTTTGTATTTTTAGCATTGCTATGGATTATGGGGCTGCTGTATAATGTCCGTCCGATTCGTCTGAAAGATCTCCCCTATCTGGACGTGCTTTCAGAATCGCTCAATAATCCGATTCGGCTTTTCCTGGGCTGGTATTTAGTCTTTCAAAAATACCCGCCCACATTATCGCTGGTAATGGCATACTGGATGATCGGTGCTTTTTTTATGGCAACAAAACGCTTCGGTGAGTATCGACGAATTGGTGATAAAGAAGTCGCCGCTAATTACCGGAAATCATTCCGTCATTATAATGAATACCGGTTGATGCTGAGCATGGTATACTATGTTTCTGCTTTAAGTCTGTTTTTTGGTATTTTTCTGGTTCGATATCGTATTGAATTAATTTTAAGCGTTCCATTTCTTGCCGGCTTTATTCCCATGTATATGCGCATGGGCTACTGGGAAGATAGTCCGGTTCAGTATCCGGAAAAATTATATAAGCAGCGTGCATTGGTGATTTATTCTTCAATCGTTTTAATTATTTTGCTCATTTTACTTTTCTATGATATGCCGATAATTGAAACAATGTTTGCACCAAAACACTTGCCGCAATAGAATAAAAATTGTGGACGAACGGGAAAATTTATGCCGGCAGAGGGAAATAAAAATACAAATTGACCAGTTTTAATAATCGCCTTCGACTCCGCTCAGGCTGAAGTGCGTTCTTCACGGTGAGCGTAGTCGAACCATGACAACTCGTTAATTTCAACTAATCACTATTTCAAATGGTCATTCACATTTGGCGTTAATGTTAAAGAGTGTTATCAGGAAGGGAGCTGTATGAACAAATTTTTTCACACGATCATAATAATTATAGCTATTTTGGTAGCAATAGCACCGAGCACCCGGGCAGGTAATGGTATGGCATTTCTAAAAATTGGCGCTGGCAGCCGCGCTGTCGGAATGGGGGAAGCATTCACGGCTGTATCCAACGATGCCAGCGCGACATTCTGGAATCCCGCAGGATTGGCAGCATTGACAGACGGGCAGGTGATGTTCACCAACAATCGCTGGATTCAGGATATTACCAACAATTTTGCCACTGTTGGTTTTCATATAGGAAATACCGCCGTCGGGCTAAGTTATATCGGTACAAACATCGGCGGAATTGAAGCGCGTAATTATGCATCTGAAAATCCGTTAACAGAGATCGATGCACAAAATGTTATGGTCGGACTTTCGCTTGCCCGACAAATTTCACCAATTCTTCAAGTTGGCGCAACAATCAAGTACCTTTATGAAAAAATTTATTTGAATACAGCTTCCGGTGTTGCACTTGATCTGGGCACAATCTATCAAACGCCCATAGCTGGATTGTCCGTGGGAGCAACAATTCAAAATCTTGGCGCTATGTCGAAATTCAAAAATGAATCGACGAAACTCCCGCTGACCATGCGAACGGGCGTTGCTTACTCACGTTCATCCACATCATGGATGGGTTGGACTATTTCTGCGGATGCTGTACAAATATTTGATGAAGCGTTCCATTTGCATACCGGCGTTGAGTGGTTTATGAAACAGTTCGCGCTACGTGTCGGCTATCTATCCGGGTACGATGCCCGTAATATTCAGGGAGGGTTCGGCCTTCAATTTAGTCGCTACCAACTTGATTATGCGTATGCGCCGTTCAACTCAGATCTCGGTGATTCACACCGGATCGGAATTGGTATCCAATTTTAGCATCTTACCCAAACCTGGTTTCTCGAAGAAACCAGGTTTGTCTTCATACGTCGAAATCTTATCGGCAAACCTCCTTTCCATTTCGAATTAATCTCTTTCCAAAGTCATACTCTGCATGCAACCATTCCAAAATCGTTCCGTAATTTAACTCAAACACATTTTCCGGAGGTATTATGAAACGATTAATGATTGCAATCTTTACCATAGCTTTAATATGCAGTTCATTATCCTTAGCAAACGCAGTTACAATTACTGACACCTACCATAAAACGGTTGACTTCACCAACAATGGCGACGTATCCGTCCGCAGCACGAACGGTAAAATTGAAGTGACCTCATGGAATCGGTCCGATGTTGAAATCAATGCTGAAATCAAGGTTAAGGCAGGCAGCCACCGCAAAGCCGAAAAATTATTGGAACGCGTGGAAATGATTGTCGAGCGTTCAGGCGATCAACTTCGGATCGACGCAGATTATCCGAAGAAATCGAATACCGGTTTTTTGGACTGGATTTTTGGCGATAATGCCAACGTTACGATTAATTATACTATCAAAGTTCCTGAAGAAACCAATCTGAATCTAAAATCCGTAAATGGCCGTGTGATGGTAGAAGATGTTAATGGAAACGCAGAACTGAGTACAGTAAATGGCGGAATTGATGCGGAAGCTTTAAAAGGATCAGTCGATGCCCATACTGTCAACGGCGCCGTAAAAATTAAAGTGAAATCACTCGATCGCCGTGACAACATTATGCTTAAAACTACCAATGGCAGTGTGAAACTTGGGCTGCCTGAGAATGTCAGCGCTGATGTAGAAGCATCGACAGTGAACGGTTCAATCCGCACCGACTTCCCTCTCACAATTCAAGGCAAGTATGCCAGACATCACCTGGACGGTGAAATTAATGGCGGAGGGGGAAAAATTAAACTTTCGACCGTCAATGGTAGTATAAATATTCTTGAATACTAAAAATACGAATGACCATTTGAAAATAATGCTTGATTGAACTTTACTGAGTTATCATGGTTCGACTTTTCTCACCATGAAAATCGGACTTCAGCCTGAGCGTAGTCGAAGGCGATTGACTCAACCAGTCATTCATATTAATAAATATAATGACGGTATCGAATTGATTGAATTCAATAATGGTAATCGCGGTCCTCATTTCAACATCTGCTGTACTGACAGATATAATTGGACCGCGATCAGTTTTTATGTATCCGCATCACGATCACAACACTTTGACACAAAAAATCCCAATCGATTCCTTATAATACCGGGACATCCGTCTTTGGTGATAACTACCAGGCATTTGTACATCGACCAATCAGTCACCTGCAATGACGATTCCACTGTTCCCGGATAATTCACACAACATATCACACATAATTGATTCATGGAGAGCAATTATGAAAAAAACACACCTGCTTTTTTTACTCTTGTTCGTATTTACTGCAACTACCCTTTTCAGTGCGGACGAGGCCAGAGTGCTTCGCTTTCCGACGATTCACGGCGATAACATCGCATTTACCTACGCCGGAGATTTGTACACTGTCAACGTTTCCGGTGGTGTCGCTCGCAAATTGACATCAGATGTAGGCCAGGAAATTTTTCCGAGGTACTCTCATGATGGAAAATGGCTGGCGTTCACCGGTCAGTATGATGGCAACACGGAAGTTTATCTGATGCCAGCAGAAGGTGGACCACCCAAGCGCCTGACTTACACCGCCACGCTCAGTCGCGATGATGTATCGGACCGTATGGGACCGAACAATATCGTCATGACGTGGTCACACGATAATCAACACATCGTGTTCCGATCACGAATGATTGAGTGGAACGATTTTCTCGGACAGCTATTCACCGTGTCGCCTGCCGGTGAACTTCAGCAGCAGCTTCCCTTGCCACGCGGTGGTTTCTGCTCATTTTCTCCCGATGATAAACAACTTGCTTACAACCGTGTATTCCGGGAATTTCGTACCTGGAAACGCTATCGTGGTGGCATGGCCGATGATGTCTGGATTTACGATTTCGCCACAAAACTGACCACCAACATCACGAATAATTCTGCACAGGATATTATCCCGATGTGGCACGGCAATTCGATTTACTTTCTCTCAGACCGTGATGAAAATCGCCGCATGAATCTCTACGTTTACGATTTGAGTACAAAAGCAACGCGTCAATTAACTCAGTTTACGGATTTCGACATTAAATTCCCTTCACTGGGGGAAAATACCATCGTATTTGAAAATGGCGGCTATCTGTATCGATTTGATTTAGCAACTGAAAAAAATGAACAAATCCATATTCAAATTCTCGATGACCAGCCCGGTGGCCGAACCGAGTTGACCAACGTAAGTGAAAACGTTACTAATTTTGAAATTTCTCCCGATGGCAATCGCGCACTGTTCGGAGCGCGTGGTGATGTATTCACGGTGCCGGCAAAGAATGGCCCAACCCGAAATCTGACTGCCACATCTGGAGTTCATGAACGCAATTCCAAATGGTCACCCGACGGCCGCTGGATCGCCTATGTCTCTGACGCAACCGGGGAAGATGAAATTTACATCGCCGCCCAGGATGGTACGGGCAAGCCAATTCAACTAACCACTGGTGCGGATACCTACAAATACGAAATTTATTGGTCACCCGACAGTAAAAAGCTGGTTTGGGGTGACAAAATGCTGCGCCTGAACTACGTAGATATTGATAGCAAACAAACCACTATTGTGACCACTGCCAAAGCCTGGGAAATCCGCGATTGTACCTGGTCGCCGGACAGCAAATGGATTGCGTATTCTGAACCTGAGCACAATGGCATGAATAAACTTATCCTGTACTCGCTTGAGAAAAAGCAATCCACCAATGTTACTGACGGCTGGTATAACTCCACGAATCCGGCATTCAGCAGTGATGGCAAATACCTGTTTTTTGTCTCCGACCGCGATTTCGATCCGATCTACTCCTGGACCGAGTGGAATCACGCATTTCAGGATATGGACGGACTCTATCTCGTCACATTAGCAAAGGATGTTCAGTCTCCGTTCAAACCAAAAAGTGATGAAGTTAAAATAAGTGAAGCAGAGACAAAGAACGCAAAGAAAGAGAAAAAAGAAGAAGCCAAAGATGAAAAACCGAAGGTGACCGTAAATATAGACGCGGATGGCCTGGTACAGCGCATCGTGGCTTTGCCGGTCCCCGGGTCGAGTTATCGGCATCTGACCTCTGTCGGTGATGTATTGTATTACAATCGCAAAGGCAGCAAGGACAAGGAATCGCTGTTGCTAATGTACGATTTAAAAGATCAAAAGGAAACCGAATTGGGACAGGTCGATGGATATGAAATTTCCGCCGATCAAAAAAAGATTTTAATAGGGCAGAAAAAATCCTATGCAATTCTTGATTTACCCAAAGGTCCGATAGAAATTAAAGATAAGTTAAATCTTTCGGACATGCAAGTGCAGCTTGATCATCATGCCGAGTGGGAACAAATTTACACGGAATGCTGGCGACAAATGCGGGAATTTTTCTACGCGCCCAACATGCATGGCCTGGATTGGGACGCAATGCGCCAACGCTATAAACCGCTGGTGTCGCAAATAAATAATCGTGTGGATTTGACCTATATTATTGGTGAATTAATCGGCGAGTTAAGTGTTGGCCATACGTACGTTGGCGGCGGCGATTATCCAAAAGCTGAGCGCGTTCAAACCGGTCTGCTGGGCGCAAAGCTGACGAAAGATGCAACGTCCGGTTATTTTCAAATTCAGAAAATTTTGAAGGGACAAAATTGGGATAAATCACTGCGATCTCCGTTGACTGAAATTGGTGTTAATGCCAGCGAAGGTGATTATATCATTGCAGTTAACGGAAAACCAACCAACACCATACCCAACATTTATAAAGCGCTGGTTAATACCGCTGGTAAACAGGTGACGTTATCACTCAATAACAAGCCATCACCTGACGGCGCGCGCGATGTTGTTGTCATTCCGACCGATGATGAGCTTGATTTGCACTATTTCAACTGGGTGCAATCCAATATTGAAAAGGTCAATAAAGCCACTGACGGGAAGGTCGGATACATCCATGTGCCAGATATGGGCAAAAAGGGACTGGTGGAATTTGTCAAGTACTTCTATCCGCAATTAAAGAAAAAGGCGCTGATCATTGATGTGCGCGGCAATGGCGGCGGCAATGTCTCTCCCATGCTGATCGAACGGTTACGCCGCGAGATTGCCATGATCGATATTGCGCGTAATGTTGAACCGGACACGGATCCGAGCGCGATGATTTACGGACCGAAAGTCTGCTTGCTCAACGAATTTTCTGCTTCGGATGGTGATCTTTTCCCATATCGGTTTAAAACGCACAAGCTGGGCAAATTGATCGGGAAACGTACATGGGGTGGCGTCGTCGGTATTCGGGAATCGCTGCCATTACTGGATGGCGGCTACTTGTACAAACCGGAATTCGCATCGTACAGTACAGACGGCAGTCGCTGGATTATTGAGGGCCACGGCGTGGAACCGGACATAGAAGTGGATAACGATCCGGCGCAGGAGTTTGCCGGAAATGATCAACAGCTCAATCGCGCCATTGAAGAAATATTAAATGAACTGAAAACTCAGGAAAAGACTATTCCGCCTCATCCTCCATATCCAGTGAAATAAGTCACGTGAATATAGCTTTATATAACGAACGCAGGTCTAATTTGGACCTGCGTTTTTTATTTTTGCATCAAAGACACCGATGACACGAAGAGAAACAAAATGTATAAGCTGAAAATCTTTGTGTCTTAGTGCCTTCGTGGCCAATTTTTCTACTATTTATGAAATGAAGTATATACTCAGACATCACAGTAAATTTCAAATTTTCTCAAGAAGAAAAGTGCATTAAAATTTCGAGATATAGAAATACAATTTCATTTT
>JAFGDW010000319.1 GCA_016931935.1 Candidatus Zhuqueibacterota bacterium | reverse complement strand
TTTTTCTCCAAATCCATTACCGTAAAAAAAACTGTCGTCATCATACGTATTTGGTCCAACCCATAATCGAAAAAAGAGATCATAGGTACCTGTATCAGGGAATGTCACTTCGTAAGATATAACGCGAGCGTCGCTGCCGGGATTGTAAGCAGTGGAATTGGTTTGTATTGTAACGTATTCGGTACTATCTTCCTGCAATATACTGTAATCACTTCCCACATCGCCAGATTCTGCTTCAACAATTACAGGTTTTAGGACGTCGGCGGGATTCTTGATTATCAGATTATCGATATAAATTGCATTGCCGACATTTGCGGCATAGTTAAAATGAATCGGCGCTCTGACGATGGTCTGGTTATCGCTTATAGTAAATTCCATTTTAAATTCCTGCCATTCTGTGGTAAGAGTGGCGGGGCGAATAGCTTTGTATTCACTAAAAGCATAATTCCCTACCGTAAAATTAACCTGTGCACCAGCGGTTGCGGCTTTTGCCCACACTGAATAATGGTACGTGTCTCCTGGTGTAACCGGTATACTATCGGCGACTGCCTGAATTGACCATTGATTCGTTCCCGCCGTCTTGGCCACTATTTCAAGAGAATGATTTCCTTTTTGTGCATCTCCTGTTACAACCTGAAACTCTGCCCCGGCGCCATCCATTAATTGAAGCAGCCAGCCATCGACCCCTGTAGCTAAATCAGTTACAATGCCGGGTTCTGTGGCCTCGAAACTTCCGTTGGTTACAATCTGGGCATATGTACTCCACGACATTAAACTTTGAATTAAAATAGTGCAAAAAACAAGAACTAGTGATAATCGATTTTTAGGATTATTCATTTTGACCTCATATTAATATTTTAATAGTAATTTTGTTTAAAAAAATATTCAACTTTCAACCAATACAGATTTACTACTATCGATAGACCTTCGCATTAAAGACGGATGTTTAGTTACCCGGTTAGCGAACTTATTTAAACAATAATGGCGCTAAATCAAATAGATTATGTCGCCAGACCGGCCAAGTATGTCCCCCAGGATATTCGCTGTATGTGTATTTAATCTTCATCTCATCGAATTTAGAAAGCATCATCTGACAATTATTATAAGCTATTTTAGTGTATGATCGACAGCCATTACAATAAACATGTAGGTAATGGCTCCGCCAATAATATATTCGCGTTCCTGCCATATATACGGCCATACCTTGTCTTCAGGAAAGTCCGGACGGACGAGATTGATGGCACTCCAGAACGTTCCACCAGGAATATAGCTCCAATCCGCACGATTTGCTCCATAAGCTATAGTGGGTGAATTGACACCAACTCCGGAAACGAGGCTGTTTGTCGTATTTCCAGGCCGGCAGCCCAATAAATAGTTGACCACCGAATATAAATGATCCAGCGAGAAAATATCGGGCCATGCCTTGTTGAGGAAATATTGACCAAAACCAAGATATTCTGGAGTCCGTAACGGACATCCGAACGGACTTTCATTCATCATTTTATCTAATTCCGGCCTATATGCTTTCGCCGCCTCAGTAGCCGCTTTTTTAAACGCCTCACATTCAATATAGGGCATTACACGGGCAATTGATGCACCTATAAATCGAAAACCTTTTGGAATATCATCTTTCATTTTACAAAGTTGTTCTTTATATTCGCTTTTATCAGTTGTAATGATTAATTCAACGAGCGTATTTATTTTGTCGCCTCTGTTCCAAAATTGATCTCCCATATCTCTATCTTTATTTGCATCCCAGAGCGCTTTCGCCACCGTGAGGCATTCTTCAGCCAACTGATCATTATAGCCTTTTAGCACGCGAGCAGCCGCTAATAAACCGATAGCTCCCTGTAATTGGTGTCCCGCACTCTCATCGATGAAAACCAGACGGTCATCCAATTCCGGAATGTAAACTTCAACTTCATGTTGGTTCATTTCAGGATCAAATATTCGTGAATAACGGTTAGCGACTTTTTTATACCACAATTCATCTATCCTGGCGGCTTTTGCCAACTCGGCTTTATCATCAAAAACTTTCCCGTCGGTCATTGTCGAACCATCACCCAACATCACATACTGTCGTAAAAATGGACAGATAATGCCACGGTACAATCGGCCAAATTGACGATAGCCGGCGAGAATTGAGAGTACACCATGTTCAACCTGTTGCAGCAGATCGGGCTTGCCATCCGGTTGGTGGAGTTCCACATGATGATTTTCCTGATCGACAAAGGTGTTATCCCAATTGATCCCAAATTCTTCATAAGCCAGCGCCAGCATAGTAACTGCCTGGGCCTGTGATTCCACACGCAGATCATAATCACCAGCATCATGCCAGCCGCCGATATTTAACCCTGGCACATGATCCAGTGGCTTGAACGACGTCAATGTTGAAGTCATGCCTTCATTATTATAGCCATCAAAATGTTTAATATTCAGGGGCATCATCAGTGCATCATCCATGTGACAACAGCCATGCCAGACACGATATTTTTGATTTACACGCATATGACACATTTGAACCGGAATAAAATAATCCAGTGTCGGTTGCCAAACATACTGCTTGTAAATGTCGGGATCGATCTGAAAGGAATTACTGGTAGAATTTCCGTATTTCACAAGATAAATGCCAGGTTCTTTGATATCAGAAAAATCTAGCAATGCATATTGATAGCGCAGGTATTGTCCCCATAATTCGGGTTTCTGTTCAGTTACAGTCTGATATTCTCCGGAACTAGATACTTTATACAGCACTGCCGTTTGAATATCCGTTTCCCATTTGTCCAATTCAATGTAAGCAATCTTTTTTTGGTCGGGATGATAGCCCACCTGTGATAGATGAACGACCGGGTCATATTTAAAATTGGGAATCACATGAGGCGTAATTTTCCATTGGATCGCATTTTGGGTGACATTGGCAGGTATGAGAGAGCGCACGACAAACCAACCATTGTTGTGTTTCAGGCTGCCATCCAGCAACGCAAGTTTGCTGCCGTTGCTTTCAATTTTCATTCGAAACAGATCAGATTCCGGCGCAACGATCAATATCTGGCCTTCAGCAAATGGTGATGCTTCTGCTTCGCCAGCCTGGTTAATATATGCCTCGCCCTCTGGCTGTCGAGGGAAGATGCCGGGCTTGCCGTCCATGTAATAGTGTTTTCCATATAAATTACCGGGAAACAGTTCCAGATTGTATCCAATCCGACCGACCCAATCTTCAGGAATCGGCTCGTCAAAGTCGACGGTGACCATAATTGATTGGCCTTCCGCTTTTACACGCATTGTGTATTTGATGTTCAGGTCAGGATAAATAATCGGATTAAATCCCTTGCGATGAAGGGCCTCATCTGGAAAACTGCATGGAATGCTAATTTCATTATTTTCCCGGTCCACTTTACGGCTTTCAAGTGCCAGGGTTTGAGGACTGACGCCTTGTTTTTGCACACCTTTTCCTAATTTTGCAGTGGGTTGCCATTGACCGGGTGTGGGATTCAAACGAATTTCTCCGTTGGTAGCGACCCGATTCTCATGCTGAATGATTTCCAGGCCACCCTGGTGGCCTTCAGAAAATGTGTTGTGGTAAACAAGCACATTTAGACCAGGCATCTCGAAATAGTCCTGATCATTAATTTTCAATCCTTGTTTATCTGCTGCATTTAGACAAAATACAATTCCCGTAAACGTAATGAAAATGATAACGTTGATTACAATTTGACCGACTCGTGCGCATTTCTGTTTCATAATAACTCCTATGACTATTGTGTTATTCGAGACTTGCCTGCCCCGATCTGTTTTTAATCGGGATTATTGTTGCCATTGTTAGCTGCAGTTCTCTGCTCATTTCAAAAGCAAAAACTTCTTTGTATCATGGT
>JAFGDW010000318.1 GCA_016931935.1 Candidatus Zhuqueibacterota bacterium | reverse complement strand
TTTGTCACACATGGCCAAGCCTACGTATAGTTACCTTAATGAAAATATTATAAGGAACGCAGACTATGTTATTTAATTCTCATTCCTAAACATAAATTCAAGGAAAAATCAAATTAGTATCAATCTACATATGGAGCGTAATTATCATCCATTACCTTTCCATCGAATTACGGCTTGTAGCACCCTGCCCTGTGCAAGATTTTCCTTGCATCTTCCATCCGAGCATTGTATAATATCACTCCCGAATTATAAGTCTGAAAACCAACGCAAGCAGGCATTCATGACGGATCGGATTATTTATTTCATCGTATTATGGCTTTATTGTGTTCCACTAATCGCGCAGGAAACAACAACGCCAACGTCTCCGGATTCAGCGATGTCCCCCAAACAAGCATATCTACATCTGCGTGGGTTGGAGCAGGATTTTCGCGTAGGCAGCAATCCCTGGAAATGGACGAAGCGACAGGTGATGTCGGTGGCGCAGTACACCATGTCGGGACTGGAATTGGCGTCCGGGTTTGGGATGAATTTGTTGGGGGACGATCAGTTTATCGGCACGGTTGAGAATTTTTTCTTCACGGATAACAGAGCGCTCGGCTGGTACCCGGTGGCCAATCTGGTGTCGGGTTTCCGGCCGCGGATCGGCGCTAACGTGCTGGCGCATATTGATGGATTCGATGGCCTGCTGCGCGGCCGGTACGCCGATTTCGATAAATATCAAATGGAAGCCTGGCTGGCGTACACATTTGTCAAATCGCGCTACGCCTGGCGCTGGTCGTTCAGGGCGCTGGATTCCCGCGATGATGACCGGGAATTTTACGGTTATGGCCGCGCAGCACAAACGGATCGTCGCAATATGTTTCTGACTGCAGCCGAAGATCCTTCCGGATTGTTCGTGCAAGAATACACCACCTGGGAAGCAAGCATCGGATTTCGACCTGTAGCAATCGCCCAGGGCAATATTACCGGGGGCAGCAAAAAACGCACAATTTATGCGTTCGCCAACGGAGATGATCAACTCGGCAATGTGTTTGATCTGGCAGCATTGCCCGGTTATGTCACCACCGTAAGCCATCGTTTTATGAGCGGATCATTCCGGCTGGATACTCGACCAGCAGATCGTTATCATGCATCCGGTTGGCTGTTGCAGGGATATGTCCGCTATGCCCATGGCATCGAGACGGATCGTTCGCGTTTCATCCAAAGTGGAATCGATATGGCTGCCTGTTTTCCCGTGCTGCTCACCAATCGCATGTTGATGCCGCGACTGGTAGTAGAATCCGTTTCACCGATTTCTAAACAGCATCCCATTCCGTTCACCGAGTATCCGCAACACCCGGCATTCCGCGGTGTGTCCCAACGAGTGATGCTGCGCACCGATACACATGTGGTCGTGCCATCGCTGGAGTACATGTGGCCGATCGCTGCCAACTTCAGCAGTCACCTGTTTTTTGATGGCCTGCTCGCTACGCATCATCTGGCTGCAATAACGCTGGCAGGCGCCACGTGGGCTGTTGGTTTGGGGATGGATTTTCACGTCGTGAATAACGAACTGGCACGGGTGGAACTGGCGATCGGGCCGTATGGCGCCCACGGCAGCATCGATGTGGGCTGGACGTTTCACTAGCGCAAAGAGCATCGTGCAAAGCACATAGCGATAACAATTTTTGCTATGCGCTACGCTCTTTGCGCTCTGCCTTCAAACCAAAACAATATGAAAAAATTCGGTTACATATCAGTTCTGTTGCTGCTCACTGCCTGTGCCCATCAGCAGCCGTATCAGTTCATTGATGCGCCGGTGGTGACCTATTACAACGACATTCATCCGATTCCATTACCGGAATCGGTGCACCAAAATGTGTTCGAATATTACGCCCGGGTGAAACCGCCGCAGCCCAACGCGCTTCCGGTCACCATCACCAAAAACAAAGCGGCACGGGATGTAAATGCACTCGATCAGATACCCGGCTCCAGTTGGTTCTTTCCGCGATTGGGCGCATTTCCGATTAGCCCGGAAGAACTGGTGGAAGGCCCAACCGAATTCGGGCCACCGCAGCCGCCGTTAACAGTGATCCAAATTCGCAATGTCAGCCGCAACCCCCGATTGATTGTGTTTGACCGACGCGACATTCACTATCTGTTAAAATTCGATCCGCCGGATTATCCGGGAATCTCCACGACATCATCATTCATTGCCAACCGGCTGTTTTGGGGATTTGGCTATCACGTGCCCGAAGATCAATTGTGCACCATCCGCCCGCAGATTTTACGGATCGACACCGGAAGTGATATTAAAGCCAGTGATATTGATGCCGTTTTCAAAAATTGTGCTCACTCTGAAAACGGTGACTACCGCTGTATCGCCAGCCGCATTATTCGTGGCTTGCCGTTAGGACCAGCGCCGGATCATGGTGTCCGGTCGGATGATCCCAATGATCATTTTCCCCACGAAGACCGGCGTGTGTTACGGGCGCTCAAGGTGTTTGCCGCGTTCACCAACATGGCGGACATCAGCACAGATAATTTATTTGATATTTACGTCGGTGAACCCAATTACGGTTATATCAAGCATTATCTCATCGATTTTGATGATGTGCTCGGAACGGTTGCCGCTCGGTACGATAAGCCGTGGGCCGGTTTCAATCACGATTTCGACGTGCCGGATATGTTGATAAATTTTGTTTCCTTAGGCTTACGCATTCCCGACTGGGAAAAAATCCCGCCAACACCGTGGCCATCCGTCGGGATGTTTGAAGCAACATTATTCGACCCGGCGCGCTGGAAAGAAACAAATCCATTCAAACCGATCCGCTACTGCCAGCCCGCGGATGCTTATTGGGCGGCCACCGTTCTTGCTGCGCTCACACCGGTACACATTCAGGCACTGGTGCAGGCGGCCGATTTTCCCGAACCGGAAGCAGAACAATACATGATTAAAACGCTAATTGAACGGCAGCGGAAACTTGTGCTCTACTATTATTCGCGCGTAACGCCGTTAGACCTGGTGGGCACTGAAGGTAATGCGATCCGGCTCGTGAATCGATTGGCAGAGTTTGAAAATAGTTCTCATGATTTTTATTACACTGTTCGGTTTCTGGATGAAAACGCACAACCGGTAACCGAGACAGAAGTCATTACCAATTCGCAACCGACACTATTGGTTCCGATACCCGCATCGATTGTCCGCTTGGAACATGATTATTTTTGTATGAATATTCAAGCAGCTTATGAAGACAATTCATTAGTCAATCCGGCGCAGTTTCATTGTATTGTCCACGATGAAAATAATATTTCAGTTATAGGAGTTGTCCACTAATGAAAAAATCAATAGGGATCAAAATCACTATTCTTGTATTCTTTTTGATTTGGATTATTACCCATTTACCATCTCCTTTGTTTTCCCAAAACACGGTACCAGATTCAATGCGTAATAATCCGAAAATAAATTCTCCCGTCGCCGCAGCCAACACACTCATCCACACTTACGTTTCCGATTCATGGAATATATTAATCGCCCCGACACGGATGCAGAAAAAGCATCTGGCGCCATTGGCCGGCATGGTTGTTATTGGCGGAATTTTATATCATTACGATTCCGATATTATGGAAGCATTCAACCGTAGTTATGCAAATGGTATTTACAAAAACATTATGCATACCGGCGAAATTATGGAGCCAATGGGACAGATTGAGCGGATGAATCCGTACTTTATTGGGGGCTACCTCGTTGGTTATGTGGGAAAATGGCCGAAGCTCCAAACTGCATCACTGCAAATAATGGAATCACTGACCATTGCTTCCGGGTACAAGCAACTCATTCGGGAACTGGTGGGCCGCGCCCGGCCTTCTGAGCATAAAGGGGCGCGATTTTTTAAATTTTCTGAGGGCGAGTCGTTCCCATCGGGACATACTTCCAATGCATTTCAAGTGGCCACTATTTTATCATATCACGTCGATCGATTGCCGTTCACCATATTATCGTATGGCATTGCTACCACAGTTGGACTTAAGCGAATCGATGTTAATTTGCACTGGGCATCGGATGTATTTGCCGGCGCGGTGTACGGAACGGCAGTTGCCAACATGCTGCTACATCTGCATAAGCGATATGAACTGTCAATTCTCCCCTATTATGATGCAAATTATCAGCAGCATATGGTGAAGACGATATATGCGTTCAACTAAAAGAGGAAACTGCATACCAGTCGGCAGTTGATACAAGCCGTCAAGCCCGGATAACAACCAGTTTCATCTGTAAGGTATTCGTACAGCCTTTGCTGTTTCAACATTGGAAAGCGTTCCATCTTGGAACAAAATAAAAAACATGCAAGTGTGCCCCAGTTCTCAACCTAACCCGTTTCAACTTTTATAATCCTTCAAAATCTAATAGATTAACTTATTTTTTAAAACTAACCGTTTGTAATTATTAGCCTGATCTCAGTATGGCATTAACATTGCATTCTTCATCAGCCTGAAATCATGCTTTTTTTATATTTTCAATGATTCCCACAAGTCATTCGAACTATTAAAATTTTCCACACAACAAAAATTAAAAGAACGGAGTTCATCCATGAAGAGAAAATTTTTACTGCTCCTTTTGCTTCTCCCAACACTGCTTTTTTCACAAACACCCGTTACATTCGACGATCCAAATTTAGAGCAAGCCATCCGCGATGCACTTAGCAAACCAAGCGGCGATATAACCGACATTGATATGCAAACACTTACAGTCTTCAGCGCTGACAGCCGCAACATCAGCGACCTTACCGGACTAGAATATGCCACCAATCTGAATCATCTGTCACTCAATATGAATAATATTACTAACATTGGACCGCTGGAAGACTTGACAAAAATCAAGCAAATCTATCTGTTCCAAAACAATATCAGTAACATCACTCCATTACACAACATGACCGATCTTGAAATCGCCTATATGCATCAGAATCAGATTCTCGATATTTCACCACTAGCCGATGCACATAAATTAACGCATCTCTATTTGTATGAAAACAATTTTATTGATATTTCGGTTGCCAGTAATTTCCCAGAGATTGAACGCCTGCTTGTTGGCGGCAATCCGATCCACAATATTTTAAGTCTGCGAAACCTTACGACGCTGCAACATCTGGATTTATCGTACACTGATCTTGCCAATAACGATTTAGTCCATCTTTATAAACTGGATAATCTGGAAGAGCTGGATTTGCGGGGTGTGCCCAATATTTCCAGTGGAACGGCTGTAAAAATTCTTTCGGATAGTCTGGCAAGTCTCTCCTGTGCCAGTATCAAATGGGATGGTGCATGCGAAGTTAATCCGCCGGACATGCTGGTTTTTTTGGATGATTTTCATGCGGGCAATGCCGATAGCTGGCAAGCGCGTCATGCGGCACAATGGTCAGTAAGTGGCACAGATCCGGCATACTCAGTCGCTGCAGCCACGAGAAGTGCGTTAGAATATTCACTCATTCAGGGATATCACTTCCTGAAATTCGATTTTTTGGTTGAAGCAACATCAGCTACTGATCCGGCCAGTGAGGGGGCTGCGGATATGGCTGTTGTGTTCGCATTTGTGGATAGCCTGAATTATTACTGCATGAATTTCAGTTCGGTAAATTCGGAAAATGTGCTTTACAAAATGCAAGCAGGTGTTAAAACGATTCTCGGCCAATTTGATGGCCCAACACTCACAAGTACTTCACCCAATTTCATTCGGATAACACGAGACACCCGTCACATTGAAGTTACATTTAACGGTCAGCAGCTTTTGCACCTCGAAGATTTGAATGTTATTTTGGGAAACATTGGTGTTGGCTCAACTAGTGGCGGAATTTCGTTTGATGACCTCTCCATTTATGCAATCGGTGAGCGCTATCACGAAATCGGGTTGCTTTCGCCCAATGGCGGCAATATTTGGAAAGTCGATAATCAGTACCCGATTCGCTGGGCATCCACCGGAGTTGATGGCAATGTATCAATTTCGTTTTCCGGAAATAACGGCACGAACTGGTCATCACTGGTCAGCAGTACAGCCAATGACGGCCGCTGGGACTGGACCCCCGGACGCCAACACATTTCGAAAACATGTTTGATAAAAATAGCTGATTTAACCAATACCTACAGCGATACCAGTGACGCTCCGTTTGTTATTATCGAAGATATTACGCTGTCACTTACCAGCCCCAACGGCGGTGAAGAGTGGGAAATTGATAATGAGTATCCGATTACATGGCAATCAACCGGCGAGCTGGATTCCGTGATGATTTCATTTTCCAAAAATAACGGAACTTCCTGGACAGTCATTCAACCCGCAACTCCAAATGATGGTAGCTGGACCTGGACACCAACTTCAGATAAGATATCTACAACATGCCTCATTAAAGTATCTGATACAAATGGATATATTAATGACGTAAGCGACGCTTCATTTACCGTATTCAAAGCGCCAACTCTCCCTGAGTCCTGGTCATTCAGTACAAATTCTGATGTCACCTGTAGAGTTACCCTGCCACTCAGTATTCATCCGACCATTTACGGACAGCCACTGCAGAATGCAGATTATGTCGGCGTGTTCAGTCCGGATGGTAAATGTTGTGGCTACGGTCAATGGCTGGAACAAGACCTGAATTTTACGGTGATGGGCGATATGTCAACGACACCCGAATTGGAAGGCCTGCGCTCGGATGAACGGATGATGTTCCGAATCTATAGACTTGCGGCGGCTACTGAATGGGATTTGGTATTCACCAGTTTCTCACAGGGAAGCTCGCGATTTCAACCATCATCACAAAATACGTTGTCTGCATTTTTTGTCGAGGACGCGGATCAGCAAATGTTCAGCTTTCAGGCTGGTTGGAATTTGATTTCTTGTAACATGACACCAATTATCCCCGACCTCAGCACGGTGCTCGATGATTTCGACAATTTCGTATTACTGCGCGACCAACGTGGCTATGAATTCAATCCATCCGCAGGCGTTTTTCGGCTGCGTTCCCTTAATGCCATGAACGGTTATTACGTGTACCTGACAGATGCCGACTCCATCCTGATCTATGGTTCATACGTAAATTCGGCTGAACCAATGCCATTAAAAGCCGGTTGGCACACGATTGGTTATTTACCGTCTTCAGAAATGAGTGTTGATGCAGCGATGGCCAGCATCAGAAGCAATTTGATTATGAGCAAAACCGGAGATGGTCGTGTTTATTGTCCGGGATACGGAATTAATGAAATCGGTATAATGAGTCCCGGTAGTGGATATTGGGTATATCTGGCAGAAGACGATACGCTTGTCTATCCACAGTCGTCCCAAGTTACAAATACAGGCACATCCGCACCGCAAACAAGTCATTTTACACATGCCAGCAATACGGATAACAGTGCGGTGATTATTCTGTCGGCATCGATTGTTCCTCAATACAAAGGTGGCAACAGACTTGCAGTGAGGGATGAAATTGGTGTGTTCAACGATAAGGGTATGTGCTGCGGTTCTATTGTTTGGAATGAAACAAACCGGGCAATTGTTGTTTGGGGTGATGATTCGCAAACTCAGGTTATCGATGGTGCATTGCCCGGCGAGCCATTATCCTTCAAAGTGTGGAATTCACTAGAGAAGAAAGAATATGCTGCTGAAGTGAAATACTTACGCAGCGAACAAGGTGTGTACGATGTCAATAATTTCCTGATTTTCTCAAATTTCGAGGCATCGTTGGAAACCGCGGTGGATGGAAATACCGAAGCCAATATTCCTGATAAATTTGAATTATCGCAAAACTATCCCAATCCATTTAATCCGGAAACGACCATCCGCTACACGGTTCCTGATAAATCCGTCGTAACGATTACGATTTTTGATATGTTGGGAAAACAGATCGTAACACTCGTTAATAAAGAAAAAGACGCCGGGCACCATCATGTAGTGTTTGATGCCAGTGGCCTGTCATCCGGTATTTATTTCTGCAAAATGACCAGCGCTAATTTCAGTTCGATGCGAAAAATGACATTTATGAAGTAATAGAAAGTGCAATGTTTTCCATTAAGCCGCAGTGATTTTTCGTTCACTGCGGCTTTTTTGGTTATTGCCTTATCATATCGTACTCATAACTTTTGCCACAAAGTAACCAAGTCACAAAGCAATAGAATTCCTGTCGTATAAATTGACACTGATGTTGAAAAGCTTAATCGATCAAAACCAAAAAATATATTTAACCACGAATGGACACTATTACTGAATTGACAATCCTGAAAAACCTCTTGCATTTCAAAAAAGAAATAAGTATAATTAAAAATTAACTGTTACCTGATTTTCAAACTCATTTCTAAATTGCTGAAATATAATCTCCAGTTCAAAATATTAATCTATTATCCAATATGTTAAGGTATAATTTCCATGCATTTGAGAACATCATTTGTCATTCTATTTCTGATATTGGCTAATTCATTCTCCGCTGCACAGGAAACAGATAGCGCTGCCGTTTCCGCATCCCCATCTATTACGCATTATCCGCCAAAAATACCTGCTACTTCCCGCTGGGAAAAAATTGTTTCTTTTCCGGGCACCGTTCTGTATTTCCCTTTTAAAATAGTGTTTTTTGGCGTAGAAAAGACAATCGCTACAATCGATGAAACCTATATCATCCAGCGTACTAAGGACTGGATGGAAGCGGATAATGGCTTATATAAATTCGAGCCAACATACAGCTCCCGAAATGGCGCCGGATTACATTTTCATCTTTATGGTTTGCTGAATGCAGATTCACGAATTTCGATGACTGCAACTGTGGGAACGCACAAACGGCAGCGTTACGCTCTGCAGTTGAAAGATGTGTCGCTGTTCAGTGGCATACGACTCGGAGGTATTGCCGAATATCAATTTCTCTCCGAAGAAGCGTTTTTCGGCATTGGCCCGGACGCTAAAAAATCTGATGAGTCCATTTATGGACACAAAGCAGGATTAACAGCTCTAAGTTTTAATTATGGCAAACAAACCGATTTTGTTCTTTCAACGACCGTCGGACTGGAAACAAATTCCATCGTTGATTCACCGGATGCAGACGAAGCGCAAATAACTGAGCGACACCATCCGTTAGCCGGACTGGATGATCATGTTCGCCTGGGGCATGTGGCTCTACAATTAGCACAAGATACGCGTGATCATCTCGGACAACCACACTCGGGACGCGAGGCTTATATTACAACTGCATTTTATCAAGACGTTGATGCACACGATTATGGCTTCTGGCGTTTGAATGCTGATTACTCACAATACCTGCACTTATTCTATAATCGTACAGTAGCGCTTCGGATTGCAGGGCAGGTCAATCGAGCATTCAGCGGTCAAGCGATTCCGTTTTACCACCTGAGTGAATTAGGGTACAGGGAAACAATTCGTGGGTTCGATCGCGGCAGGTTTCGTGATCGTGACCGATTGCTCGCCTCTGCGGAATACCGCTTTCCGATTAAAGCGAATGAATACGATGAAAGCGGCTACGACGGCCTTCTTTTTATCGATACTGGTCGTGTGTCACCGGGCATTATTGGCGAATTTCAAATTAAAAAATTTATGATTGGAATAGGTGGTGGTGTGCGGTTTTACACACGTAAGGGTTTATCAATGAAAGCAGAAATTGCTGTTAGCAAAGAGGAAGTCCGAACGTATTTTGTGTTGCATGATTGAAATATGAAAAACCGGAAATTCATTTAATTCATTCTCGATCAATTAGTCATATAACTGAAAATAAAAAAGTTCCCTATGCGACGACCATCCATTTGTTTTTATTTCTCATTGTTCTCTCTTATTTTGCTCTGCACGCGTTTAACAGGTGCGCTTTCTGATCCGGCGCTTTCTGATGATCGCAAGCTGAGCATTGAAAAACCTGCTAAAAATAAAATCAACACCAGCGCCGAATATTTCGAAAAGCAAATTTCGCTTCAAGGCGAACAGGCGCTTGATTTGGCGCGTCAATTACGCAGGATTAGCGGTCATCCCAAACAAGCATTCAATGTCGATGCGTTCGGTGATGTCCCCAATTCATCGTGGTTCACAAATCGGAACGGGAAAACTCCCATGTCCATCGATGATCTTATCCAGGGCCCTAACACAAGTAACGGACCGGATACTTCCAGCGCGTGGACAATTACCCGCGCCAAATTGGAAGGCGTTACGCCCGGCTTCAGCATTATCGATAGCAATGGCGAATCATACGTCATTAAATTCGATCCGATGGATTATCCGGAATTACCGTCCGGCGCTGAAGTCATCTCCACCAAGCTGTTTTATGCTGCCGGCTACAACACCCCGGAAAATTATATCACCTGGTTTAAACCGGAAAAATTAAAACTTGGTGACCAGGTGAATTTCATCGACATTAAAGGCCGGGAGCGTTACATGATCCGGGCCGACATTGATGAAATCTTGAAACGCGTCCCCAAAGCATCGAATGGAATGATTCGCGGCCTGGCAAGCAAATACCTGCCCGGAAGCATTCTCGGCCCATTCCGATATAGCGGCGCCCGCAAGGATGATCCAAACGATATCGTTCCGCATGAGCACCGGCGGGAACTGCGCAGCTTGCGAATTCTCTGTGCCTGGCTCAACCATTTCGACACAAAGGATGGCAACACGCTGGATACATACGTCGAGGAAAATGGCGTTCATTTTGTGAAGCACTATCTCATCGATTTCGGCGCCACACTCGGTAGTGCCTCATGGGGTCCGAATCATCGTTGGCGCGGGCATGAAAACGATTTTGATCCGGTGGAAATTGTAAAAACCGTTGCCACGCTTGGCCTTTATATCAAGCCATACGAAAAATTGCCATTGCCCCGGTATCCCTCGGTTGGATTATTTGAATCAGCAGAATTTCATCCGGAAAGTTACAAACAACAGGTTCCCAATCCGGCGTTCGAAAACATGACCTCACTGGATGGTTATTGGGCGGCAAAAATTGTCATGTCATTTACAGATGAACAATTGGCAGCCGTGGTCAATCAGGCACAATACTCCGATCCGGACGCTGCTTCATATATTCTCAAGACGCTGATTGAACGCCGCGATAAAGTGGGTCGGCATTATTTTAATCTGGTCACGCCATTAGATAATATTCGGATTGATAAAACCAAACTGTATTTTGATGATCTGGCAATTCGGACCCGATTGGCGTTTGCAGAAAATACGCGCTATCACTATGAAGTATACTGTAATGGTGAATTTTTGTTTGAAGATACCATGTCGGGTTCAAACCACAGTTTTTCATTGCTGAACCGCTACATTATGTCCCGTTTCATGAACATGAAAAATGATTCATCAGCGAAACAGTTTTTATGGACTTATCGTATTCAGCTTCAACGTTTCAATGGTGATCAGAGCAAATGGGTTTATGTGTATGTGCTCTCGAATCAGGCGCTTACCAAATTCCGATTGATTGGCGTTCAGCATGATGGGTGATAGCACCCCCAATGCTTTGCTTCGAATAATAGTGCATCCATTCAATTATCCCTGGCAGGAAGTCAGGACTAAATACTATTCGACTACAAATTATTATGGAACGACAATCCAAAAATTTTCTTGAAAAATTTCTCAGCCTGTTCACCGAAGTTCAAGCCGGTGAAGGCTCAAAATCGATACTGCTATTTTTCAATATTTTTTTGATACTCACATCATACTATATTATGAAACCGGTGCGGGAAGCCCTTATTCTTGCCGGCGGTGGCGCTGAAATTAAAAGCTATGCATCTGCCGGACAGGCGTTATTAATGCTTGGAGCTGTTCCGGCATACGCCTGGTTAGCCAGCCGCGTAAACAGACGACGACTGATCAATACCGTGACGCTGATATTTATGAGCTGTCTCGGACTCTTTTACGCACTGGCGCTGACGCATGTCCCAATCGGCGTCATTTTCTTTTTATGGATTGGCGTATTTAACATGATGGTTCCGGCACAATTTTGGGCATTTGCAAACGATCTGCACACACCGGAAGCAGGGAAACGATTGTTTGTTATTTTCGCGTTTGGTGCCTCGTCGGGCGCTGTGTTGGGCGGAATTATCACTGATATTATGATTGAAATTGTGGGCGTTTACCAACTTCTGCTGGTCGCAGGCGCACTGCTTGGTCTCAGCTTGATATTAACAAACATTGTGGATTCTCGATCAACTCCTGTTCAAAAAACGGATGCAAAGCAGTTAGATGAAGACACGATTTCCGATACCGGGCAGGGCGCATTCGAACTGGTATTCCGTTCTCGCTATCTGCTGGCAATTGCATTTTTAATGATGTTCCTGAATTGGGTAAACACAACCGGTGAATATATTTTGGGCCGCACGGTTCAGGATACGGCAACCAGGTCGGTATCTGTCAATTCTGCAGAATTGACACTGGGTAACCAGGTAAACGAAGATGCTATCCGCTCTGAGGTGGAATCGTATATCGGTAACTTTTATGCTAAATTTTACACTGGCGTAAATACACTTGGTTTGCTCATCCAACTATTTCTCGTTTCACGAATTTTCAAATATCTGGGCATCCGGGTGGCGTTGATGGTGCTGCCCATCATCGCATTTGGCGGCTATATGGTGATGGCGTTTATTCCGATTCTCAGCATCATCCGTTGGATTAAAACCGCAGAAAATGCCACCGATTATTCGCTGCAAAACACTGTACGGCATGTGTTATTTTTACCAACATCCCGTGAGGAAAAATACAAAGCGAAACAGGCTATCGACAGCTTTTTCGTTCGCGCCGGAGATGTACTGTCCGCCGTACTCGTTTATGTGGGAACAACCTGGCTGGCGTTTCATACATCACAATTTGCATTGGTATGCTTGGGATTGGTCATAATATGGCTGGTATTAGCCGTTTATATCGGAATTGAACATAAAAAACGGATAGCGGCGATAGAATACGGATGACACCGACAACACTGATATTCGCGGATTCAGAAAAACGGGAGGAAATCATGCTGCACGGTGATATAACGAAAAAAATTATTGGAGCATTTTTCAATGTTAATAACGCATTGGGCTTTGGCTTCCTTTAAGAAATGTATGAAAATGCAATGGTTATTGAATTACGAAAAGCAGGATTTCGGGTTGAACAACAACGAAATATAAAAGTGTATTATGATACTAAAGAGGTTGGAGATTATTTCGCCGATTTATATGTTAATAAAAAAGTAATCATCGAATTAAAAGCAGCAGAAAGTATCTGCAGTGATCATGAAGCTCAGCTAATAAATTATCTAAAAGCAACGGACATCGAGGTTGGTCTCTTGCTCAATTTTGGTAAAAAAGCAGAATTCAAACGAAAAATTTTTACAAATGATCAAAAGAATTTCAAGCATTGATCGCTAATTCAAAACTTTCTCGAGTTGATAGCTTAAGATTAAATCATTGCTTTCCATAAATGTTTAAATGCTACAAATTAATCAATCTTTGAAAATCTGTGTTATCCGTGTCATCCGCGTGCTATCTCGTTGTACTGTTAGAAGAAAATTCATATGAAGAAAGTCATCCGACAAATATTGGGGATTCAAAAAGGCGAGGGACGCATTACGAGCATTATGTTCATGTATGTATTTCTGTTGATCGCCACCCTGTTAATTGTCAAACCAGTGCGAAACTCGTTGTTCATTTCCCATTTCGGCGTTGCCAAACTTCCGTATGCTTTTCTTTCAGTTGCACTTTTTGCTGCAATCATTACCCATCTCTACTCCAAATTTATGGATCGGCTTCATCTCAATCGACTTATTTCGTTAACCACCTGGGTGTCGATTGGTTGCCTGATTGGCTTTTGGCTGCTCCTGCGTTCACAGTATCAGGCCGGCTGGTTTTATTATGTCTTTTATATCTGGGTTGCACTGTATGGAGCAATAAGCACATCACAATTCTGGTTAATAGCCAATTATGTGTTCGATGCCCGGCAGGCAAAACGGTTATTCGGAGTCGTTGGCGCCGGTGCAATTTGTGGCGGTATCTTCGGTGGGTATCTGACCAAATTCTTAGCGCCAGTCACTGGCACCGGAAATATGTTGTTAATATGCATCCTGTTCCTGATCGGATGCATTTTTATTATTCAGTATGTTTGGTTTCATGCTGCCCGATCGCATTACCGGGAGCGCCGCGCCATGGAAAAACGTTCGGCGTCTTCCTATGCGGTTGGGAGCAATCCATTCTCCATTATCTTCAGATCACGTCATTTGCATTACCTATCCGGGATTATTGGTGTTAGCGTGATTGTTGCAAATTTAGTGGACTACCAGTTTAGCGCCATTGCCAGTGATGTAATTCAGGATAAAGACCAACTGACCGCGTTTTTTGGATTTTGGCTTTCCAATTTAAGCATTGCATCCCTGTTCGTACAGTTGCTCTTCACAACGCGAGTGTTGAAGCTGCTGGGAGTCACCACCTCCCTATTTTTTCTTCCGGGCGGTATTTTGATCGGCGCATTAGCCATTCTGTTTCAACCGGCGTTATGGTCTGCCATTCTCATAAAAGTCAGCGATGGCAGCTTCAAACAATCCATCAACAAAGCGGGTCTCGAACTGCTGGCGCTGCCGATACCCAGTATCATAAAAAACCGCACCAAAACGTTCATGGATGTATTTGTCGATTCAATTGCCACTGGTATTGGCGGAATATTGCTCATCGTGTTAACGTCGCTGCTGGGATTGCCTGTTTCGGCAATCAGTCTGCTTGTAATTGCATTGGTAGTGGTGTGGTGTTTTTGGATTGTCCGGGTACGACCGGATTATCTGAATGCGTTCCGCCTGGCGTTGGAAAAACGCTCTATCAATCTGGCGGATCAACGTATTACTCCCGATGACGCATCGCTCATTGCTACGCTGGAAGATGTGTTGAAAGGAGATGTGGAACGGCATTTACTATATGCATTGCAACTAACCGAACAGGTCGGGCACGAAAAATTTCTACCTCACTTGAAACGATTATTGAACCATTCATCTGCGTTGGTGCGGCAGCATGTCATCCGCAATCTTCGTGCCTATACTCTACCCGAAATTAGCGATAGCATTCGGCAGCATATTTATGATACGGATTTTGATGTTCAAATTGAGGCCATTTGTTTTCTACAACAAAACAAAGGCAACAACACACTTATTTTTGATCTGTTTAACGATGCCGATTATCGCGTCCGCAGCGCAGCCTTACGCTGTCTTGCCCGGGCCTACCGCGAAGATTCTGAATTTCGTGAACAGATTGATATTAAACAACGGATCGATCAATTTCTTGATCAGTGCTTTGAGCGTGAACACGATGCTGCACATATCCAGTTTATGAAACGCCAGTTGGCGACTGTTATTGGCGTAGCTGATGAGCCCGATTTGCATGGATTTCTCACGAATCTGCTCCACGATCCGGATCCCAAAGTCGTAAAAGCGGCTATCACAAGTGCGGGACTAACAAAAGACCAACGCTTCATTCAAACATTAATTCATAACCTGCGCAAACGCTCGTTACGGCCATTTGCCCGCACTGCTTTGGCTGCTTATGGTGAGTCTGCCATTCCAAAATTAGCTGCATTTCTGGAAGATCCTAAAAATGACAGGAACATACGACAGCGAATCCCCCGTGTTTTATCGCTTATATGTATCCAGGAATCCGTAGACGTGCTCATCAATAACATGAAACAATCGGACCTGCATATCCGATACGAAATTATCCGGGCGTTAAACAAGTTGAAAGTTTCGGATTCATCATTAAAATTTGACAAATCATTGGTTCTAAATTATATTTACAATGAAACCGAACTACACTATCGCTTGCTAACGGTACTGCACCACCAACAACAGCTACCAATCCGGGCAATTGACAAGAATCTCACAATCGAACAATCAAAAGCGGTTCAGCAAGCCCGTCGATTGCTATGCCAGGCAATCGAAGAAAAACTCGATCAGAATCTCGAACGCATTTTTCGGTTATTGGGATTGCGTTATCCCGCCAGTGATGTGTATAATTCGTATCTTGGTATCATTAGTAAACGCGCTGATTTACGCGCCAATGCGGTTGAATTTCTGGATAACTTGCTCGATTTTCATTTAAAAACACTCATTATTCCATTGGTAGAACAGACATCAATTGATGCATTATTACAGCGTACCGAACAACTATACGGTTTTCATCTGCCAACGCCGGATGCCACATTTCCCCTGTTATTGCAGGGCAATGACAACTGGATTAAAATGTGCACGTTGCACTATATGACGCAATTACGATATACTCGTCACAAAGAAATAACCCGTAACCTACTTACGGACCCGGATCCATTTTTGCAATCGACTGCACAAGCATATTTTCAAACTGTTTTTCCAAGTGAGGCGCCTCATGCTGACAATCGTTGAGAAAGTTTTATTTTTACAGGAAGTTGATATTTTTTCATACACGCCCACGGAAGATATTGCTCACATCGCCGCTATCACCGATGTGGTCACATATCCGGAAGGTTTTTCGATTTTTAAAGAAGGTGATATTTCCAATTCCATGTTCATGGTGATTGAGGGCGATGTGCAGCTCACACGTGACAAGTCAATTGTCATGACAGCCCGATCAAAGGATGTGTTTGGTACATGGGCCTTGTTCGACGACGAACCACGCGTCGTAACGGCGACCACGGTTGGGGAAACAAAACTACTTCGTATTGATAAAGATGATTTTTATGAACTGCTTGCTGACCATGCTCAAATTACGCAGAGTGTTTTAAAAACTATGGTAAAACGACTGCGAAGTTTGATTGAACGTGTGGGTATTTGAAATTGTAAAGTTTTTCCCGAAAAATTTATAAATAATGTAGGTGATAAAAGATAGAGCCAGACTGGAAAGACGTTCAATGAAAGGGAAATCATGAACACAAACAATCCGGAACAACTTATTAAATTAGAAAAAATGGCTGGTTTGGGGGCGTTGGCCGCCGGTATCGCTCATGAAATAAACGCACCAATGAGCGCATTAAAAAGTAACAGTGACCTGTTTGTTCGATATTTTGAAAAACTACGCTCGATTTTGTTCGCACCGGATATGCCAGCGGAAGTGACCGAGAATTCACAGTTAAAATCGATATTTGAAAACATTGAGAAACTTAACAATGTAAATAAAACCGCTGCTGACCGCATGGCCAGCATTATCGATACACTGCGTCAATTTACGCGTAAAGATCCGCCGGATATGCAGCGTTGCGATCTTCATGAAAGCCTTGATCGTGCACTCACGTTAATTCATCATATGGTGAAAGAACGAATTACCATCATAAAACAGTACGGCGAACTCCCGGAAATCGACTGCTTCCCCAATCACATTATTTCAGTATTTTTGAACATTCTTGTTAATGCACTCCAGGCAATTGAGGGTAACGGTGAACTTACCATCACCACCGGCACTGAAGGAGGCTATGTATCGATCGCAATTGCTGATAACGGCAGTGGCATTGCACCGGAAATTAAGAAAAAAATTTTTAAACCCGGATTTACGACAAAATCAACAGCCGCCGGTACAGGCCTTGGTTTAGCGATCACCAAACAGATAATAGATAAACACAACGGACGTATATCTGTAGACAGCATACTCGGCGTTGGTACTACATTTACGATTAAGCTACCGATTTCGAAACAAGAAAGGACACAATCATGAACACCATTCCCGGCGATGCAACGATTGTTATTGTTGATGATGAAGATATGGTATTGACCAGCATTCAGTCGTTTTTGGAGCTGGAAACCGAATATACTGTTAAGGCATTCCACTCTGCTAAAGAAGCGCTGGAGTTTATTAAAACAAACGATCTTGATTTGGTTGTGTCCGACTATTTAATGCCGGAAATGGATGGCATCAGTTTTCTCGCTCAGGTAAAAAAAATTAAACCCGAGGTACCGCGAATAATTCTCACCGGCTACGCGGATAAGGAGAATGCTATCAAGGCGATCAACGAGGTTGGTTTGTTTCAGTATATCGAAAAGCCCTGGGAAAATGAAGATCTATTGCTTATTTTCCGCAATGGTATCGAAAAGCAGCGTCTGATGAAACAATTGCAGGAAAAAATGGATGAAATTAACAAAGCCTATGGTGATTTACAAAAATTGCAGACAGAAATTGTGAAGACATTTGTTTAATTATGTAATTTCTATGTGGCGGATTAACCGTTCCAACAAAAAACAGATAAATTCACCCAATTATTTTAAAATCGCTTGTGTTATTATATAAAAATTGTAAATTGTTATATTAAGCTAATAAGTACTGATTATTTGAAACCGTTCACAGGGGGCTAAACGTGCTACGCACTTCTACCCATAGGCAAATGCATTGGCATCTGAAATATTAGCTGAATTTAATAAAATAAAAGTGCGTAGCACGTTCGCGTTCCAAATACCTGTGAATACATATGATTATTTTTAGATAGCACATTAAGAAATTATCAGTTACAAAATTATGACGTATTTCAGGCCATTATCCTTTCAAAAAATTAGGGGAAACTTAACATTGTTGTTCATGCTTCGACTCCGCTCAGCATGAAGCTACGCTGGCACTTCGCACTGAGCCCTTTGTCAAGCTCAGGATATACCCCGTCGAAGTGTGAAAGTAGGAAATCTTGATACAACTACCATCAATTATTGAACGGATACTCAGGCCATTTGTTTAGTAACTGAGAAATTATTTTCTGACATTTTTTGGCAGTAAATGTTAAAACATATTTTAGACAGGATTTCACGGATTCACAGGATT
>JAFGDW010000317.1 GCA_016931935.1 Candidatus Zhuqueibacterota bacterium | reverse complement strand
TTTGTCACACATGGCCAAGCCTACGTATAGTTACCTTAATGAAAATATTATAAGGAACGCAGACTATGTTATTTAATTCTCATTCCTTAGATAATCTCATTTCACTTTCGACTTCGGATGAGCTCAATCACTGCCATCCGCACATCACAAATCCAATCCCAACCGCAGCATATCTTTAAGCTGAATGCCCAGTTCAAAAATCGGCTCATCATAATTGCGGATGAAAAAATCTTTATCAATGGATTCCACGCGAAAACCGGCCCGTTGATAAAAAGCAAGCTGGTAGCCAAACGTCCCGGTTCCCAGGACAATGCGCTTCACGCCGCGTGATCGCAAGTCGTCAATGACATAATGCAACAACGCCGCGCCAATCCCTTTGGCCTGCATGGCCGGGGCCACAGCAATATTGAACAGCTCGATCTCGCCATGCTTCAATCCGTTCAACACGCAGACGCCGACAATGGCGCCATCATGTTCGGCAACATAGCATAAGGCGTTCTCCAGATAATTGCGAATGTTCGCTTCCGATGGATCCGCTTCGAGCAGGAGCGACATCGGCGCTTCTTCAGGGGGAATGGAGTAGAATGTCAGGTTTGTGAGGTTTTTCGATTGCATTATCGTTTATGAAAGTTAGTGTGTGTTTTATTTAGCGTAATTGGTGAAGTATCTTTTAGCATCTAACGATTATATCGCTCCATGGAATGGGTGCAAGGAGATTCCGGCATTACGCCTGCAAAAGCAGCAGGCTTCAGACGGAATGACAGCTCTACTGAGTGTTTAATTTTGTCGCCATGCGCTCTGCCTTATACCCTATACCCTATTCCGTCTTATTATAAAAATGCTTATTCGTCTCGCTCACAATAATCCCGGACAGCGCCAGCAAGCCGATCAGATTGGGGACTGCCATCAGACCGTTAAATACGTCAGCAATTGACCAGACCAGATCGAGTTTCATAAATGCGCCAATGAATATTAAAATGCAAAACACAATTCGGTATGGTTTAATTAGCTTGGCGCCGAACAGATATTCCAGCGCTTTTTCACCGTAATAACTCCAGCCGAGCATGGTGGAATAGGCAAATAGAATTAATCCGACCGCAACGATGATCCCGCCGCTATTTCCGGGCATGCCCACATTGAACGCCTGCGTGGTAAGCGCCGCGCCAGTTTCGCCGCTGTTCCACAAGCCGGTGGAGATAATCGCCACGCCAGTGAATGTGCACACAACAATGGTGTCGATAAACGTTTGCGTCATGGAAACCAGTGCCTGGGTAACAGGATTCTTCGTTTGCGCAGCGGCGGCCGCAATCGGTGCACTGCCGAGACCGGACTCATTGGAGAACACACCACGGGCCACGCCCCAACGCACAGTATCGCGCACTAACGAACCGATAAATCCACCTGCCGCCGCAGTCGGAGTGAATGCGTGTCTAAAAATAAGTGAAAATGTTTCCGGAATGGCAATCAAATGATTAATAATCACAATCGCTGCACCAATCATGTAAAAAACAATCATCACCGGCACTAGCAACGCCGTCACTTTGCCGATGCTTTTAATGCCACCCAAAATCACCATCGCTGTGGCAACAGCCAACACCAGACCGGTAATCCAGGGTTCAATATGGAAGGAGGTCTGTACAGCATCCGCAACTGAATTTGACTGCACCATATTCCCGATGCCAAATGCCGCCACCGCCGCGAAAATCGCGAACAAGCTGCCCAGCCATTTCCAACCGAGTCCTTTAGAGATGTAGTACATCGGCCCACCGCTCATGTTACCATTTTCATCCACCTCACGATATTTGACGGCCAGCACCGCCTCCGCGTATTTTGTTGCCATACCGAACAAACCGGTCACCCACATCCAGAACAATGCACCCGGCCCACCCGATGCGATTGCCGTGGCCACACCAGCAATATTGCCCGTGCCCACGGTAGCTGAAAGCGCCGTCATCAACGCCTGAAAATGGGTAATATCACCCTCGGCAGCATCATCTTCTTTGCGTTTGATCAACGCCAACCAGAGTGAATGCCACAATCCCCGGAATTGCAATCCCCGCAAACGAATCGTTAAGAATATGCCGGTTCCCACGAGCAGCACTAGCATGGGTGGGCCCCATACAAATCCGCTGGCGACTGAGAAAAAATTGAGCAAGGCTTGTTCCATGAAAGACTCCTTACACTACAAAGTGGTCATCATTAGATATAATTGTTTATGGAAATATCATTAACGTCGTGATTTCAAAATTTCTTTGCGTGTTTGCTCCCATATCATGTTTATGGATGAGCAACCATTTCCAAAATCGGATCAACCCACTTTCCATTTACGTAAATCAACCAGGTGCAATGATTCTGATGCCAATCCCAGCAGATCAGATGTAAATCCGGATTTTGAGACAATCAGATAAATACCGTCCTTAATCCGTAGATTTTTCTCAGTTAACGAAGCATAAACAGATCGATCGCACGGTTTTTCTGTCCATTTAATTTCACCGATCACTTTTTGTCCCGATTCGGTAATTCCCATAATATCAATCTCATTATTCTTATCCCAATCCCGGCCAATCGTTGAGAATTTCCAACCCAATTGAAAAAAATCACGCTTTAACAGATCAATGATAATCGGTTCGACCTGTCGCGATACGTAATAATCAAATTGGGGAACGACATATTCATTCATGATGCGTTTATTATTCCCGCTCTCCAATTCACTTTTATTAGGAAATACAAATTGAAACCAAAAATCGACCAGATTATCATTGAGAAAGTACAACCCCCGCCGTGATTTTTCCGGACGATTTTCAGAAATCGGAATTTCGCGGCGTATCAATTTTAGTTGCTCCAGGGAAGCGAGATATTTGGTGAGGTTGGATTTATCATATCCGGTTTTGGATGATATTTCACCGAATTTCCGGGATCCCAGGGAAATCGTTTTTAGAATCGGAAAATAACTTCGAGGGGTTTTAAATTCCTGACGAAGTAGAAAATCGACTTCCTCAAACAGGATTTCGCCTTTCCGTAAAATACGATTTTCGATTGCCGAAAACAGGTCCGGTTCACGGCTTAAAATATTACAGTAAAACGGGACACCGCTTGTTACAGCGTACATTTTAATTATTTCGATGAGACCTGTAATTTTAAAAAAAGCTGCTGAACTGATAGGATCAAAATTTTCCAGGAACCATTGCCCGGTTCGACGTCCGTATAACGGCGCATGATAGTTCAGTGTTTCCTTTTCCATCATCGAAATTGCAGAACCATTCAAAATAAACATGGCATGCGAATTTTGCAGGAGACGTAAATCCCAATGCTTTTGCAGTATAGTAGAAATTCCGGGATTGGTTTCAACAAGGTAAGGATATTCATCGATTACGATCACTGTACGGGTGGTCAGTTTCTCGTGCAGATAAAGGAAAAAATCATCCCAATTCTGTAACGGGGCAATTTGTAAACGTGTATCCTGAAAGTAGTCCGCCAGCGTTTGTGAAAAATCCATCAGGTTATCCATACCTGAGCTAGCCGTTGCCATAAGAAACAATCCATTGTGGCGTTTGCAAAACTCTCTCAGCAAATATGTCTTGCCAATTCTTCTCCGCCCCCATAAAATAATCAGCTCGGCAGCCGCGGAATCGAACTTAGAGTCCAGATAGGCGAGTTCATCGGTACGGTTATAAAACATGATTTTTCCATAAATAGGTGGTGAGCAAATTATAATACTTTACTTACCCATAAATATAGACAAATAAAATGCTAACATCAAGCCATTTTTTACAGTCGATAATTCTTGGTTGTCATTTAAACTATAGCTTAATTTTTCAAATAAATTCTTCTGAATCATTGCTGTGGGATTGTCATTATTAAATATCCAACCACATACCAACAAAAGTCGTAATAAAATCTTCCCTAAAATAAAAAACCTCCCGCTATATTCAAACAGTCGGGAGGTAATCAAAATTAAACGAGCCTAATACGCCTTGGCCATAATCACTCGCTCATGCGACGGTTCGCCACAGAGCATGCATGTGCCTTCTTCCACGCGTTTGCTATCATCGATCGGGATGCAGCGGATCGTGGCTTTGGTTTCTTCCTGCAAGCGATCTTCACAGGCATTCTGGCCACACCAGTGCGCCCAAAAGAATCCGCCGGGATCATTAATCTTTTCTTTAAATTCATCATAGCTGTCAATCTCAATCAAATTTTCGTCGCGATATGCCAGCGCTTTTTTAAACAAATCGTTCTGAATCGTTTCCAATGTGCGTTCGACGGTCATGCTCAGGTTGGCCATCGGGACCGCGGTTTTTTCGCCGTTGTCGCGCCGCGCCATCATGACCTGGTTGTTCTCCACGTCTTTCGGGCCGATTTCAATTCGCAGTGGCACGCCGCGTTGTTCCCATTCATTGTACTTCCAGCCGGGACGGTAACCTTCGCGGTCATCGACTTTAAAGGCAAACCGGCCATTCCATTGAATGGTCATCTCCTCGACTTTCTGCAGGACGGCATCTTTTTGATCGTCGCCCTTCCAGATGGGAATAATCACGACTTGTACCGGCGCCAGTTTCGGCGGCAGCACCAGGCCTTTATCATCGCTATGCGTCATAATAATCGCGCCGATCAACCGGGTGGACACCCCCCAACTGGTAGCGTACACCAGTTTCAAATCACCGTTCTCATCCTGAAATGTGACGTCGAACGCTTTGGCGAAATTCTGGCCAAGATTATGGGATGTCCCGGCTTGCAGCGCGCGCTTATCCTGCATCATCGCTTCGATGCAATAGGTGCGTACAGCGCCGGCGAATTTTTCCTGTTCTGTCTTGATTCCGCGAATGACAGGAATTGCCATAAAATCCTGTGCGAATTTGGCGTACACATTCATCATTTTAATGGTCTCTTCCTCTGCTTCCTCGGCGGTAGCGTGCGCGGTATGGCCTTCCTGCCAGAGAAATTCCGTCGTCCGCAGGAACAGCCGGGTGCGCATTTCCCAACGCACAACGTTGGCCCACTGATTAATGAGAATCGGCAAATCGCGATGCGACTGGATCCATTTTTTATACATCGACCAGATGATGGTTTCCGAGGTCGGCCGGATAAACAACGGTTCTTCCAGCTTTTTGCCGCCGCCGTGGGTGACAACCGCGCATTCCGGCGCGAAGCCTTCCACGTGTTCGGCTTCCTTCTTCATGAAACTTTCCGGGATGAACAGCGGAAAGTACGCGTTGACATGCCCCGTATCTTTAAACATTTTGTCGAGCGCAGCCTGCATTTTTTCCCACAGGGCGTATCCGTTGGGACGAATCACCATACAGCCCTTGACCGGCGAATAATCCGCGAGTTGTGCTGCCATGATAACATCCGTATACCAGCGTGAATAGTCTTCTGCTCGTGTTGTTAATCCTTTTGACATAATAGTTCTGAACCTCCGGTTTTGCTTGTTGTCGATAGCTATCAGCATTCAGCGATCAGCCGTCAGCGTTGGCTGAACGCTTGTCCTATTTTTCACTTCGCTTAAACTCAATCAATTCAATTGGCGCGCCGTTTTCAATGAACATGGCCACGCGGACACCGTCAGATGGCGTTGTAACTTCACCGATTAATTCCCGGCCTTTAATAGCTTCGTCCAAATCATCCACTTCGAATGCGATGTGTGGAACCGTTTGGATAATGTCGGCAATTGGGCTGCCAGGTTCAAACCGCATCCATTCAACCCCAAATTGGCTGCTATCAAATCCGGATACATGCATTTTGTATGGAGTGATGTATTTTTCATGTGGCCGTGGCGTATCCGTAGGAACTCCCAAATGGTGATAACGCCACCCTAATTTAGCTATCGCAGCGGGCTGTTCGTGATCCTGTCGTTTCAACAATTTCCATCTCCACTCTATTTGACAAGTTCGACAAGCTGAAGCTTGTACTCCAAACCCAAACCAAGTCCGGACAGACACTATTTGGCAATTTCAGCTTCAATGACTTCAATCATAAGTTCAAATTCATAGGGATCGTACCCTTTTGTTTGAAATACAATCGTACCATTTTTATCGATGACGTAGCTGCGCGGGATGTATTTGCTTGCATAATGGCGGTAAACGGCTCGTAATTGATCCGGCGCCATCGCAAACGAAATCCCTTTTTGTTTTTTAAATATATTCACTTCTTGCGTGGTATGCTCCCGGCCAAGCGCCAGCACAGAAAAATTTTTATCTTTAAATCGTTGCCAGACTGCTTCCAGATGCGGCATTTCCGCATTACACGGCGCACACCAGGTGGCGAAAAAATTCAACAGGACAACCTTTCCCCGCAGGGAGTCCAGTGCTACGGTATGACCGTTTGTCGTTGTCACCGAAAATGAAGGCGCCTTATTGCCGACCTTTGTTTTGGTACCGTCTTTGTTGTCCGGGTTCATCACAAAAATGGAAATAATTACCAGTAAAAGTCCTAAAATAATCCAACGGTTTCGTGTCATTTATTACCTTTGTGATAGCACATGTATGCAAAGCTGATTAAATGCTTATCCGAAAATATCAGTATCGGTTTAATCGGCGGCTGAGCCTGCCGTTACGCACCAGCGTACCACCGTTGTTCTCGGCACATACGGTGTCGAAGTCGACACGTGTACGGTCGTTGCCTTCAACAAACTCAGGTAACGGACAAGCTGAATCGCGACGGTTTTGGACAGACTCAAATCTAAGGGCGAGTCAAGAGATGTTTTTTTTGACCCCTCAATATGCTTTATAATTGAAATAACGGAATGTGGTCGCAACTAACAATTATCTTCATGCGCTACATCCATATCCGCTTCGTCCAACAGTTTTTCCGCCGCATAACCACACACAGCAGGATCAGGATACGAACGGAGACAAAATAGTTCGCGTTTTCGCTGCCATGTGGGATTGGATTTATCGACCACATCGACCAGCACTCCCTGATCACAATGCAGACATTTCGCAGGCTGCTCGTTAAACGCTGTAAAGGCGCCTTTAGCTACCAACGTCTGACTATTGGTCCAGGTACTGCGTTGTGATTTTTGGCGAAATTCCACATTCCGTATTTTCGTGACGATCAAGCGGCCTTTGTCCATACCAGCATGGCAACGAAATTCCACATCATCGCCGCTGGCAAATTGGTAACGCTGTTGCTGATCGGCATAAAGTATTGCCCAACAATGATCTTCCCAGTGCACTTCATTAAAGTAGGCGTCATTAAAATGCAGAAAGTAGCCTTCCAAACTTAATGTGGATTTATCACTAGTAATCACTTTGGTGATCCGTGGTTTTACAGAGCTGACCATCCCCCAAAATTCCACGGGCCTACCTTTTATGCTTTCAATCCACTCTTCAAATTCTTCGAGCTCATCCAGAAAATTTTGATAATCATCCTGACCAATTAAGAGCTGCGGCTGATGATTTATCTTTTCATCATAAAAATGTTTACACCCGAAACATTTTCGTCCCACATGTTTGAAGCGTTTGGGACACGTTTTCCCTTTATTCAATAACTCGCAGCGCCATTTAAACGCGAGGCACCCATCAGGATAACATTGCTTCACACGAAGAACGTGATATGCCGATACCCGGTTATTAAATTTCGCGTGACCTTCATAGCGGCATGCGAATACATCACTGCGTTTGTACGGGTTGACCATAATCGCCTTCCGTTAGTTCACAGTAGACAAAAAATACTCATTTTTTTTGTATTACGCAATAGATTTATGTGTTTTACGGGAGAAAACAAACTGGACATTCATCTTCTTTTACTAATAAAATGATTGATATTTAGGTGGGAATAAAAATTCGCTCACAGAAAAGTACTCCTACAGAAATTTAAATAATTGCAAATAGACTTTTAAGCAATCAATTGTTCAGGCTACAATTTAAACTCTATCCGAAAACCTCAAATAACTTTTGATCGTCGGCTGGACGTGCCTACACTGTTTGCGGCGCTAACGATGTCAAGGCCAACAAATCCATCCAAAATTGAAAGGATTGTGGTGAGCAATCATGTCATGGTTGAAGATAAAGCCAGGACGTGCAAAGTAACGATCGTTTATTAATACCAAAAAATTCTATCAAACATCAAAAATTCCACTGAAGTGTTAAAGAAATATAATAGAATTCCGATAAAGAAAGTGACAAATTCATAGCTTTTGAATAGTGAGGACAACATGTATGTACGAACCAAAATAATTAAAGATATTACTTTTATCTATCCTCATGTCCGCAATCTGGATTCTACTGTTGCGTTTGATTTTGCCAAACAATTGAAGGAAATTATCCAAACCGGACGTACACGTAAATTCATTATCAATTTAAAATATGTTCAACTAATAGACAGCTCCGGTTTTGGTTCGCTGGTTATCAGCCGTAAAGTCGTGAGTGATCGTGGGGAAGTTGTTCTGGTAAACTCAAATGGTCACATCGACCATTTATTTAAAGTAATGCAATTCAACAAAATGTTCGATATATTTCCAACCGAACGTGCTGCATTCGATCATTTGGTAAAAATTAATGAAGTCGAGATGTTAACCATCAAGAAATAGTTTATTCTACATCATAATTAGCAAGGGTGGTTATCGACCAGAAGCATCACGAATGCGCGGCGGCGTGTACGTTACACACGGATCGAGTGGGTACGCGTATGCGCTATTCCAGCTATTTTCAAAAAATGTGTGTATCTTAAAAGATATGGGGGCGTCGTCCAAAATGACGCCTACATTCCTTCCATTTCGGAAATACGATTCACTCCAGTTACCCGTACCAACCCAACTAACAGCACGATCCACCACCATGTATTTGCAATGTTCAACCCGGGCATAGGTAATAAATCCACCGGAATATTCAGGAATCGTCGACAGTTTCACCTCAATATTCGGCAATACTACCAAACTTTGCAGATATTCCACTTTTCCCTTTTGCTTGGACCAGTCCGAACATAACAATTTTACTTTCACACCACGACTCGCTGCCCGGCGCAATGCATCATCCAGCACGGCATAGTACGCATGTCCATAATCTTTGGCGCTATAGCTGAGCAATTGAATACAAATTTCCGATTGTGCGCTATCCATCCGTTCGACAAGTATTGGCTCATCCCAGAGTTTTTCATCGGGGATAAAGCCCCTGGGACTATATACCGGATACACTGGCACCATTCGATCGTGTTGATGTAATTTGATCGGCGCGGCATACGATTTGATCGGGCGTATGTTAATATTTCTGGTTGCGGAATCCGCCAGTTGCCAATCCCACTCAAATACGTCCGAATAAACAGTGACCAATGAATCATTCTGCATACGAATGCCCAATTCATGAATGTGGGACAGCGCTCGCCAATCAAAATTCTGACTTCCCAGAAATACCTGTTCGTGATCAACAATGAAATATTTCGCATGCATAATGCCACCAGCGATTGCTTGAAAATCAATAAAGCGGACTTCGATGTTCGGCAATTTATCTAACGATTCCAACGGCTCCGGATAAGTCGCATGAAACTTCTGCTCGGCAATAATACGAACAGATACGTTGCGTTCGGCTGCCAGCTTGATGGCATTAACGATTGGTTCCATCGCCTGGCCAGGTTCGGATGACAAATAGAAAATTTCAACATCCAGAGTTTTATTAGCGCCATTCATCATTTCCAGCCAAACGTCCTGTGTATTCCTGATTGTAGAAATATCCAGACTGGTTTCCAGCGGTACGCTTTCGACCAGTTCAATGGATGTTTGGGAGAAAACAGATATGACACTAAACAGAAAAACGATAAAAAAAGTAACGTGAGTTATTTTTCGTTTCATCATTTTAGTCGCCTTTTTATTAGAGAGATTAAATTTCATGTTTTCATTTCTGATTTATATGTAATCCATAGAACCTTTCAACCCATGACATGTAACGATGAACCCATGAACCTTTTTGTATATACACATTCTGGTTCTGAAATGCAATCAAAAATTTGTTGCAGCGTGAGTGAAAGGCAAAGCGATAAAGTCCTTGACATTCGCTGATAATTTATCTATTTTGATTCTGATTTCGTCTTCGTAACAATACGATTCATGTTACGAATAATCTTTTTATAGACTGACAGCATCCGCACATTTACCGGAGTTTTTAATATGGCAAAAAAACGATTATTTTTACTTGATGGTTCCGCAATTGTTTACCGGGCATTTTTCGCTTTTCTACAAAATCCGCTGACCAATTCCCGGGGAGAAAATACCAGCGCTGTGTTTGGATTTCTATTATCGCTGTTTAAAATTCAGGACGACGAACATCCTGATGGACTCGCGATCGTATTCGACACACCGGAACCGACATTTCGCCACCATCTGTTCCCCGAATACAAAGCGACCCGCGAAAAAATGCCGGATGAATTGGCTGAATCACTGCCACGGTTACGGGAAGTGCTGTCTGCGCTTAATATTCCGATCCTTGAAAAACCGGGATTTGAAGCAGATGATCTGATCGGAACACTCGCAAAACGAGCAGAACGCGACGGCTGGAATGTTTTTCTTGTTACTGGCGATAAAGATTTTATGCAGCTAGTTACGGATTCTGTGAAAATGTACGTATTTGCCAAATCGAATCAGCCTGCGGAGATTGTCGATCCTGTAAAGGTTCAGGAGAAAACCGGTGTACTGCCTTCACAGATTATCGATTATATGAGTCTCACAGGCGATACATCGGACAACGTTCCGGGGGTACGCGGTATCGGGCCGAAAACAGCTTCACAATTGATCCAGGAATTCGGTAATGTGGAAACAATTCTCAACGATCCTGCCGCAATTAAGAGCGCGTCGGTACGTTCAAAAATTGAAGCAAATGTGGAAAATGCCAAAATATCCAAAGAGCTGGTCACGATTCATTGTGACGTCCAATTGGATGTGGAACTGAATGAACTTCATCCGCACGAACCAGACACCAATCGCTGCATCAGCCTGTTCCGTGAGTTGGAATTCAATAATTTTATAAATCGATTATCGGGGAATGCCGAAAAAAAACCGGCAGCTTACCATATCGTCGATACACCCGGAAAATTGACGGACTTCATTAAAAAGCTTTCACAGATCGACTCGTTCACGCTTGATTTGGAAACTACGGACATTGACCCGATGAAAGCGAATATTGTCGGCTTATCATTTTCATGGAAGCACGCTGAAGCGTACTATATTCCTGTGGCAGCAGAATTTTCACCAAAATCCGGGGATTTATTTTCTTCTGAAGTAAAACCGCAAGGATTACAGGTGAAAGACGTGCTGGAGTCACTTCGCCCGATTCTATCGAACGAGCATCAAAAAAAGTGTGGCCAAAATATCAAATATGATTTGCTTGTACTTGCCCAGCACGGCATGCCAGTCACCGGTGTGGATTTTGACACAATGGTCGCCAGTTATATACTCAATCCGTCACAGCGCCAGCACAACCTCGATGCACTCAGTTTGGAACATCTGGGCTATGAAAAAATCCCAACGTCGGATTTGATCGGCAAAGGTAAAAATCAACTCAACATGGCCGAAATTCCCGTTGAAAAAGTAGCACAATATGCCTGTGAAGATGCAGATATAACGCAGCGTTTACGTGGCGTGTTCGAACCAAAACTGGATGAATTTAATTTACGTCCGTTGTTCGATACGGTAGAAGTTCCCCTGATCGAAGTGCTGTTGCAGGTTGAACGAAATGGTGTTTGTCTCGACCTGCCGTTTTTGAAAAAAATGTCATCCGACATGCAAACTGAAATCGATCGGATTGTGGAATATATTTACGAACTGGCGGGTGAACAATTCAATATCAACTCCACCAAACAATTGGCGGATGTGTTGTTTCAAAAAATTGGACTGCCGGTCATCAAACGCACCAAAACCGGCATTTCCACCGATGTAAATGTATTGGAAGCGTTGGCCAGGCAACATGTACTGCCGCAGCAGTTGTTGGAGTACCGCCAGCTCACCAAACTGAAATCCACCTATGTGGATGCTATCCCACGGCTGGTTCATCCCAAAACCGGACGCGTCCATACTTCCTATAATCAAACCGTGGCTGCTACCGGCCGATTATCGTCGACAGATCCCAATTTGCAGAACATCCCGATTCGGACCGAAATGGGCAAACAAATCCGCAAAGCGTTCATTCCACAAGATAAAGATCATGTGCTTGTGGATGCGGATTATTCCCAAATCGAGCTTCGAATTATGGCTCACCTTTCACACGATGAAACGCTGTTGAATGCCTTCCGCAACAACGAAGATGTGCATTTACGCACTGCTTCATTGGTGTTTAAAACGCCCCCCGAAGAAGTAAACTCCGATTTACGACGGAGGGCAAAAGAGGTAAACTTCGGAATTATGTACGGCATGGGCCCATTTGGACTGGCGAGCAGACTGGATATTCCCCGGGAAGAGGCAGAGGCATTTATTGCTGATTATTTCGCAAATTATCCGAATGTTAAAGCCTACATTGATAGTACAATTAACGAAGCTCGGCAATCCGGCTTTGTCACGACACTATTGCAGCGTCGACGATATTTGCCGGAAATTCAAAGCACAAACCGTCAGGTGCGGGAATTCGCTGAGCGGACAGCAGTGAACACCCCGATCCAGGGTAGCGCCGCTGATCTGATCAAAGTCGCGATGATTAACATTCATCGTCGTTTGAAGCAGGAAAAATTGCGTTCGATGATGATTATGCAAGTTCATGATGAACTGATGTTTGAAGCGCCAAAGGATGAACTGGAGCAATTGCAAAAACTGGTTAAACATGAAATGGAACATGCGATGGAATTATCAGTGCCGATTCAGGTGGATGTTGGGGTTGGCATGAACTGGTTAGAAGCTCATTAAACAGGCAGGCTGCTAAAGGAAAAAAGCTCTGATCCAATTAACACCAGAGCTTTTTCAATTTTATACAGATTCAAGTAATTGATTGAGATCATCCATAAATTCACGGATTGTGGGGTAGCGGTTTTTAGGGATTTTTGACATTGCCTGAGAGAGAATCACGTCCAGCGTTTCGGGAATTTCCTCATTTTTGGATGAAAGCGGCTCGGGTTCAAGACCATTAATATTTTTAACAACCGTCACGCGTTTCTTTGCTGCAAACGGATTACCCTGATTAATTAAGGAATACAACAAGAGGGCAACGTGATAAATGTCGGTTTGAACACTGATCGGTTCATTATTTAACTGTTCCGGAGAGATTAAAGCGAAGCTATCCAAACTGGTATTACTATTTTCAGTAGCATTAATCGAAAAATGCGGAATGGTAAAATCGGTAATTTTAATCTCACTCATCTCCGTCACAAATACGTTTGCCGGTTTGATCCGGCCATGCACCAATCCGGTCTGATGCGCCGCATCAAGAATTTCCCCAATTCTAATACACATGCGAATACACTCCAACCACTGAACTTGCTGAAAAATTGTCAGGGGGGCGGATATTTGAGCCCCTTCCACAAATTCACGTGCGATATAATGGAATCCATCGCTTTCATTGATATCATATATTTTTGCGATCATCGGATGGCTGAATTTTCCGATAATATTCGCCTGTTTAAAGAATGAGTCGTGAATATTTTCGCCGTTTTGACTGATAAAATCGGTACGTAAAATTTTTAGAATGACCAGCCGATCCAAAAATGTATCAACAGCTTTGAAGCTATTGAACGTATCGTTTAGATGCAGTTCATTCATTATCTGAAGTCGATCCAACTTCTTTAAACTGCCATTACGAATACGTTCGAGTGGATCTTGCCAGAATATCTGATGAACTGTCAATTCGTCATTATTAAACGGACGCTTCATCGAACGGAATTCCTGCGTTTTTATCCGTTCGTTATATTTGATCAATTCCTGAGTACCGCCGGTAATGAACAATGCCTTATCTTCGGATAGGAATTCATTCCCCTCAGCAACAGCATGAAATAGCGTAAATCCACACGTTAAATCATTAGCAAACTGATCGGGATCGGTGGAAACAAACGGATGAACCACAATACGCATCTGCACCGCTGAATCGCGCGGATCGATTTCGTAGCTCTTCTTCAGTATCTGTTGAGCAAGGTCGAGGCTGGTCAACAAATCTTCCATGATGACCAAAATACCATCATTCAGGCGGCGTTTATAATGGCATTTTTTCAATAATTGCTGTACCGCCTGATTAACAGCTACCCACTTACTTTCTTTGCCGCGTTGCACTGTTCCGGGCGCGTAAATAAGAATCATGGTATTGTATTTACGCACAATCTGTTCGGTCAGTAAATGACCATTTTCATCAGCCGGAGGCGCTTCAATCCGATTCCAAATCGTATCGGCAAAAACGAATGGTAGCTGCGACTCACCATCGGTATTAAGGCCCTTTTTCCAAATATTCGAAAGTGATGATTCACTCAGGAATAGTTCATATTCAGAAACATCCTGCTCATCGTTTTGAGCGTCGAAGGATTCTTCCTGGACAAACTGACCGATGTGTTTTCGAACAAATAAATAAGTTGATATATCAATCAGGTTATTAAATTTTTCAGTTGCATCGAGATATTTTTGACACACATCGACATCATCGGCATCCATCTGAAACGACGAGTCATCCTGTGCCATTTTCATTATATTTTGAATGTAATAATGTTGAAGCTGTGCGCTGGGATCGTTATAATATAATTGTTTCAGTGTTTTCTGAACATCTGCGAATGCGCCCTCTTTCCAACCAGCGTTTACATAGTCAGCCACCATCTCGGGGTGACCGGCATCCTCTAAAATAATTTTTTCCGTCAACTTCCGGGATGCCTGAACATTCCCTCGATTCATTTCAATTTTTGCCAGTGCAATTTCCAGTTCGCGAGCATTCTTGGAATTGTACTGAAGCGCTTTTCGATACACGCGACATGCTTCATCATCATCACGATGCTCATCCAGAAAAATCTGGCTGAGAATGACGTTTATTACCTTATTTTCAGGATCAAATTCAAGCGTTTTACGAAAGACATCAACCGCAGCATCATCATATTGTTCTTTCAAAATGTATGCTTTGCTTAAATTCAGGTAAACAAAACTGTTTTGTATCCCTGTTTTTATCAAATGGTTGAACTTATCGATCGCCTCACTGTATTGACCTTTCTCCAGGTACGCCTTCCCCAACTTGGAAAGTAATTCGATGACACGTTCGCGTTCGCCTGAATGTTGATCCATCATATATTAGTTTCCCATTTTTTTCAGTTCTTCTTTCAGCGAATCTTCTAACAGACCAAGTGTCGATTTTTCAGAATGACCTTTTTGCAGATAGTGTTGATTAATAATCGGGACAATCTGTTTTTTCAAATCGTGGCTGACATCGGCTTCAACGACCTTTTTAAACACGCGTAGTGCGTATTCATCTTTGCGATTTTCGTTGATATAAATATTCGCCAGTGTAATATACAGTTTCACATTCTCGGGTTTGCTCTTTAACATACGCTCATAAATTTCGCCCGCTTTATCATATCGTTTCTGCATCAGATAAAAACGTGCTCGCGCAGTTGGTGAAAACAGTACCATCGCCCAAAATGGCACAAAAATTGAACTGAGAATAATTCCAACCATTACCAAAGGATTTGCTCCACCGGAAGTTTCAGTGGATGTTGTTGCCAGACCGCTTTCATCGCCATCAAATTGTTTGCGAGCCTGGGTGATCAGTGTTGCAACGTCCTTATATTCCGCATCCAGCATATGTACTTTCTCAAAATTGATAATTGCATACAACCAATTCTGTTGATTATAATAATCAAGGCCTTTTTGATAGTATAACTCAATCGTGCCTTCCCGTGTTGAGCTGGCCATTTTGTTCTTCGTTTTTTCGAGCATTATTTGAACGTCTTCAAAATCACTATCCATGGCAAGGACTCGATTAAATTGATTGTAGGCTGTTTGCCATTCCTCATTTTCATACGCTTCCACGCCCTGGGCGTAATATTTGGATTTTGTGGATGCGTTACTTTGCTTATCTGTTTTTTGAAGGATCTGTTGAATTTTAAACGCAACATTTTTATATTCAGGATCAATTTCGCTAATACGTTCGTATGCAATCAGAGCTTTGATATAGTCACCACGTTGAACTGCGGCATTTCCATCATCATACAGGCGATCCAGGTTATCAGCTTTAATTTTTGATTTATAGTTTTGCTGTGCTGTGGCCAAATTGCGCTGCACATCCTGATAATCCGGTGTCTTCGCAGTTACCAATTCGAACGATTCGATAGCAGCTTTCCAGTCTTCCTGGCGCATAGCATTGAGACCCTGTTGATAAAAATCCTGTACATTGTCGACCAACTCTTTTGATTCCAGTTTTTGCTTGGTATCCGAGAGCAATTTGCTTACATCTTTGTACTCAGGATTAATGTCTGCCACCGCTTCAAGCAGCTTAATCCCCTCTTCATAATTATTGCGTGCAATTTCTTTGGTTGCTTTATCATAATCAGTGACAATGGTTTTTTGCTGCTTCACTCGTTCAATTGCACTGGAGAATGAATTAGCATTTATTGGATAGGCTTCCTTGCCTCTTTCATAATAATTTATCGCCTTGTCGAACTGTTGGCTACTTAACATGATATTCCCAAGCATGTTATAAATAGTCGCCTTAACGGTGTTTTCTTCAGCGATCGACAGGGCTTCAAGATAAACCTGTTCTGCATCATTATGTAGCCCGCTTTTTTCAAGAACAAGGCCCAGTTCAAACAGGATTGTTCGTTTCAATGTTTTATTTAACTTCGCTGGATTTGCATCCAGTGCAATCTGATATTCGACTTTGGCTTTTTCCAGCTCGCCAATATTTTTATATGTATGCCCCAGATAATAATGGGCTTCTATAAATTCCGGCACTAGCTCGATTGCCTTGCTAAAACATTTAATTTTTTCCTCAGATGAGGTCGCTTTTGTCCCCCTGTTATACCATGATACTGAAGCTTCTGTCTGCCGTTGAGCTAACAAAGGAGATGTTATGAGCCCGAACACAAAGGCCAAGATCATAATTCTTATAGCTGCTTTCATGGAAATACCTCTCTCATTATATGATGAGCATTTCTGGTAGAGTTTACTCAATTTGTTTGTTCGCCGACCAATGGAAACGAGCTAGTTCTAACCAGTGTAGGAATGAATCGTATGTGTTTTACGAATGAATCCTGAACTTTTATAATGAAGCATAAAATCCAAAATAAAAGTTCGGCTGCAAGATAACCGTTTTTACAGGCATCAACTTATTCTCAGAAAAAACCAGGATCAGCCGGATTTTTGCCTTTTGTAAAACAAGTACAAATATGTCTTTTAAGAATTGCGAATCGATTGTTAGATACAATCCATACCAGAATTATGCGACATTTCAGGTTAGCGAATTTCAATTGCTTTAATATCACCGGCTACGATTCGTATCCGACTTGCATATTGGTATAATGTTGTTTGATTGATATCTTTGATTGCAATTCTATACAATCCTGGACGAACACGAAGACCTGTTTCCAAAAACTCAACCGTCTTACCAGCTACCCGATCGTTAAGATAAATAAAACTATCTTTGTAATTTCCAATATTTTCAACGCCAAGTAAAAAAATCTGCCCAACACTGGTGCTTGTTTCTGTTAACGGTTTTGTTTGAATCAGTTCATTCGGCATCGTATTTCGGTTTTTGGGCGCTGGATTATGAGTTGAATCTTCAGTCAATGCGCCATCACCGCCGGGTGCGACTTTCATAGAATTTCGGAAACGGTTATTTGCAATTTGTTTAGTTACCTCAATTTCATCAGCCTGAAGCTGAACTGGTGTCGCCATCATGCTGTCGCTTCCCCCCGGAAGGATTCTGTGCACTCCCACGCCCAGCAAAACAATGGCAGCAGCCGCGACACTAATTCTGGTTACCTTCTGTTCCCAAATTTCCGATGCTTTGTTTAAGAGTGAACTAAACATACCTTTATTGTTGAACTCGCGTCTTAAAATTCGATTCTCAAATGTGCTAACAATCTCATTTTCAACCTTCAGAGAAAGCGAAATCGAATTTAATGCTGAAATATCTTCAACATCGTTTTCCACCTTCACGAGTACAACTGAAATATTATCCGGACCACCTGCAATATTGGCTGAATTTATTAGATGAGCTGCGGTTCGTTGCAAACTAGATGAATTGAGCTGAATTATTTTTTGAATATCATTATCCGTTAATGCATCCGTTAAGCCATCGCTGCAGAGCAGGAATACATCTCCATTTTTGACTGGTTCCAACTGCACATCGATCTTTACTTTTTCAGCGAGCCCGAGTGCGCGGGTAATGACATTCTTTTTTTCGAATTGAACAGCATCTTCCTTGTTAATTTCCTGATCCTGAATTAATTCATTCAGCCATGAGTGATCTTCAGTTATCTGCTCCATGATGTTATCACGAATCCGGTACACTCGGGAATCACCCACGTGGACAATACAGGCATGCCCATTTTCATCAAAGGAAATTGCTGAGACTGTCGTTCCCATTCCTCTGAATTCAGGCTCACGGCACGCGCGATTAAACACATGCCGGTTTGCCAGTCGGATAGAACTTACCAGGCGACCAGCAGCCACCTGATTTTCTTCATCCATGTCGACAGTTATCTTTTGATGTACAGACTCTTCGATATACGAGAACGCATATCGGATTGTGGAAACCGCCAGTCTACTTGCCTGTGACCCGGCTTTATGCCCTCCCATACCATCGCATACGAGCGCTAATTTTTCTTCCTGAAAAATACCACAAAAATCTTCGTTTACTTCCCTTACCTTGCCGACGTCACTTTTCGCTACCATCTGTAATTTCATAGCCATCCCGCTAAATCAGATCGTAAATACCTTTTTCCGTTTGAGAACTATTAAAACGTTTAATATTCCAAGAGCCACTATGAGTACGATCGAGAGTATGAAATAAATTAAAGTATTGAGACTATCCATTCCTGTCACTAAATAATTTCCGGTTTGTGCGGCATCATTGTTAATTTGTCCCCACCATACCAGACTTTTAGGAACTTTTGCATTTGTCTCTGCAAGGTAGAATTTTTCATCCATTGTCCTTACAAAAATATCCAGCGTTTTATCGGCGTTGATATCCGCAATCAGAGGTGTACTTACAATCGTCTGCATTTGCGATTGTCCTTCTTTTGCTTGCCATAAAACTTTTCCGCTTTTACCATTCAGCAGATACAGCCCGTTGAAAAATCCGGCGGCAATAACATCTGCATTACCATCCTTATTCACATCCGAGATAACCGGATGAGAAACGAATTCTTCATCATCTTCAGGCATGATTCCCCAGAGTAACTTTTTATTGCCATTACCCTGGCCACTGCCACGATAGGCCAAAATTTTATTATCTGTTGTAAAAATTACAACATCTTGCATTTTGTCATTGTCTAAATCGCCAAGCGCAATATTTGCGACTTCGTCTTCTTTAAAAGTATCTGCCGCAACCAATTCATCAAACCACAGCCGTTTGAATCCATTACCGGAAATTGCCATCACATGTCCCTTGGTCGACATAGCAACAATGTCATCACGTTTGTCGCCATCAAGGTCGCCGATTGCCAGATGACCACGAATTTGATGATCTTCAAAGAATGATCCTTTTGCTTTTTGGTACTCTTCATTCAAATCAATAACTGTGCTGAATGCATTGGTTATGCCGTTGAATATCAGCAGTTCACCGGCATCCGTTCCAACGGCAATTTCATAAATACCGTCGCCATTAAAATCACCAGCCGATGGCGTACAACGTATTTTGGATGATGTTTGATTATTACTCCAACGTGGTTCACTGTAGGTACCATATCCAATATAAATCTCTCCACGGATATTGCAGAAGAAAATATCCGGAATTTTATCGCCATTGATATCGGCGATTGTTGGTGCACCGGACAGAACGCCACCGATAAGCGGACTGGTCCAGATTTCATTACCACTCTCACCATCAATTGCATAAATACGCGAATCATTTGATGGCAGCATGATATCCGGCAAGCCATTTCCATTTAAATCCGCAAGCACAAAATTCAACGGAAATTGTATTCGATAATTTACAGCCGCCGGCCACATCGGTTGTTTGGTCAAACCGTTTTCAACAAACAGATAACCCAATTTATCGACATAAACAACATCATTAACTCCATCGCCATTCAAATCAGCGACACCCGGAGTCATGGAGCTCATATCTTTCCGCACGTCTTCGGGCTGTCGGAATCCACCAATGGGATCGCTTTCTGCCAGCCACATGGATTGTTTTACACTAAGTTTTTTGGGTACCTGCAGCAGCGTACTCAATTGCCTCCATGATGAAACCAACGTCAATATTGCCAGCACAATAATAGCCGCTGATGCCAATCGCAGGCTAATTAATCCATTACGTATCCACCAATTACCAGCTTTTTTGGGAGGAGCGTAATTTACCTCATCCCCGGCAACCAAACGGAAAATTGTCCCTTTTTGATCGCTACGAATTTCAATTTCATCTCCGGGATAAAGCTTCATTACACTATCTTCATCAAGGATATGTTGATTTACGCGGGTCCGCGTTTTACTCCGCTTATCAGAAATAAACAATTCATTATTTTCAAAATAAATGGTCGCATGACGTCGGGAAATGCTGGGGTCGATCTCGCCTTTTTCATTGTCCCGTATTACAATATCATTCAATGCTTTGTCGCGGCCAATTTTTGTAATATCTCCATTGAGTTGATATTTTTTGCCAATATATGGACCATAGATAGCGATAAGATAATAACCAGGTTTTTTACCGGATGAGGAAAATTGAGAATCGACTGATTTTAATACCTGCGGTGCAACGTCATCTCCCTGATCAAAATCTTCATCAGCGATTTCGTAATCGTCCACATGTGATAACGTAGCTGAATCCGGCAAACTATCTCCGTTATCACCATTATCGAAACCAGCATTTTCAAATTGCAGGGTATGTTCACCGAGCAAAATTTCATCACCACTGGTAATTGGCGTACGGGCATCTATCCGTTCGCCATTAATAAATGTGCCAAATGCACTATCAGTATCAGTTACATAATATGTGTCACCATCTTTTTCAATCAACAGGTGGTGCATGGATATTTTTTTATCCGCAAGGATCAGATCGTTGTCCCCCTCAGACCCTACTGTAATGCGGTTTTGGAAAGGCCGAATCGGCATCTCCTTGTAGACCTCTGCTTTTCTTTTGACAACGATTTTAGGCATGTTGTATTCTCCGCGGTTGATTATTACTGGATGATAAGTTTTAGATTGACGCGTTTATTTTCATCGACAGTAACAGTCGTTGTTTTTTCAAAATAACGGTTTTTACTGACTCTAAACGTGTATTGTCCCGGAATAATAGTTTGTGAGCAAATTCCATCTTCATCGGTCATACCAAACATTATTTCACCTTCGGTTTCGCCATTTAATCCGGTGAACATCACCTGTGCATTGCTTAATGGTAAACCCGACAATGCATCTGTGATGACCATATCAACATTTACCTTTTGAGGTTGCATCCGCGCAACCACGACACGCTGGTTCGGATTAATATTGATAACCACATCTTTATATCCTTGTTTTCGCAAGAGCACTTTATGTTCAACCGGTGGTAGCGACATTTCACACGGTGTCTGAATATTTCTTGTATAACTCTTGCCTTCACTATAAACACGGATGACCGTGGCGCCAATATCTGCATCGGATATATCTGTTTCATCCTTTGAAAAGATTTTTACATCCCGCGATAACATGGCAAATATGGAAGATGGTCCCATTTCATCCACAGTTACGGATACACGCTTGGAAATGTACCCGGGTTTTGTAAACAGAATATCATGCTTGCCCACAGAAAGAGCAATACTTTCGACAGCGCCTGTTTTTCCCGTCACGGATGATGACCCGTCCAGATAAAACGATGAACTGCTTGGGACGGATGATATTTTCACGAATCGTTTGAACAAGCCTTCAATAATATATTTTTTTTCACTGCCTTGAATCGGTGTAAAATTCCAAAGACGATTATCTTCAATCTCCGCAGTTTCTTCCAGCGTATTGAATGAGAAGCCGGTAAGTTCCTGAAATCCCGGTTTGCTCATATCCACTTTTAAGGGTTCTCCGACTTTCCAATCGATAACAGCGGGAGTTTTCTGATTTATTTTTGTATTATTGATATAAATTGTCGCTCCCGGTGGATCTGAATTCAGTTCGAATTGTGTTTTGAAACTAAAAACATATGGTTCATAGCCTTTACGTGTGGTTTCGCCATCAACCTGTAATTCACCTTTACTTGGTACCTGTAACGATCGTGTTAATGTTGGGTATCCGGGATATGCAAGTGTTAACGTATGCAATCCAGGAGTAATTTCCGGTATGGAAAGGGGTGTTACTCCACCTTGTTCTGTGCCATCAATAAACACTTTAGCACCCTGGGGAGCGGAGTAGATCCGAATTGCCGGTGGCCAAAAATGATCGTTAAGTTTTCGCCCGGTGGCTGTCCATCCAAAAAAGACATTCAGCACCATAAATATTATCAGAGCCAATGCAGTACTGACGCCGCCAATAATTAACGGCCGTTTATGGTTTTGTGCAGAAAGCCGGATGACATCAATAACTGTTTTTACATCATCATCGCCCTCTTCATCCTCCTCCATTTTTGTTGCCATTACGGGTGAGAATTTACCGACCGACTCGGGCTCGATAACAACAGTTTCTGATGTTGGATTTTCACTGTGATGAATAGATTGAAACGATGCTTCTTCAGTTGCAAAATCATATGAATCATCAGATATATCGGATTCTGATCTTTCTGAAACCACTGTTTGTTGTAATTCTGCTTCCAAACGTGCAATTTCATCATCTTCTTCAGAAACACTTTCATCTTTAAAATCTGAATCAATATCCGTTTCAAAATCGAATGAGTCATCAGAAGTGAAGTTGAAGTCTGTGTTGTCTTTAAGGATATCCTCAACAGCTGCTTCCTGTTCTTCAGATTCAGCACCTAACTTTGTTTCTTCCTGAATAGCAGAAACGTCTGTCTCTTCAGGAGTGATAGCCTCATCGCCTTCTGATGATTCTTGTTCTACAGGTGTCATATCGATTTCAACTTCCGAACCCGTCGGAATTTCATCCGTACTATCCAGAACTTCTTCTTCGGCTGGAAGATTGACCGCCTGGGCTTTTTCATCATCCATTGTCAGACTTGCCAATTCAGCCGCAAGCTGATCCGATAAATTTGTGTCGGATTCAACGACTTCATCATTATTGGCAACAACCGAATTCGTTTCTTCCGGTTTGGCAGTTTCAATTTCCACTGGCGAAATTTCTTCCGACACCGTACTATCCTGAAATAATTCCTGAACAAACTGCCCTAGTTCAGCTGATAATTCTACTGATTCAATTGATGTCATCAGGTATTCAACCAGATCGATATAAATGTTATTTGCACCTTGATATCGATCATTTAAATTTCGCTGGAGTGTTTTAACAAGTATTTTCTGAACTGACTCTGGTACCTGATTATCTTCCAGTTGTCGATAGTTGACACGGCCGCGTTTAATTGCCTCAACAATTTTCTCATCGCTTTCCGCACTAAACAGCATTTCGTTCGTTAGCGTTTCGTAAAACACCGAACCAAGCGAAAAAATATCCGCTCGCCGATCAATTCGACCACCATTTAGTTGCTCCGGTGCCAGGTATGGCAACTTACCGGTGACCATAATTTGACCGGCATTTCCATTGCCATTTCGATTAAACTTAATTCCCGCAATCCCAAAATCAATGAGTTTAACCGTACCATTTGCCGAGATCATGATATTTGATGGAGAAATATCCTGATGTACCAAATTTATAGGTTCATTGGTGATGAGATCACGCTTGTTATGAGCGTATTCCAACGCCTTGCAAATCTCTTTAATAATATAAATGCTAAGTTTCAAAGGTATTTTCAAACCTTTGGTCCGGCAACGTTTTAACACACGCTGCAAATCAACACCATCGATGTATTCCATAATAATATAGAATTGGCCATCATTGGATTTGATTAAGTCGTACACATGCACAATATTATTGTGGTTGAGCTTTGCTGCATTTTTTGCTTCTTCCAGAAACATATCGATGTACTTTGCTTCCTGAAGCAGGTTTGGCTCAATGGCTTTAATCGCAATCGGTTTATCGAATTTTCGATCAAATCCATAGTAGACAATACCAAATCCCCCCTGTTTGATTTTGGAAATCACTTCGTACTTCTCATCAATTAACATGTTCATTTCCACAATCAGGTCCTCTAAATAAAAGGTAATTGGTAATAAATTATGATTTACTTCTGTTGCTTATTTTATATGTTATTAAAAGTTTGAAGCTTAGGCCATCAATTAAAACGCAATATCCATGCCATGTTGAATTTATGTTACAAATACTATCATTTTATTATTTATGAGAAGGTTACTCTGTTAAGAATTCGATACACTCAATTTTATGGTTTGTGTCAATCTGAAACAAATGTTTCGCTGTTAAACAAGAGTGTCTAAAATTGAGATTTTTACATTCTCAAAATCGCTAGTCGATATTGTATAAAACATGACAACATTGTGATATATTCGCAAATCCTGTAACCGAATTTAAACATTTTTAATTTTTAACATTTTATCGCTTGCTTTTAAAGCCAGTTTATTTTATCTTTACGGACAACATTTCACCAAAATGTATCATCTATGAGACAACTTTGACCTTTATTGTATTAATATCATATGTAGATACAAACATGTGTATTTGCGGATCGGTTTTTTATTAAATCGAAAACTATCAATATTTCCGGGTTTAGTAACTCATTTCTTTCAAACAGGAATAAGTAATATATTTTGAAATCACCATCGGACATTGCAGCCTTAAATCGCCGCATTGATGAATTGACCAGCCTAATCGACGTTACTGCTTTGATCAGTTCCACGTTGGAATTGGATGAGCTTGTCCACCTTGTCATGCAAAAAGCCCAGACCGTGATGCATGCCGAAGCAAGTTCGATTATGCTGTTAAATAAAATATCGCACAAGTTGGAGTGTCGGTTTGCATTGGGTGAAGTTCGTGACCGAATTGAAGATACCGTACAACTTGATATCGGTCAGGGGATAGCCGGTTGGGTCGCAGAACACGCTGAACCGGTGATTGTTTCCGATGTGAAATCTGATCCGCGTTTTTATTCTGAGGTTGATGAAACCACCGGATTCGAAACACGCTCTATTATTGCTGCTCCGCTCTCCGTTAAAGGCCATGTAATTGGCGTTGCAGAAGTACTGAACCGACGGGATGGACAACCATTTACTGAAGATAATCTGGAACTGTTTGTCACATTTTGCCGTCAGGTGGCATTGGTCATTGAAAATGCCCAGTATCACCAATTCCGGCTGACCCAGGAACGTTTACAGCAAGAATTGGCATCAGCAGCAAGTATCCAGCAGAGTTTTATGCCTCAACGTTTCCCGCACTCATCAGCAAATCGATTTCAAATATTTGGGAAAAATGTTCCGGCTGCCGCAGTTGGCGGTGATCTGTTCGATTTCATCGAACTTGATAACGAACATCTCGCGTTTGTGATCGGCGATGTCGCCGGGAAGGGTATTCCCGCAGCATTATATATGGCGCGGCTTATAAGCGATCTTCGTCATCACAGCCATGTTCAAAACTCTGCGCTTGATACTGTAAAGGAAATAAATTCACTACTTGTCGAACGACGCTTTAAAGGAATGTTCGTTACACTGCAATATATGCTGCTCAATACACAATCGGGAAAGCTGACAATTGTTAACGGAGGCCACTTGCCTCCCTACTGGCGACATGCTGCAACAGGTGAAGTAGAATGGTTTCGGCCAAAAGGAGGAATTCCTCTCGGCATATTTGAATCCGCTCCGCTTGCAGAGACAACAATCAAATTGGAACCCGGTGATAACATAATATTTTTTACCGATGGCGTTATTGAAGCGCGTAATTCAGTTGGAGAAATGTATACACAGGATCGACTTCTGAAACTATTACAGAATGCGCCGTCCAATCCGGAAATGTTGGTTCGGGGAATTATTCGCGATGTTTTGAAATTCTCACTCGAAGAAGAGCAAATGGACGATATTACAGTCGTTACATTGAAGTGGTGTGGTTGAGCACATTTTTTGCACTGCGAAAATGTGTTTGGGAAGATGACAACAAAGGAAACTCATGACCAAGATGATCGAAATGAAAATTCCTGCTGAAGCCAGGTTTTTAAAAATTATACGCATTGGTGTTGGTTACACGTGTGAACTGATTGGATTTTCTTCCGAAGATCAGAACAATATCACGCTGGCCGTTGATGAAGCGTGCAGTAATATAGTGAAATATGCCTATGACCAATCCCCATCGGACATCATCCACATGACCTGTCGACTCTATAATGATCGGATCGAATTTACCTTAAGGGACTTTGGTAAAAAAGTAAATGAAAGCACAATTAAATCCCGTTCGCTGGACGACATTCGGCCAGGTGGACTTGGCGTTCATTTGATAAAATCTGTCATGGATGAAGTTTTTTACGATACAAACGTGAAAATTGGTAATAAATTAAAACTGGTAAAATATCTAACGCATAAAGGGAATACATGTTAAAAGTTGATGTCAACAAACAAGACGACATAGCAATTATAACCGTTGAAGGTGATATTGATTTATACTCCTCGCCACAGGTTCGCAAGGAAATAATTAAGTTGACAAATGATGAAACAAAAGGAATTATTGTTAATCTGGCCGGCGTGACCTATATGGATAGCTCCGGTGTTGCAACGTTGGTTGAGGGATTGCAACTTGTCAATGATTATAAAGGCAAGTTATTTATGTGCCATGTTCAAGGTGTGGTGCACGATGTGTTTGAATTAAGCCGACTGGACAAAGTCTTTTCAATCTTTCCGAAAGAAGCTGATGCAGTGAAAGCCTACCATGAAGCAAATTGAATTAATACTCGGCCACATCGGCCGCAATACACTACAATTTTTCGTTCAAATTTCTCGGTTCGCATCTTTAAGCAAGAAGACTTCGTATTGGTTATTCGTTGCGCCGTTCCGAGGTAAAGGACTTCGCTGGCAAAGTACAATTGATCAGATGGTATTAATGGGCGTCAACTCCATCCCTATTGTGGCGATTATTTGTTTCTTTGTTGGTTTAATTCTTGCAATGCAGGCAGCATATCAACTTGAACGGTTTGGCGCGGCTATTTATGTTGCGGATTTGGTCGGCGTTTCCATGACACGTGAAATGGGACCGTTAATTACTGCGATTATTATCGCCGGTAGAAGTGGCTCGGCAATCGCCGCTGAAATCGGAACCATGAAAGTGTATGAAGAAATTGATGCCTTGCAAACGATGGGCTTCAATCCAATTAAATTTCTGGTTGTTCCCCGCTTCCTGGCGTTACTGATCATGCTGCCATGCCTGACACTAATTGCCGATACTGTTGGTATCGGCGGCGGATTTTTTCTGGCCATGTTTAACCTGAAGATCTCCTTTATTCGTTATTTCAATGAAACAATTGAAGCGCTGGTGATGAAGGACCTGATTACCGGACTTATTAAGACGTTTTTCTTTGCCGCCATTATTGCTATAGTTGGCAGTTATCAGGGATTTTCCGTTAACGGAGGCGCTGAAGGCGTAGGGAAAGCAACCACCAATTCCGTTGTTGCATCAATATTCCTCATTATCATTGCTGATTTGTTGTGCACTATGTTTTTCTACTCGACGCTTTAGAGATATCGTTCAATAATTCACGCTTTAAAGTTCAGAGTTATGAAGGTTCCGAATCTATTTTAAATCCGAATAATTTCTCTGAAAAGACAACACATTCCAATTGTTAATTTCGATATCGTGAATGAAGTTTAATCAAACCGTCTCGTTTAACAATTTACCTTTCACGATTGACCGATTTTACATTGCACCATGAATTCAATTATGATTGAAATAAAAGATCTCGTTACATATTATGGTACTCGAAAAATTCTCGATGGTATTAATCTGACTGTAAACCGTGGAGAAACGCTCATCATTCTCGGCCGATCCGGATGTGGTAAGAGTACATTATTGCGCCACATCATCGGCTTATCCAAGCCATCGGAAGGTCACATTCTGATAAAGGGGCACGACATTACCCGTATGGACGAGGACGAACGGTTACCCATCGTGAAAAAAATCGGTATGCTTTTTCAGAGTGGCGCATTGTTCAATTCCATGACTGTTGGTGAAAATGTTGCACTACCATTGCGCGAACACACGCAGTTAGAACAATCAACGATCGGAATTATGACACGGATGAAGCTGGATCAGGTTGGTCTGGCAGGTTTCGAAAACTTTATGCCTGCTCAATTATCCGGTGGCATGAAAAAACGCGCTGCGTTGGCTCGGGCGATTGCCATGGATCCGGATATTCTGTTCTGCGATGAGCCATCAGCCGGACTCGATCCGATTGTGGCAGTCGGCATTGATCATTTAATTCTTAAATTGAAAAAAGCGTTTAAAATGACAATCGTTATTGTCACCCATGAAATGGCGTCTGTTTTCATGATCGCCGACCGGGTGGCATTGCTCGATAAAGGACGTATTCTGGCGCTGGGAACCGTGCAGGAATTACAGGCAATGGACAACCCCAAAATACAGCAATTTTTTAATCGCGAACCCGATCCTGAAGAAGTGGATCGCAATGAATATCTCAGCTCACTGGTTGGTGGGTAACTCAATTTTTAATCAGTGGCTATGTGGAATGTCGTTTTGTTTCTCCAATTTTGGTAAGCTGTTCTTGTCAATTTCTACGTTTGTACTATTCACACATAATATAAAAAGTCGTTCAGGAGTAATTTATATATGGATTATCGACCGCAGGAAATCAAAGCTGGTTTGATGGTGGTTGTGAGTGCAATCCTGCTAATTGCATTTCTGATTGCTGTATCCGGACTGAAGCTTTTCAAAAAAACAAATGAATACACAGTTCGCTACGACTATACAGGCGGCCTTGAGGTCGGATCGACCGTTCGCTTTGGCGGAATGGAAGTCGGGGTCATCAAAGATATGCATATATATCCCAAAGATAACTCTTTAATTGAATTTGTTCTGGAAATCGACGACTCCATTCCGGTGAAAACAAATTCCGAGGCAATGGTCACTTCAATTGGTTTGATGGGCGAACAACACATCAATATTACGACCGGACACCCCGATTCGGCGTTATTACCTCCGGGTAGTCTGTTAAGAGCGAAAGAGGTTCCATCACTATCACAGTTGGCTGAGCCGATGGCAGAAATTGCCACCCAGGTAAACGAAACCCTGACTGAGATACGAGCGCTTTTCGGGTCCGATAACCAGAAGCAAATAGCCAGCATCTTTGTAAATTTAAATGATCTGCTGGAAAAGAATCAGGAATCGATTGCTACAATGATGGAAAATACGAATAAAGCTATTCAGGATTTGAATTCATTAACCGATAAAGTCGACGATCTGCTGCTGAACAATGAATCAAATATATCCAATTCCATGCAGCATCTCGAGGAAACGCTTCAGCAAACGAAAAATCTGATGAAACACGTTGACCGGATGATTGTTGATTTAGATAATGTAGTGCTGACAAAAGGTACCAATTTCAACGAAATTATGGACAACCTTCAACGTACGACAGGCAATCTGGAAGAATTCAGTCGTTCCATTAAAGATCGCCCCTGGCAGTTGATTCGCAAATCCGCGCCAGCCGACCGCGACATCGAAAAATAACCTTCAGCATATTTGGAGAGATATCCATGCGTAATTCTGCATTACTTATTATATTGTATCTTCTATTCATAAACTGCGGCTCCGTACCGGATATTCATTACTATACAATCGATTATGACATCGCGGAACCAGCAAATCTGTCGGCGAAATATCACTATACACTTGGTGTCGAAACATTCTCGGCAGATCCATTATATGAGGAAGACCGTATTGTATATCGCGAATCGCCCTATGAAGTTAAGTTTTATAATTACCACCAATGGATTGTCCCGCCAAAACAAATGACAACAGAAAAAGCATTAGCGCAGTTGTCTGCCAGTGGAATCTTCTCACGAGTAACGCCATTTCCGCAATACAACCATGTGGATTTTTGGTTACGGGGCACAATTAAAAAATTTGAAGAATGGGATGAAGACGGCAAATGGTTCACTAATGTCAAAATCCATTTGGAACTGCTTGACCGCGACTCCAACACATTGATTTGGCAGCACGATTACTTCGATTCCCAACCCGTTAGCGATAAACAGCCTGTTGCTTTGGTTCAGGCGCTCGGGGAAAGTGTAGAAACATGCTTGAACCAGGCGATAACAGATTTGGATCAGTTTTTTGGGAGTTATGGAAAAAAATAAGTAATCAATGGTCAGTCATTAGCAACTGCAACGTTGTTAATGACTGATTATCTCACTTGTTTATCTCCACTATTTTGTACTTCATATTATCTTTCAGGTAAAATCCAAATAATAACATTCCCCACTTATGTTTTTGGCGTGCCGTCCGATAATTTCGATATGACATGTATCGCGAATACTTTATAAAAAATATGTGGAGGTTGGTTCATGCCGATTGATTCCAACATCAAAATTTTGCTCGTCGAAGACGCAAAGCTCATGCAAAAAATGGAGCGCAAAACGCTTAACGCGCTTGGCTTTGAGAATATTGTGCTGGCCGAAGATGGTAATGACGCGGTCAATAAACTCCAGCAGGAAGGCAGTTTTGACCTTATCATCAGCGACTGGAACATGCCGAATAAAAGTGGGTATGACCTGTTAGTCTGGGTGCGCGGAAATGATGCATTCAAATCCGTTCCTTTCATTATGGCAACTGGCCGTGGAGAAAAAAAGGAAGTCAACAAGGCCACCGAAGCTGGCGTTTCCAGCTTTATTTCCAAACCGTTTAATGCCGACGAGCTGCGAGAGAAAATCGAAGAAGCATTCGGCCTGAAGCAAGTAGATACTCAGGCATCGGAGAAAAAGCGCGAATTTCGGATGACCGCGTCCGGGAAAGTAATGCTTAATGTCGCCCACATCCAGATCACCGACCACCTTGTGCTTGGGGTGATGAGGCATTTGATTCAAACAGGCGAATTGACGCCAAAACATTTTGAATTGCAGACCCATTGCATGTCTAGTTGGAATCCTGTTGCCAAAGCGTTGGAAGACGGATCGGTCGTTGGTGCGTGCGTACTTGCCCCAATCGCCATGGACCTTTACAGTTATAACGTTCCCATTAAATTGGTGCTGCTTGCTCATAAAAACGGTAGTATTTTCGTTCGCAACAAAAAAGGCGGCGTCTACAAAGAGCCCTATCAAAATTTCTTCCGCGGAAAATCATTTTACATTCCTCATACACTATCGATTCATAACATGTTGGCGCATATTTTCTTCAAGGGTATCGGCTTGCGACCGGGAGTCACCGGCGATGCCAACGTGGATGTCAGTTTTGAAGTAACACCACCGATTAAAATGCCGGAATTTTTAGGGGAAAATTCCAATGCATGTGGTTATCTGGTCGCTGAACCGTTGGGCACCAAAGCCATCGCTACGGATATTGCTGAATTGCAGTTCCTGTCCAGTGAACTTTGGCCGCAACATCCGTGTTGCGTGGTCGTACTGCAAAATGAGTTTATCAATGCCTATCCGGAAGCGGTGCATGAATTTACGCAGATGCTTGTCCATGCCGGAAAATTCATCGAGCAAAAACCAGGCATGGCTGCTGAAATCGCTGTCAATTTTCTCGATCCCGATAAAAAGCTCGGCTTGAAAGTGCCGTTATTGAAGAACGTATTGACCGAACCTGCCGGTATTAAAACCGGTGACCTGTTCCCGGTCATTGAAGATTTGGAACGAATTCAGCGCTACATGCACGATGAAATGAGAATCGGTAATTTAATCGATCTGAATCGCTTTGTCGATTTGCGGTTTGCCCGTGTCGCCTGTGGCGATCAAGCCAACAGTCGTAAACTGAAAACCAAACCACTGGATGATCCTCAGGAATTGCTACTCCGCCGTGCCGTGGATGCTGAGGAGCAACGCATCAAATCAAAAGTCAATCTTGAAGGAAAATACCTCACCTTCTCGCTGGGCAAGCAGGAATTTGGTATCGATATTCTCAAAATTAAAGAGATTATCGGCATGATGCCAGTGCGTGCGATTCCGCAAACGCCCAAATATATCCGTGGTTTGATTAATCTGCGTGGCCGCGTCATTCCGGTGATCGATATTCGGTTGAAATTCGGGATGCCGATTGTGGAATACAACGAGCGTAGCTGTATCATTATTCTGGAAATTGAGCATCGGGCATCGATAATTCAAATCGGTATTGCCGTGGATGCCGTATCGGAAATCAGTAACATCCGCGCAGTGGATATTGATGAGCCACCCAAATTCGGCGACGGCCGATCGACTGAATACATACTGGCAATGGCGAAGGCCAATAATAAAGTAAAAATTCTGCTGGACATTGATAAGGTTATGACTGAAGCAGATACGCATATCATGGCACAGGTGTTTGAAGAGAAGGCGGCAGCTTAACGTCGAAAATGAAAATATGATATACACAATTCCATCAATCGAAGTGTTAATCAAGAATATTTTGTTCATAGAAGGATTAAAATTACTATGATTAAGATAGATCTTGAAAAAAATATAGCGTTTATTGAGATTGGCGGAATTCCCACTCACATTGAAATACAGGAATCCATTGATGAGTTACTAAGACATCCGGACCATACAGATGGGATGGATGAAATCTGGGATTTCAGCAATGCATCGATGATATCCTTTAATGAAAATGAACTTAGAATTCTGTCAAGTTTTGTAAAAGAGCATCTTCCAAGACTTGGTAAGCGTACCGCCCTATTGATTGCAGAAGATTACGACTTTGGTATTGGCAGAATGTGGATGGCTTACGCTGAAATATCCGGTGCGAAGCAGGAAAGGAAGCTTTTCAGGAATATGGAAGAAGCAGTGGACTGGATAGAATCTTTCCAAAAAGTAAGAAATGAAAATATTGCATAACAATGCCTTTTAGCCCGACTCGCGTTACTCGCAGCTGAAGACTGCGATGAAGTCGCTATTTTATCTTGACGGGTAATAAATCCAAAATCCTTATATCCTGTATACAAAAACGCCTGGGTGACGCGCTCGCCCGGGCGTTTTGTTTTTTTAAAATGTCATGTGTTTTCGTACGAATAGCATTTTACATAGAGCAATATATTTATCCACGTACAGATTAAAAATATATTTTACCTTAGCGGCTACATATCTATTTGAGTAAAGCAATTAATGCTTCCGTCAAATCAGTCAACTTTCTAACGACATTAGTCGCAAAACACCAAGCCAGCATCTTTTGTGCGAACAATATTTGCCCCTTTTCAATGCATCGTTCAATGCCTTGCTCAATTCCTCGTTGAATCAATTCTTTTTATTCTTTTTCAATCGCCTTGATTATAATGGTTTGTATCTCATCGTTTTTGAGATAAATATGCTCCTATTATTGATAAGGTGGAAACAAACTGTACAAATTGTGAGCTGTAATTCATTGATACGATAAACGTATGTTCCCGATTCTATCTAGAAAGTTAAATCTGAAAGTCTGTCAATCCAGTAATCGGGTCGTCTGTGTTGGTGGGCTATCGCAAGTATTATTATTAAATTTTCTTCGATTGCATAGACAATAGTATATGGGAATTTATTAAGAACACATTTTCTAACATTATCCTGTATTAGATTCCAGGCATAAGGATGAGCGAGGATGCGTTTAACTCCCTTCCGAAATTCATCTAAAAAACTGTGCCCCAAACCGATAGATTCATATTCGTAGTATTCAAATGTATCGTCAAGCTCTAATTCAGCTGGTTCAATAATTTTGAATTTTATTCTATTCATATTTCCTTAATACTTCATCTAAATCTTTCGCTTCAATTCGTTTTTGCTTATATGCATTATATCGTTTCAATGATTCTTGATCCCATAGTGCCTCAATTTCCGGATCAGATTTTTCCATACTAGTCATCAACCCTTCAATCAAATGAGCTCTATCAATTGGTTTCAATTTTAAAGCATTTTCAAGTAAATTCTCATACGTTGACATATAAATTTCTCCTCTAATTTTAAATAAATCTCGCTTATCATCAAATATATAATAAATTTTTTAACATGCAAATTCTTTTATACTCTATAACCTGAATTATTCATAAATTTTGAAAAAAGAGTGAGGATTTTCCAATATAATTTCTTATATTTAAGTAGGATAAACATATAAG